>NZ_JAUYQL010000098.1 GCF_030697305.1 Phenylobacterium sp. | reverse complement strand
TGGTGCCCAGGAAAGGACTCGAACCTTCACGACCTTACGGCCACTGGCACCTGAAGCCAGCGCGTCTACCAATTCCGCCACCTGGGCCCCGTCCGCTTGGGAGCGGGAGGCGGGACTGATAGGGCGCCGCCCCAAACGGGTCAACGGCGACTTGCGCGCCCGATGCGCGCGTCTCGTCTCATTGCGGCGCGCAGCCGCATCGTCTATCGGCTGAGCGTCTTGCGGAGCGAAAGGGCCCCTCATGCAGAACCTGGTGACCGTGTTCGGCGGATCCGGCTTCGTCGGCTCCCAGGTCGTTCGCGCGCTCGCCAAGCGCGGCTGGCGCATCCGCGTGGCCGTGCGTCAGCCCAACCTCGCCTATGAGATGCGCCTGAACGGAGATGTGGGCCAGATCGACATCGCCCAGGCCAACGTCCGCAACGAAGCCTCCGTGCGCCGGGCGCTGGAGGGCGCGAGCGCCTGCGTCAACCTGGTCGGCGTGCTGTACGAAGGCGGCCGCCAGGGTTTCCAGGCGCTGCATGTGATGGGCGCGCGCACCATCGCCGCCGCCGCGCGCGACGAAGGCGTCCAGCAATTCGTGCAGATGTCCGCCCTGGGCGCCGATCCCGCCTCGGCCGCCAAGTACGCCCGCACCAAGGCCGAGGGCGAGGCCGCCGTGCGCGAGCTGCTGCCCCGCGCGGTGGTGCTGCGTCCCTCGGTGGTGTTCGGTCCCGAGGACGATTTCTTCAACCGCTTCGCCGCCATGGCCCAGATCAGCCCGGCGCTGCCGCTGATCGGCGGCGGCCATACGCGGTTCCAGCCGGTGTTCGTCGGCGACGTGGCCCAGGCGGTCGCCGCCGTGCTGGCCGACCCCGATTGTGCGGGCCGCACCTACGAACTGGGCGGGCCGGCGGTCTATACCTTCCGCCAGTTGATGGAGCTGGTGCTGGCCGAAACCGGCCTGCGCCGCTTCCTCGCGCCGCTGCCGTTCCCGGTCGCCGGCATACTCGGCAAGCTCGCGGGCCTGCTGCCGGTGAAGCCGCCGATCACCGCCGATCAGGTGGAGATGCTGCGCACCGACAA
Organism: Phenylobacterium sp.; assembly: GCF_030697305.1. Lineage (GTDB taxonomy): Bacteria > Pseudomonadota > Alphaproteobacteria > Caulobacterales > Caulobacteraceae > Phenylobacterium. The sequence continues at coordinate 20,303 of NZ_JAUYQL010000098.1, read as the reverse complement.
CGTGCCCAGCGGCCACGCGCCGGGGCTCGCCGATCTCGGGATCACGCCGACATCGGCGGAGTCGATGATCGGCAGCTATCTCTATCGCTACCGCCGTGGCGGGCAGTTCGCCGATCAAGCCGCCCGCGCGCCCGCTTGACGGGCGCTACGGGACTGCACAGCCGCGCTTCTCGGGTGTAGTCTGCAGCCTCTGAACTAGGGGCTCAGACCATGGACCAGACGACCATTGCGTGGCCGCGCAAGACGCGCGAGCTGCACAACCACCACATGGATTCCACCGCCTGGAACGACTTCAGGTTCCGGGACGACGACGTCATCGTCGGCACCTACGGCAAGTCCGGCACCACCTGGACCCAGCAGATCGTCGGGCAGCTGGTCTTCAAGGGTGCGACCGACGTGCCGATCCACGAGATCTCGCCGTGGTGGGACATGCGCGTCATCCCGCCGCAGGCGCGTCAGGCGGTCGAGGCCCAGACCCATCGGCGGATCATCAAGACTCACCTGCCGGTCGACGCCCTGCTGTTCTCGCCGAAGGCCAAGTATTTGTACGTCGGCCGCGACGGGCGCGACGTGCTGTGGAGCCTCTACAACCACCACGCCAACGCCAACCAGCTCTGGTACGACGTGCTCAACGACACGCCGGGGCGCGTCGGCCCGCCGATCGAGCGGCCCGATCCCGACATCAGGCGCTACTTCCGCACCTGGCTGGAACAGGATGGGCAGCCGTTCTGGTCGTTCTGGGACAACATCTCGAGTTGGTGGGCAGTGCGTCAGCTGCCCAACGTCAAGCTGGTGCATTTCGCCAGGCTGAAGGCCGACCTGGCCGGTGAGATGCGCGAGATCGCCGATTTCCTGGATATCGACATCCCGGACGCTCAATGGCCGAAGGTCGTCGAGCATTGCACCTTCGACTACATGAAGGCGCACGCCGAGGAGATGGCCCCGATGGGCGGGCGCGTGTTCGAGGGCGGGGCCAAGACCTTCATCAACAAGGGCGTCAACGGCCGTTGGCACGACGTGCTGAGCCCGGCGGAAAGCCTCGCCTATGAGCGCATGGCGGTCGAAAAGCTCGGCCCCGACTGCGCCCGTTGGTTGATGACGGGTGAGGAATAGGGCGGCGTCGGGAGCGAGTTAGCGGGCCTACCGCGCCAGCAGCACGAGTCCGGCCACGCCGACGACGATCCGCCACCAGCCGAACGGGGCGAGGCCGCGCCGGCTGACGAAGTCGAGCATCGCCTTGACCACCACCAAGCCGGAGACGAACGCCACCAGGAAACCCAGGCCGATCAGGCCTGCCTGGTCGAGATTCAGCGCGTCGCGGCTCTTGTAGAGGTCATAGGCGAAGGCGCCGGCCATGGTCGGGATCGCCAGGAAGAACGAGAACTCCGCCGCCGCGCGCTTCTCCACGCCCAGCAGCACGCCGCCGACGATGGTCGCGCCCGAGCGCGAGACGCCGGGGATCATCGACAGGCACTGCATGAGCCCGACGCCCAGTGCTGTCGGCAGGCTGAGCTTCATGGCGTCGTGGCGTCGCGCCGGAGGCGGCCAGCGGTCGATCGCCAGCAGGGCGACGCCGCCGACGATCAGCGACCAGCAGATCAGCCGGGGGCTCTCGAACAACACCTCCTTGATCAGGTCGTGCAGCAGCACGCCCAGCACAACGGCCGGCAGGAAGGCCACCAGCACCGAGGCGATGAAGCGCCGCGCTTCAGCATCCTTCGGCGCGCGGATCAACACGCTCCACAGCCGTTGGAAGTAGAGCGCCACCACCGCCAGGATCGCGCCTAACTGGATCAGCACGCAAAAGGTGTCCCAGAAGCCGTCCGGCAGCCCCAGCGCTGATTTGGCGAGCAACAGGTGGCCCGTCGACGAAACGGGAATGAATTCCGTCAGCCCTTCGATCAGGCCGAGGATGATGGCGTTCAGCCAATCCGGCACTTGGCGTCCCCTTATGCTGCGAACGCTGAGAGAGCGCTCGGATGGTAAATAACATCTTCATCCATTTTATGGACTAAATCCGGTCGCCTGCTGAGCGAATCTGCAAATATCGATCCAAATCGTCTCCGAGAAAGACCAATTATTAGTCTATATACTTTCAACCGCCACCTTGTTCGACTAGATGGCCCTTCGAGAGGAGCCGACCATGGCCGAGCGGATGCTGAAGTTCACGACCGTGGCGCGCACTACGCCTTCCAAGCGTGACGCTGAAACGCGCACGGGCGACTTCCATGAGATCTACGCCGACTTCATCGACGCCAAGGCGAGCGAACAGGCGTCGCGTTGTTCCCAGTGCGGCGTGCCGTTCTGCCAGACTCACTGTCCGCTCCATAACAACATCCCCGACTGGCTGCGGATGACCGCGGAGGGTCGTCTGGAGGAGGCCTATGGGCTTTCCCAGGCGACCAATTCGATGCCGGAGATCTGCGGTCGCATCTGCCCGCAGGACCGCCTGTGCGAGGGCAACTGCGTCATCGAGCAGTCGGGCCACGGCACGGTGACCATCGGCGCCGTCGAACGCTACCTGAGCGACAAGGCCTGGGAGGAGGGCTGGGTCCAGCCGCTACGCCCCGGCGTCGATCGCGGCGCCTCCGTCGGCGTGATCGGCGCGGGCCCCGCCGGCCTGGCCGCCGCCGAACGACTGCGCGAGATGGGCTACGCGGTCACTGTCTACGACCGCCACGATCGCCCGGGTGGACTGCTGATCTACGGCATCCCCAACTTCAAGCTCGAGAAGGACGTAGTCGAGCGCCGGACCCGCCGCCTGGTCGAAGGCGGGATCGAATTCCGCCTCAATTTCGAGGTCGGGCGCGATGCAAGTCTGACGGATCTGCGCACGCGACACGACGCGGTGCTGATCGCCACGGGCGTCTACGCCGCGCGCGACCTTGTGGTCCCCGGCGTCGGCTCAGCCGGCGTCGCGCCGGCGCTCGACTACCTGATCGCCTCGAACCGCGAAGGCCTGGGCGAGGCCGTGCCTGAATTCCGCTCCGGCGAACTGAACGCCGAGGGTCGCCGCGTCGTGGTGATAGGCGGCGGCGACACCGCCATGGACTGCGTGCGCACCGCCGTGCGCCAGGGCGCGGCCAGCGTCACCTGCCTCTATCGCCGTGACCGCGCCAACATGCCGGGCTCAGCCCGCGAGGTGTCGCACGCCGAGGAGGAAGGCGTGGTGTTCGAATGGCTGGGCGCGCCGCGCGCCGTGACCGGCGAGGCTTCCGGCGTCACCGGCGTGCGCGCCTCGCGCATGCGGCTGTCGGCGCCCGACGTCACCGGCCGCCAAGGGATCGAAGAGGTCGAGGGTGCGGACTTCGATCTGCCCGCCGACTTGGTGATCAAGGCGCTGGGCTTCGATCCCGAGGATCTGCCGAGCGCGTTCGACGCGCCGGGCTTGGCGGTCAGCCGATGGGGCACGGTGAAGGCCGACCTGCGCACCCTGGAGACCAGCATGGACGGCGTGTTCGCCGCCGGCGACATCGTGCGCGGCGCATCCCTGGTGGTCTGGGCGATCCGCGACGGCCGCGACGCCGCCGACGCCATCCACCGCCGTCTGTCGGCTCCCGCCCAGTCGGCCGCCCTGATCGCCGCGGAGTGAGCGCCATGGTCCTGAACGACACCCAACGCTATCTCGCCAACCGCCAGCGGCTGATTGACGGCCACGCCTACGACCCGTCGTCGGAACGTGACGCCTGTGGCGTCGGCCTGGTCTGCGCCGTGGACGGCAAGCCGCGCCGCGAGGTCGTCGATCTGGCGATCCGCGCGCTGAAGGCCGTCTGGCACCGCGGCGCGGTGGACGCCGACGGCAAGACCGGCGACGGCGCCGGCATCCTGCTGAGCGTCCCCCAGGACTTCTTCGCCGACCAGGTCGCGCGCATCGGCCACACGCTGCGGCCCGGGCCGGTGGTGGTCGGACAGATCTTCCTGCCGCGCAACGACCTGGCCGATCAGGAGTCGGCGCGCACAATCGTTGAGTCCGAAGCCCTGCGCTTCGGCTTCTATATCTACGGCTGGCGTCAGGTGCCGGTGGACACGCGGGTGATCGGCGAAAAGGCCAACGCCACGCGGCCCGAGATCGAGCAGATCATGCTGTCGCCGCCCGCGGGCCTCGAGGGCGAGGCGCTGGAGCGTGCGCTGTTCCTGTGCCGTCGGCGCATCGAGAAGCGGGTCGCCCAGGCGAACCTGCCGCACTTCTACATCTGCTCGCTGTCGGCCCGTTCGCTGATCTACAAGGGGATGTTCCTCGCCGAGCACATCGACGCCTTCTATCCCGACCTGACCGACGAGCGGTTCGCCGCCGCCGTGGCGATCTTCCACCAGCGCTATTCGACCAACACCTTCCCGGAATGGCGGCTGGCCCAGCCGTTCCGCATGTTGGCCCACAACGGCGAGATCAATACGATCAAGGGCAACGTCAACTGGATGCGCAGCCATGAGATCCGCATGGCCGCCACTGCGTTCGGCGACTTGGGCGAGGACGTCAAGCCGGTGATCCAGCCGGGCGGTTCGGACTCCGCGGCGCTGGACAACACCTTCGAGATCCTGGTGCGCGCCGGCCGCGACGCGCCGATGGCCAAGACCCTGTTGATCCCCGAAGCCTGGAACGCGCTCAGCGACGCCCAGATCAAGCCCGAGCACAAGGCGCTCTACGCCTATTGCAACGCGGTGATGGAGCCCTGGGACGGCCCGGCGGCGGTGTGCGCCACCGACGGCCGCTGGGTGGTGGCCGGCAAGGACCGCAACGGCCTGCGCCCCATGCGTGTCGCCTACACTGACGACGGCCTGCTGATCGTCGGCTCCGAGGCCGGCATGTGCCGCGTCGAGGAAAGCCGGATCGTGCGCAAGACGCACATCGCGCCGGGCCGCATGCTGGCCGTCGACCTGGCCGAGGGCCGCCTGTACGGCGAACAGGAGATCATCGACCGCCTGGCGGGCCTGCATCCCTACGACCAGTGGTTGGGCAACATGGTCGAGCTGGAGGAGGAGGTCGGTCCGGGGCCGGAAGAGCGGCTCTATGCCCGCGAGGAGCTGGTGCGCCGCCAGGCCGCCGCCGGCCTGTCGCTGGAGGACCTTGAACTGGTGCTGGCCCCGATGGTCGAGGACGGCAAGGAAGCCGTGGGCTCGATGGGCGACGACACCCCGCTGGCGGTGCTGTCGGAGGCCTATCGGCCGCTGTCGCACTTCTTCCGGCAGAACTTCAGCCAGGTGACCAACCCGCCGATCGACTCCTTACGCGAAACCGGCGTGATGAGCCTGAAGACCCGGTTCAAGAACCTCGGCAACATCCTGGCGGAGGACGCCACCCAGACCGACGTGTTCGTGCTCGATTCCCCGGTGCTGACCAATGGCATGTACGAGCGCGTGATCGCCGCCATCGGCGAGGTCAGCATCTGCGTCATCGACTGCACCATGCCGATCCCGGTGGCGGAATCGCGCCCTGGGGACGCTTTGCGCGCCAACCTCGACCGCATCCGCGCCGAGGCGGAGGACGCGGCCCTGCGCGGCTGCTCGACCATCGTGCTCACCGACCAGGGCTCGGGCCCGGACCGCGTCGCCCTGCCGATGATCCTGGCCACTGGCGGCGTGCATTCCTGGCTGGTCCAGAAGGGGCTGCGCTCCTACGTCTCGATCATCGTGCGGGCGGCCGAGTGCCTCGACACCCCCTATTTCGCGGTGCTGATCGGCGTCGGGGCGACGACGGTGAACGCCTATCTGGCGCAGGAAAGCTTCCTCGACCGGATGGAACGCGGGCTGACCGGCGGCCGGTCGCTGCGCGAGCTCTGCCTGAACTTCAAGGGCGCCATCGAGGGCGGCCTGCTGAAGATCATCTCCAAGATGGGCATCTCGGTGATCTCGTCATACCGGGGCGGCTACAACTTCGAGGCGGTCGGCCTGTCGCGCGCCCTGGTGGCGGAGTTCTTCCCCGGCATGCCGTCGCGCATCTCCGGCATCGGCCTGGCCGGCGTCGAGGCCAAGGCGGTCGAGCTGCATCTGCGCGCCTGGGAGCCGGGCGCGGTCCACCTGCCGGTCGGCGGCTTCTACAAGGCGCGTCGCGCGGGCGAGAGCCACGCCTTCGAGGCGCGGATGATCCACACCCTGCAACGGGCCTGCGACACCGGCGACTACGGCGCCTACAAGCGCTACGCCGAGGGCCTGCGCGCCCAGCCGGCGATCCAGCTGCGCGACCTGCTGGACTGGCGCTCCAGCGCGCCGGCGGTGAACCTTGACGAGGTCGAGAGCGTCAACGAGATCCGCAAGCGCTTCGTCACGCCTGGGATGAGCCTCGGCGCCCTGTCGCCCGAAGCGCACGGCACGCTGAACATCGCCATGAACCGCATCGGGGCCAAGTCGGTGTCCGGCGAAGGCGGCGAGGACTCCGCGCGCTACAAGCCTTTGCCCAACGGCGACAATCCGAACTCCGCGGTCAAGCAGATCGCCTCGGGGCGGTTCGGCGTGACCGCCGAATACCTGAACCAATGCCGCGAGATCGAGATCAAGGTCAGCCAGGGGGCCAAGCCCGGCGAAGGCGGCCAACTGCCCGGCTTCAAGGTCACCGAGCTAATCGCGCGCCTGCGTCACGCGACGCCGGGCGTGATGCTGATCTCGCCGCCGCCGCACCACGACATCTACTCGATCGAGGACCTGGCGCAGCTCATCTACGACCTGAAGCAGATCAACCCGATCGCGCGGGTCTGTGTGAAGCTGGTGGCGATGACCGGCATCGGCGCCATCGCCGCGGGCGTCGCCAAGGCCAAGGCCGACGTGATCCTGATCTCCGGCAACGTCGGCGGCACCGGCGCGTCGTCGCAGACCTCGATCAAGCACGCCGGCGGCCCCTGGGAGATGGGCCTGTCGGAGGCCAATCAGGTGCTGACGCTGAACAACCTGCGCCACTCCGTGCGGCTGCGGGCGGACGGCGGCATGCGCACCGGTCGCGACGTGGTGATCGCCGCCATGCTCGGCGCCGAGGAGTTCGGCATCGGCACCGCCAGCCTGATCGCCATGGGCTGCATCATGGTGCGACAGTGCCACTCCAACACCTGTCCGGTCGGCGTCTGCACCCAGGACGAGGCCTTGCGCGAGAAGTTCTCGGGCAGTCCCGACAAGGTGATCAACCTCTTCACCTTCATCGCCGAGGAGGTCCGCGAGATCCTGGCCCGCCTGGGCTTCCGCAGCCTGCGCGACATCGTCGGGCGCACCGATCTGCTGACCCAGGTGTCGCGCGGCGGCGAGCACCTGGACGACCTAGACCTGAACCCGCTCCTGGTGCGCGCCGACCCCGGCTCCAACCCGCGGTGGTGCGTGGTCGAGGGCCGCAACGAGGTGCCCGACACCCTCGACGCCCAGATCGTGCGCGACGCCGCGCCCCTGCTCGACCGCGGCGAGAAGATGCAGCTGACCTACACGGTGCAGAACACCGCGCGTGCGATCGGCGCGCGGACCTCCTCGCACATCGTCCGCCGCTTCGGCATGACCGGCCTCGCGCCCGGCCACCTTACCGTCCAGCTCAAGGGTTCGGCCGGCCAGAGCCTCGGGGCTTTCGCGGTCCAGGGCCTGCGCGTCGAGCTGACCGGCGAGGCGAACGACTATGTCGGCAAGGGGCTGTCCGGCGCGACCCTGGTGATCCGGCCTTCGCCGCACCTGGCCGATCCGCACGTCAACGCCCTGATCGGCAATACCGTGCTCTATGGCGCGACATCCGGCCGCCTGTTCGCCGCAGGCCTGGCGGGCGAGCGCTTCGGCGTGCGCAACTCCGGCGCTGTCACCGTGGTCGAGGGCTGCGGCGCCAACGGCCTGGAGTACATGACTGGCGGAACCGCGGTGATCCTGGGTCCCGTGGGCTTCAACTTCGCGGCCGGCATGACCGGCGGCATGGCGTTCGTGTTGGACGTCGACGGCCGTTTCGAAGCCTCGGTGAATCCCGACAGCGTGGTGTTGCGTCCCGTCGCCTCCGCCCATTGGGAAGGCGTGCTGCATGCTCTCGTCGAGGAGCATGCCCGCGAGACCGGCTCGCCGTTTGCGCAGGACATCCTGCGTGACTGGGCCCGTCGCCTGCCGCAGTTCCGCCAGGTCGTGCCGAAGGAAATGCTGGGCCGCCTCGATGCGCCTCTGGAGCGCGAGGAGGCCGTCCACCACCGCGCCTAGTTGCAGGTGCAGTTTCCCGACTGGATTGGCGTGATAAACGCGGACCGACGAATTCCAGCTAAGGAAACGACGCCATGCAATATCGTTCACTGGGCCGCAGCGGCCTCAAGGTCTCCGAGCTTTGCCTGGGGGCGATGATGTTCGGCGGCCAGACCGACGAGCCGACCTCCAAGCGCATCATCGACAAGGCGCGCGACAAGGGGGTCAACTTCATTGACACCGCCGACGTCTACAACGCCGGCAAGTCGGAGGAGGTGGTCGGCCGCGCGGTCGCCGCCCAACGCGACGACTGGATCATCGCCACCAAGGTCGCTGGCAACATGGGCCGCGGCCCGAACGAGTCCGGCGCCTCGCGCAAGTGGATCATGCGTGAAGCCGACGACAGCCTGAAGCGCCTCGGCACCTCCTATATCGACGTCTATTACCTGCACCGCGAAGACCACTCGACGCCCCTGGCCGAGACGGCGCGGGCGATGGGCGACCTGATGGCCCAGGGCAAGATCCGCTACTTCGGGGTGTCCAACTACCGGTCCTGGCGCATCGCCGAGATGTGCCGCATCTGCGACGACTTGGGCATCGATCGCCCGGTGGTCAGCCAGCCCGCCTACAACGCCATGAACCGGACGCCCGAGATCGAGCACCTGCCGGCCTGCGACTACTACGGCCTGGGCGTGGTGCCCTACAGCCCGCTGGCCCGTGGCGTGCTGACCGGCAAGTACGATCCCGACGCGCAGCCCGCCGCCGACACCCGCGCCGCCCGCAACGATCCGCGCCTGTTGCAGACCGAGTTCCGCCGCGAGTCCATGCAGCACGCCCGTGAGATCAAGAGCCACGTCGAGGCCAAGGGCGCCAACACAACCGCCTTCGCCGTGCAATGGGTGCTGAACAACGCCTCGGTCAGCTCGGTGATCGCGGGGCCTCGCACCGAGGAGCAGTGGGACGACTATCTCGCCGCCCTGGACTACGGCTTCACCCCCGAGGACGAGGCGCTGGTCAACCGACTGGTGGTCACCGGCCACCCCTCGACGCCCGGCTACAACGACCCGGCCTATCCGATCGAGGGCCGTCGGGTGCGCGTCGCCGCGGCGACTTGAGCCAAGGTCGGCGGGCCGGCGCGAAGCCGGCCCGTCACGCTCATCCCGCCGAGTTGGCGCCTTGGGTCTTGCCGGGTTCGATGTGTCCCGTGTCGACGCCGCTGCTCAGGCCTTCGCCAGGCGCTGCGCCGCCGCCGGTGGGCTTGCTGTTCTGGCGCTGTTGTTGATCGGGCGTCGGCCGCTGCGGATCGGTGGTCTGTTGCTGTGGATCGCGGTTCTTGTCGTCGCTCATCAGAGGACTCCACGGTTGCTGGGGAGCCCGACCAACGGCCGGACGCGCCGCCGCGTTCCTGCACCCAAGCTTGCTCAGCCGCCGACCCAGTCGAGGATCCCGAGCTTCATCATCCAGATGAGGCCGAGTTCCACGGCGCGCCGTCGCTGAACGGGAAAGCGCTCCAGCACCGCACGGACCGAGCCAGCCCCGTCCACCACCGCGGCCAGCGCCTGCCCGCATTCGGCGGGCGTCGCCCGCCAGATCGCCGCCACCTGGTCGAGTTCCAGGCTCGCTGCGCGCGTCAGGTCTGCAGGCCCCGCCTGCGGCCTGGCGATCAGCCGCATGTCCAGGTGCAGGACCGAGGTGGCGAAGCCGGCGAAGTCGGCGAACGGCTCGCCCTTCAGCGGGTTGTCGCGGTGGCGGCTCTGGACGTCGGGCGCGGCGGCGCGGATCTGCGTGAGCTCGTCGAACAGCGCGTTGAGCTGGCCGATCACCACCGGCCAGTCAAACGCCTCCCGCACCCTCTGGCGTCCGGACGCGCCCATCCGCCGGCGAAGTTCGGGCGAGCGGATCAGCTCTGCGAGGGCGGCGGCGGCGGCCGGCACGTTCACGGCGGTATACTGCGCGACGCTGCCCACATAGGTCTGGTAGGAATCCAGCCCCATCACATGACGGCCGCTGAGCGCGCGCCCCAGCGCCGGCGACGGCCCGCCCAGCGTCGGGATCAGGAAGCCGTCGCGCCCGTCGCGCACCGTGTAGCGGTAGCCGTCCCAGTCGCTGACCACCACGGGCAGGCCCGAGGCCATCGCCTCCAGCGGCGTGATCCCGAAGGTCTCCTGGATGTTGTCGACCAGCGACAGGAAGATGTCGGCGCCCGCCCACACCTCGTCCAGCAGCGCGCGGTCATTGCCGTCCAGCAGATGCAGCGGCACGGACGGCGCGTAGGCGCGGGCGGCCGCCTCGTACATCGCGCGGTTCTCGGGCTCGGGAAACCAGCCGGCCATGGCGAAATGGACCCGCGCGCCGGTCGCCTGAGCCGCCTCTTCCAGCGCCCGGAACATCGGCTGCGGAAACGCCTTCTCGAAATACGACAGCCGGCCGACCCAGATCGCCAGAACGTCGTCGGCGCCAAGCCCCAGCCGGGCGCGCAGCGCGGCGCGGGCGTCCGGTCTATCGGCGGCGGCGCTCAGGCGTGGCAGGTCGACGCCCAGCGGGACCAACGGCAGCATCGGCCGGGGTCCCGGCTTGCCCGCGAACCGCTCGGCCAGGTAGTCGCCCCAAGCGTCGAACATCTGCGTCGTCTGGGCCTGGACGGCAGGCGACGTGCAGATCAGCGCGTCCCAGGGTTGGGTTGGGCCAACGGCGGCCATGCCGATGGTCTGGCGTGTGGCCGGCGGCGCCAGGGTGTGGATCAGACCCACCAGGCTGAACGCCCGATCGCCGAGGCTGCGACGCCGCAGCCATGCGAGGTCATAGAGGTCGGGGCGGCCGCGCAGCACGACGCCGGCGGCCTGCGCTGCGCCCTGGTCCAGCACGCTGCCGATGGTCAGCCGCGGAGGCCGTGCGGCGCCCTCGCGCAGCACGTCGATCTCGCCCGCGCCCACCTCAACGTGGCTGAGAACGTGCAAGGCCTCGTAGCCGCCGTGCTGGGCCAGAGCGCGGAACAGCTCGAAGTTGGCGACGTCCATGCCGAACGGATTGTTGCGGACGCCCATTCGGCCGGGCGGATGGTGGATCGCTAGGCGGGCGGGCAAGGCGGGCTCGTGTCGACGGGAGGGCAGGGCCGGGTCATCCTGTGCCTCCATCGCATCCGCACGGCAAGCCGGCCGACGCTGGCGCATCCGCGCGCGCCGGGCCATATCGCAGGCTTGGTCGCGCGTCGCTCATTCCTCAAGCAGGTCGCCTGGCTGGGCGCAGCCGGCGGCGCGGCGTGGCTGCTGCGCGATCAGGTGCTGTGGCGCGCGCCTCGCGCGACCTTCGAACCAGGCGCGCAGACCAGCGGCTGGCTCACCTTCGCCGCCTGGCGCCAACCCCTGGTGACCCTCGACGTCACGGTCGGCAAGACGCCTGTGCGGGCGCTACTGGACAGCGGCGCCCAGTATTCGGTGATCGACGCCTCGCTCGCGCAGGTTCTTGGCCTGCCGCGGCTGGGCGTGCCGATACTCGCGCACGGCGCCGGCGGCGACGCGCAGCTCGGCCGTGGAGTCGGGCTGGACGTGCAGCTGGGCGACCTGCGCATCGAAAACCTTCGCGCCGCGGTGCTCGACCTCGGACCGATCACCGGTGCGGCGGGCCTTTCAACGCCGCTGATCCTCGGCCAGGATGTGCTGGGCGAGGTCATGGCCGACATCGACTTCCCCGCCCGGCGCGTGCGCTTCTGCCCGCCGGGCCAGACGCTGCCGCCTCAGGGCGCCGTCGCTGCCGCCACACGCCGGAAGGGCCGCGCGCTGATGGTCGAAGTGCTGGTCGAAGGCGCCGCGCTGGAGGTGCTGCTGGACACCGGCGCCTCCTCCGCCCTGGCTCTAGCGTCGGACGTCGCCGAAGCCGTGGGTCTCATGGACGGGCGCGCGGCGCGTCCTGCCGCGACCATCGTCCTGGGCGGCGTGACCCAGAGCCGCATCGTCCGTGCGCGCAGCCTGGTGATGGCCGGCCTGCCGTTCGGGGCGGTGGACGTCCATGTGTTCGCCCAGCGAAGGCTGCCCGGGTTCCCCAAGGGCTTGCTGGGCGTCGAAGCCCTGCGAACGTTCCGTGTGCTGATCGACCTCCCAGCGGGACGAATGCACCTCTCAGGCGCGCGCGCGCATCCCTAGTTGGGACCGTACCCGCGCCAGAAGAACACCGCGGTGGTCACCCAGGTGACCGCGATCACCGCGATCCGCACCACGCCCGCCGGCAGCCGCCCGCCCGCCTTCGCGCCCCAGTATCCGCCGATCACGCCGCCGGCCAGCACCGCGATCGCCTGAGGCCACCACACAGCGCCGGCGACGATGAAGCAGGTCACCGCCGCCGCGTTGGCCGCCGCCACCGTGGCCAGTCGCGCGGGCGCCGCGGCCTGGAAGTCCAGCTCGCTGAGCAGGGCCCAGAGCGCCATGGTGATCAGTCCCACCGCGCCGCCGAAATAGCCGCCGTAGATCGCCACGATAAACTGGCCTGTCAGGGTCGTTCGCGGCCCGATCCTGTGACCGCGCGCCGCCAGCCAGGCCCGCAGCTTGCCGCCAGAGAGGATCATCATCGCCGCCAGCAGCAACAGCCAGGGCAGCACTTTGTCGAACACCGCGCCGGGCGTGAACAGCAACAGCAGCGCGCCGGCCAGGCCGCCGGCGATGCTGACTCCCACCAACGCCCTCAGGCTCACCGGACCGATCGGCCGGAGCTGTTTTCGGTAGGCCCAGACGCTGGACAGCGCGGCGGGGAACAGCGCGACGGTCGACGAGGCGTTGGCCAGAACAGGCGGCACGCCCGCGGCGATCAACGCAGGCAGGGTGAGGAAGGTGCCGCCCCCGGCGACGGCGTTCATCGCACCGGCGATCGCGCCAGCGGCGACCAGAATCAACAGTTCCATGGGCCTGCCTCAACGGCCTCTGGCGGCCCGGATTTGTTGCATTGCAACGTAGAAACATACATGCCCGATTCCGGGTGGTTCCATGCTCAATCCGCCACGGATCAGCAGGAATCGGACGTGATGAACCTCAAATGGTCGACAAACCGATCGATATATGACGTTACAGGCCCTTGGTAACATGGCCGCCGAGCCTTTTTGCGCGGTCTCTGATGGGGATAATCTAAATGATTCAGTTCAAGTCGGCCGCCATTGGCGCGGCCCTGATTGCGCTCGTCGGCGGCGCCGCTTTCGCTCACGAAGGTCATGATCACGCGGCGGAAACCAAGCTCGCCGCCAACCAAGCGCCGGCGTCCGAAACGCCCGCCAGCGAGCCCGCCAAGGAAGCCGCCGCCACGCCGGCGATGACCAAGGCCGAAATCGCGCAAATGAAGACCTGCAAGTCGCTGGCTTACCGCACGATGCTCCGCAACAAGATGTGCAAGGCCTTTGTCGCCGCGCATCCGACCGCGATCCCGGCGCCGAACTAAGCCGATCGGCTTTCCCTGACGTCCGACGGCCTTAGCGTCGTCGGGCGCCAGTCCGGCCTTGACGTCGCCTCCCCGCGGCGCAGAACCCTTCCCGATACGATGCCGCGCTATCGTCGAGCGGTTGGGTCGCGGCCCGGCCTCGGTCAGCGAGCTCGCCGCGCCTCTGTCGATGACGCTGCCGCGGTCGTCCAGCACCTCCAGGTCCTCGAGGCCAGCGGTCTGATCAGCTCGCACAAGTCCGGCCGCGTGCGCACCTGCACCCTGCAGCCCGCTGTCCCTCATGATATCGAGCGCTGGGTGGCCGCGCGCCGCCCAGGTTGACGAAGCGTCCCATCGCGTACGCATGCGATCAGGCGTATGGTCATCGCGTCGCTGCGGCGCCTTTTTCAGCAAGCTCTCCGCAACCGACCCCGTGTCGTGCGCTTTCGTTCCAATGAGAATGGAGCTGCTGAGATGATCACGCCTGAGCAGGACGGCTTATCCAACCCCAGACGTCCGCTGCCGCCGGAAGAGCGAGGGCGCACCGCCCACGGCCTCGATGGCAACGAGCGGCTGCCCAACGGCGAGCTTCGCGCAAGTGCGGTGGCTCACCCAGAGAACTTCACCCGCAACACCGGCGAGGGCGCCGTGGTCCGGGACGACCGGCCGGACGGGGCTGAAATCCCGACGGACGCCGACGGCGCCATCCTGCCCTCTGACGCCCGCGGCGGCTGACTCGATCTGGGCTGCATGAGGAAATGCCGACGGGACTTGTCGGCTAGTGATGTTTGCGTGCGTCCTTGCATCGAACAAGGGCCATGGCTGACTCCATGGCGACCTCTGCAAGGAGACTCGCATGACCACCACCACGCCAGCCGAGACCGCGACACCTGGATCAGGCAAGGCCATGCTCTGGACCGGCCGCGTGCTCAGCGCCGCCTTCGTCCTGTTCATGGTCATGGACATCGCGATCAAGCTGATCGGCATGAAGGTCGTGGACGACACGATGGTGCAGATGGGCTGGCCGCCGGAGCTGGCCCGCGGCATCGGGGTGATGGAGCTGATCTTCGTGGCGCTCTACCTGTTCCCGCGCACCTCAGTGCTGGGTGCGGTGCTGATGACCGGCGTCCTGGGCGGGGCCGTCGCCACCCACGTGCGCATCGCTGATCCGCTGTTCAGCCACATCCTGTTCGGCGTCTACCTTGGCCTGGCGATGTGGGGCGGCCTCTACCTGCGCGACCCGCGGTTGCGGGCTCTGTTCCCCATCCGTCGCTGATCCCCAACATCCGTTCTAGGAGCCGCCCGACATGCGCATGATCTTCGTCAACCTGCCCGTGAAGGACCTTCCCGCCTCGAAGGCCTTCTTTTCCGCCCTCGGTTTCACCTTCAACGCCGACTACACCAACGATGACGGCGCCTGCATGGTGATCGAGGAGAACATCTTCGCCATGTTGCTCACCCAGGCGCGTTTCCGTGACTTCATCAACGGCGAGATCGGCGACGGGGCCAAGGCCACCGAGGTGATCACCTGCCTGTCGGCGGACAGTCGCGCCGAAGTCGACGAGACCCTCGCCAAGGCCCTCGCGGCCGGCGGCAAGCCCTGGAAGCCGATCATGGAACACGGCCCGATGTACGGCTGCAGCTTCCAGGACCTCGACGGCCATGTGTGGGAAGTGATGCACATGCCGGGCTGACGGCGCGGGCTTCGCGAAGATCGACGTATTCCTCCGTCACCAAATCCCTCGGGTCGCGTTGGGCTGAAGCATTTGCTTCAATCAGCCCAACGGAATCCCGAACATGGCCACCTCCAAGGCGCCGCCGCCCAGCCCAATCCAGACCTCTGTCGGGAACGGCGGCGAAACCCATCAGACCGCGTCCAATCCCGCCGAGCGCCTGACCACCAACCATGGTGTGCCGCTCAGCGACAACCAGAACTCGCTGAAGGCGGGTGTGCGCGGCGCGACCCTGTTGGAGGACTTCATCCTCCGCGAGAAGATCCAACACTTCGACCATGAGCGCATCCCCGAGCGCATCGTCCACGCCCGCGGGTCGGCCGCCCACGGCTATTTCGAACTGACGGAATCGCTGGCCCAGTACACCCGCGCCAAGGTGCTGACCGAGGTCGGCGCCCGCACCGAGGTGTTCACCCGCTTTTCCACCGTCGCCGGCGGCGCGGGCTCGGTGGACACGCCGCGCGACGTGCGCGGCTTTGCGGTGAAACTCTACACCAAAGAAGGCAACTGGGACCTCGTCGGCAACAACATCCCGGTGTTCTTCATTCAGGACGCGATCAAGTTCCCGGACCTGGTCCATGCCGTGAAGATGGAGGCCGATCGCGGCTATCCGCAGGCCGCCAGCGCCCACGACACATTCTGGGACTTCGTGGGCCTGATGCCGGAGACCACCCACATGATCATGTGGGCGATGTCGGACCGGGGCATCCCCCGTTCGCTGCGGATGATCGAGGGCTTCGGCGTCAACACCTTCCGCCTGTTGAACGACAAGGACGAGGCGACCTTCGTCAAGTTCCACTGGCGGCCGAAGCTGGGCGCCCAGTCCACTTGCTGGGACGAAGCGGTGAAGATCGCCGGCGCCGATCCGGACTATCACCGCCGCGACCTGTTCGAAGCGATCGACAAGGGCGACTTCCCCGAATGGGAGTTTGGCGTCCAACTGCTTAGCCAGGCCGAGGCCGACGCCCTGCCGTTCGACATCCTCGACGCCACCAAGGTGATCCCCGAGGAGCTGGTCCCGATCCGCGTCGTCGGACGCATGGTGCTGGACCGCAACCCGGACAACTTCTTCGCCGAGACCGAGCAGTCCGCCTTCCTGCCTACCAACATGCCGCCCGGCATCGATGTGTCGGAAGACCCGCTGCTGCAGGGCCGGCTGTTCTCCTACCAGGACACCCAGCTCTCGCGCCTCGGCACGGTGAACTTCCACCAGCTGCCGATCAACCAGGCCAAGGGCTGCCCGTTCATGAATATGCAGCGGGACGGCCACATGCAGACCCAGGTTTTCAAGGGTCGCGCCAACTACGAGCCCAACAGCCTGGCCGAGGCAGGCGAGATCGGCGGCCCGCGCGAGGATCCCAAGGGCGGGTTCCGCACGACCGCCGTGCCGCTGGAGGGCGCGAAGGTCCGGCTGCGCGCCGAAACCTTCGCCGACCACTACAGCCACGCGCGGCTGTTTTTCCGCTCGCAAACGCCGATCGAGCAGGCCCACCTGGCCAGCGCCATCGTCTTCGAACTGTCCAAGGTGACGCTCGACCACGTGCGTGACCGGGTGCTGGCCAACCTGCAGAACGTCGACGCCGAATTGGCGAACCGCGTCGCGGCGGGACTGGGGCTGCCCCTGCCCAAGGCCTCCAAGCCTGCTGTGGCGGCCCAGGACATGGAGCCGTCGCCGGCCTTGCGTATCGTAGGCAAGTATCCGCCGACCCTGAAGGGCAGGGCGGTGGCCATCCTGGTCACCGACGGCGCCGATGGCGCGGTGGTCGAGGCTGTCCGCAAGGCCGCAACAGCCGAGGGCGCCAGCGTCAAGATCATCGCCCCGAAGATCGGCGGCGTGAAGCTGAAGGACGGCAAGCAACTGCCGGCCGACGGCCAGCTCGCCGGCTCGCCGTCCGTGCTGTTCGACGCGGTCGCTCTGGTGTTGTCCGAAGCCGGCTGCGCCGATCTGCTGAACGAGGGCGCCGCGGTCGACTTCGCCAAGGACGCCTTTGGGCACCTGAAGGCGATCGGCTACACCGCCCAGAGCCAGCCGCTGCTCGACAAGGCCGGAGTCGTCCCCGATCCAGGGGTCGTCGATCTGGCCGGCGGCGCGGACGCCTTCATCGCACCGGCCCGTACGCGTCAGTGGGAGCGTGAGCCGGGCGTGCGCAAGCTGGCCTAGACGTTAGCCCCTGCGTCCGCGAGCAACCCCGGGATCTCCGCGGGCAGCTCGCGGGCCAGGAACCCCAGCGGTCCGATCCGCTGCGACAGCCGCGCGCCAGCGCCGCCGTGCAGGCAGACGCCCCAGACAGCCGCCGCCAGCGGGGATGCGCCGCGCGCCAGCAGCCCGGCGATCACCCCCGCCAGCACATCGCCCGAGCCGGACGTCGCCAATCCGATGACGCCGCCTGCGTGGCTCCATGCCCGTCCGTCCGGCGAGACGATGAAGGTCTCCTCGCCCTTCATCACCACGATCGCATGCAGCGCCTGGGCGACAAGGCGCGCGGCGTCCAGCGGCGCGTTCGCCACCGCCTGCTTGCTCCATCCTGTCAGGCTAGCCATTTCGCCAGCGTGCGGCGTCAACACCAGCCGCCCTCCAAGGGTGCGTGTCGCCTTGGCATGCAGGTCCAGGCCCGTCATCGCCGCAGCGTCGATCACGAACGCCGCCTGAGTCTCCTGCCGCATCAGCCGGCAAGCCAGTTCGGCGGCGGCGGCCTCGTCCGCCATGCCGGGGCCGACCACGACCGAATGCGCGCGGCCCACATAGGCCTCCAGGTCCTTCGCGGCCTCCGCCGCCATCTCGCCGTCGGCGTCCGCCGCGACGGAAACGACTGCGGCCTCGGGAACCGCCAGTCCCATCGCCAGCGCAGACCCGGCGGTCGCTGCAAGCTGCAGCTTGCCGGCGCCCGCCCGCAACGCCGCGACGCCGGTGAGAATCGGCGCACCCGGAACCTGCGCGCCGCCGCCGACCACCAGCACTCGCCCGCGCGTTTCCTTGTCGGCGCCCTGGTGCAGGGCGGGCAGGGGGAACCCATCGGCGAGCATGTCGAGCGACACGGCGAGCGGCGCGCTCATCGCGCGCCTGCGATCGCGTCGGGTTTCGAAGTGACCGGGGCGCCGCCCTGTTCGAGCGGCGCCGTGAAGTTGTAGCGGAGCAGCTTCAGCGCCCCGTCCGGCGCGACCTGCGGGTCGAACGCATATTCCGTGACCCCGCAGTTGGCCACCTCCGCGGTGGCGTCGATCTCCAGCAGGCTCTGCTCGGTGAGGTTCTCCAGCAGGTAACGCAGGCACAACACCACCACCTGGTGGCCGATGATCAACACCCGGCGCTCGGCGTAGTGCAGGCTGACAGTGTCGAGCGCGCTGCGCAGCCGCAGGATCACGTCGCACCAGCTCTCGCCGCCGGGCGGCCGGTGATAGAACTTGCCCAGCAGCCGGCGGAACTCCGCCTGCTCCGGGTGGAACTCGCGCACGCCGCCGGTGGTAAGGCGATCGAGTATGCCGAACTCGCGCTCGCGCAGTCGCTCGTCGATCGCCCTGGGCGGCGCATCCGACGCTACGCCGCCGACGGACGCTATCAGCTCGGCGGTGCGGGTGGCGCGCAGATAGGGCGAGGTCAGCACCACCTGCGGCCGCTCATGCTCTTCGAGCGTTGAAAACCACCGCCCCAGCGCCAGGGCCTGTTCCTCGCCCAGCGGGCTCAAGGGCACATCGACGTCGCGCTGGGAGATGTCGATCCGTGACGACCCCGAGGCCATCGCCAGATCGCGCGCTACATTACCAGCGCTCTCACCATGTCGCACGATCCATAGGCGCGCCGGCCAACGTGACTGCATGGGCCGACAACGCGCATCGCCGGCCGCTGGCTCCCGCGTCACATAACTTAGCTAGAGCGTTGGCGCCGATCGTCGCCTCGCACGTTGCAGTGCAACAAAGGAGATTTCGCATGCCCAAACCGCCCAAACCGACCGACCCTTTCGAACAGGTCGAGCCCGCCGCCACTGAGGCGTTCGCCACGTTCGACGCCGCCGCCGAGCAGGCCCAGGCCACTGCCGAAACCTTGTCGGATAAGATTCCCGAAGCGGTCGAGACCATGGTGCAGGCCGCTGAACCGGTCGCCATGCGACTGCTCGAAGCTCCGGTCGAGGCCGCCGAGATCCTGCAAGCCGCTGCTGAGCCCGTTGCGGCCGACGCGTCGGAAGCGTTGCAGGACCTGTTCACCGGCGTCGCCCGCTTTGGCCAGGAGACCCTGCAACGCAACGCCCAGGCGTTCAGCGCGCTGACCCAGGTCCGCTCGCCTCAGGACCTGTTGGCGCTGCAGGTCAGCGTCAGCGGCGCAGCATTCGCCGCCGCGCTGGATCAGTTCCACCGCATCACCGGCCTGATGGGCCGGGTCGCGGGCGGCGGCGCCTGGCCGGTGCGCCTGGGCGTCAATCCGTTCGCCAGCGCCGAACGCCTGGCGGCCTGACGCGCGATGCAGGATGGGCGACTGCGCATCGGGACGGCCGGCTGGTCCGTCCCGCGCGCGGCCGCCGACGCGTTTCCTGCAGACGGCTCGGTGCTGCAGCGTTATTCCGCCCGGCTGTCGGCCGTCGAGGTGAACTCGAGCTTCTATCGCCCGCACCGCCGGCAGACCTATGAACGCTGGCGCGACGCTACGCCCGATGGCTTCCGCTTCGCTGTGAAGGCGCCGCGCGCCATCACACACGAGGCGAGGCTGGTTGATTGTGCGGAGGGCCTGGCGGCGTTCCTGCTGCAGATCGGCGGCCTGAGCGGCAAGCTCGGGCCGCTGCTCGTTCAACTTCCCCCCAAGCTGGCGTTCGACGCGGTCGTCGCCGCGCGCTTCTTCGATGATCTCCGGACCCGGTGGAGCGGATCCGTGGCCTGTGAACCGCGCCATGCGAGCTGGTTCGAAGGCGCGGCGGACGATCTGCTGATCGCCCATCGCATCGCCCGCGTGGCCGCCCACCCCGCGCCGCATCCGCTGGCGGCGTCGCCGGGCGGATGGTCGGGTCTGGCCTACTGGCGATTGCATGGCTCGCCGCGGATGTACGCCTCCGACTACGACGCCGCGGC
>NZ_JAUYQL010000050.1 GCF_030697305.1 Phenylobacterium sp. | reverse complement strand
CTGTCCGCGCCGATCACCGAGCCGTCGTTCGCCGCCAGCCTGGAGCGCGTTCTGCTCCGGCGCGAAGTCGAACCCGCCGGCCCATCGCATGACTCTCTGGTGGTTGGGGTCCTCAAGGCTGGCGGCGGCGTGGGCGCCACGGTGCTGGTGACCCAATTGGCGGCGGTGCTCGCCGACCGCGGCCAGCGTGTCTGCGTCGTCGACTTCGACGTGCAGTTTGGTTGCGCGGCGATGTACCTCGACATGCAGGACGCTCTGACCCTCGACGACGTCCTGTCCGCCGGCCAGGGGTTGTCCGAAGTCAGTTTCGCCACCGAACTCGCCGCCCATGTCAGCGGCGCGCGGGTGCTGGCGGCGCCGCGGCAGTTCATGACGCTCGACGCGGTCAGCCCTGAGTCCGTCCAGGCGCTGCTGGCGGCGCTGCGGCGCGAGTTCGACGTGATCCTCATGGATATGCCGTCCGCCTGGACTGCGTGGAGCAACCGCGCGCTCTCGCTCGCCGACCGGATCGCCATCGTCAGCCATCTGTCGGTGCCTCACGCCCACCTCATGCGCCGCCAGCTGCATACGCTGTCGCTGCAGTCGCTCGATCAGACGCCGCCGCTGCTGATCTGCAATCGCGTCGGTGGCGACTCTCCTTCGGGCGTCTCGCTCAAGTCGGTGGAACGCGCGGTCGGGCGCAGCTTCGACGCGGTGGTGCCGGACGATTCCAAGATGATTGGCGAAGCGATCAACCAGGGTGTCGCCCTGCGCACCCTGAAGCGTGGGACCAAGGTCGAGCGCGCGCTGAGCGAGCTGGCTCAGATGCTGGTGCCGCAGCAGGCCGCTACGGCGACGCGGACCAGCCGGTGGGGGAGATAGAGATGGCGCTGTGGCAGGACGAGCAACCCGCGGCAAACGACGCTCCGCGTCCCGCCCAATCGGCGACGGTCGAGGGTGGACTGGCGCTCAAGGTGCGTCTGCACAAGCGGCTGCTGGATGTCTTGAACCTGAGCGCCTTGGAGCGGATCCCGCGCGAGACCCTCCGCGGCGAGATCCGCGGCGAAGTGCGCAACTTGTTGGCCGATGAGAAGCGTCTGCTTTCGGTGCCGCAGGTCGACCAGCTGATCGAGGACATCCTAGACGAACTGCTGGGTCTCGGTGCGTTGGAGCCGCTCCTGAAGGACGACTCGATCACCGACATCCTCATCAACACCCACGACAAGGTCTACGTCGAGCGAGGCGGCAAGCTGGAGTTGACGGATGTCCGCTTCCAGGACTCGCGGCACCTGATCCGCATCGTCAACAAAATCGTCTCGGCGGTGGGGCGCAGGGTCGACGAATCCCAACCGATGGTCGACGCGCGCCTGGCCGACGGCTCGCGTGTCAACGCCATCATCCCTCCGCTGGCCGTGGACGGCCCGCTGGTCTCCATCCGAAAGTTCGCATCCAAGCCAATCGACATCGCGCGCCTGGTCGACCTGGGCTCGATCACCGAGGACATGGCATTGGTGCTGCAAATGGTGGTGCGCGCAAGGCGCAACCTGTTGATCTCCGGGGGCACTGGTTCCGGCAAGACGACGCTACTCAACGCCCTGTCCGCTTTCATCGACCAAAGCGAACGGATCGTGACGATCGAGGATTCGGCAGAGCTGCAGCTGCAACAGCCGCACGTCGGGCGTCTGGAGACACGTCCCGCCAACATCGAGGAGCGCGGCGAGGTGACACAGCGCGACTTGGTCCGAAACTCCCTGCGCATGCGGCCTGACCGGATCATCGTGGGTGAAGTGCGGGCCGGCGAGGCGTTCGACATGCTGCAGGCGATGAACACCGGTCACGAAGGCTCGATGACCACTGTGCACGCCAACACCGCACGCGACGCGCTCTCGCGGATCGAGCAGATGATCGGCATGGCGGGGCTGGATATTCCGGCGCGGTCGGTCCGCGGACAGATCGCGTCAGCCATCAACGTCGTCGTCCAGGTCGAGCGAATGGAGGACGGACGCCGTCGCGTGGTGTCGATCTCCGAAGTTGTCGGGATGGAGCAGGACGTCGTCTCCATGCAGGAGATCTTCCGCTTTCGTCGCACGGGCCGCGGCGCCAAGGGCGAGGTGCTGGGAGACTTCGAGCCGACCGGCATCCGTCCGAAGTTCGTCGAACACATGCCGGCGCGCGGGCTGACCCTGCCGCTCGAGATGTTCAACCCTGCGCGCAGGGCCTGACTCCGTGGGTCAGATCCTGTTTCCACTGATCTTCGTCTTTGCCTTCTTGGGGGCGGTGCTGCTCGTCCAGGGCGGTGCGTCGTTGTTCTTCGCCGGGCATGAGAAGTCGCGCCGCGTGAACCGGCGCCTGACCATGCTGGAATCCGGGATGGGCCGGCGCGAGGTCTATGAAGCGCTAGTGCGCCGCCCGGTGTCACCGCGATTCCAGGCCCTGGCGCTGGTGCGGATGCATGACCGGGCCGCCGAGTTCCTCCGTCAGGCGGCGCTGGAGACGACCCCGACGCGACTGTTTGGATACCTGTTGGGCGCGACCGTCGCGCTTTGGGCGGTGGCTGTGGTCGTGCTTCGCGCGACCGGGCGTGGGGTAGGCCCTTCGGAGATGCTTCTGTCCATGCTGGGCGCGGCGGGGTTGTCCTGCTGCTTCGCGTGGTCGTGGATCTCCGGCCGCCGCGAGAAGCGGCGCAAGCAGCTCGAGGAACAACTCCCGCTGGCGTTGGACATCATCGTGCGCGCTTTGCGGGCCGGCCACCCGGTGATCTCGGCTGTCCAGCTCGTCACCGAGGAAATGGGCGAC
>NZ_JAUYQL010000064.1 GCF_030697305.1 Phenylobacterium sp. | reverse complement strand
GATGAAATCGACAAGATGGGTTCCGACTATCGCGGCGACCCGTCCTCGGCCCTGCTTGAAGTGCTGGATCCGTCGCAGAACTCGACGTTCGCGGACCACTATCTCGAAGTGGACTACGATCTGTCGCCAGTGATGTTCGTCACCACGGCCAACAGCCTGAACATGCCCCAGCCGCTGCTGGACCGCATGGAGATCATCCGCATCCCCGGCTACACCGAGGACGAGAAGCTGGAGATCGCCAAGCGGCACGTGCTGCCCAAGCTGACCAAGGACCACGGCCTAACGGCCGAGGAGTTCGTGGTGCCCGACCAGGCGATCCGCGACCTGATCCGCTACTACACCCGTGAAGCCGGCGTGCGCTCGCTCGAGCGCGAGCTGGGCGGGCTGGCGCGTAAGGCGGTGCGTGACATGGCGCGCGAAGGCGTGACCACCATCACCATCGACGATGAGCGCCTGGCCAAATACGCGGGCGTGCGCAAGCACCGCTACGGTGAAACGGACGCGGAAGATCAGGTGGGCATCGTCACGGGCCTGGCCTGGACCGAGTTCGGCGGCGACATCCTCACCATCGAAGCGGTGCGGATGCCCGGCAAGGGCCGCATGTCGATCACCGGCAACCTGAAGGACGTGATGAAGGAGTCGATCTCGGCGGCGAACAGCTTCGTCCGCAGCCGGGCCACCAAGTTCGGCATCGAGCCGCCGGTCTTCGAACGCACCGACGTCCATATCCACGTGCCGGACGGCGCGACCCCCAAGGACGGCCCTTCGGCGGGCGCCGCGATGGCCACGGCTATCGTTTCGGTGCTCACCGGTATTCCGATCCGCGCCGACCTCGCCATGACTGGCGAAGTCACCCTGCGCGGCCGGGTGACGGCGATCGGCGGCCTGAAGGAGAAGCTGCTGGCCGCCCTTCGTTCAGGCGTCAAGACGGTGCTGATCCCGCAGGAGAACGAGAAGGACCTGGCTGATCTTCCGGACAATGTCCGCAAGGCGCTGGAGATCATTCCTGTCTCCAACATCGACGAGGTGCTGTCGCACGCGCTCACGCGGCCGCCCACGCCGATCGAGTGGTCAGAAGCGGACCATCCGCCGATCGCTCCGAAGGCGGACGATGGTGATGTGGAGTCGGTCATCACTCACTAAAATCGCGGCCTGAACGGCTGAAAACGAAGCCAAGTCGAGCGGCGCGGAGGCGACTCCGCGCCGCTCTCGTTTGACGCGCGTTGATGGAGCGACATAATCCCAACCGCGCGTGCCGCTCTGGGGGACTGCGTGGTTCGCGCCGCTGCACCAAGGGTTGGGAGACACCCAAGATGACCAAGGCCGAACTCGTGACCGCAATCGCCGAGAAGGCGGGCCTCAACAAGGCTCAGGCGAAGGATGCGCTACAAGCGTTCATCGACTCCGTGACCAGTTCGCTTAAGGCCGGCCACCAGGTGCGCCTGGTGGGCTTCGGCAGCTTTGTGCCGGTTCGCCGGCCGGCCGGCACCGCGCGCAACCCGCGCACCGGCGAGACCGTCAAACGCCCCGCGACCAAGACCGCGCGCTTCCGAGCGGGCGAGGGCCTGAAGGGCGCGCTAAACTAAAGCAGAGGTCTGTTTGTCGTCGGCGGGGGCGGTCGCCGTCAAGCGGCCGCCCCTCGTCGTGCATGAGACGGACGAAACCCCTGACGCAGCCCGCATGCTCGGCTACAAGAGCCGCCGCGGGCGGCTAGCTCAGCTGGTCAGAGCACCTGGTTTACACCCAGGGGGTCGGGGGTTCGAACCCCTCGCCGCCCACCACCTCGAGCTTGCGCGGGCGCCATGCTCTACCGATCCCTCGGCGCCACAGGCCTGGTCGTCTCCGAAATTGGCTTCGGATGCGCAAGCTACTGGGGCAAGCCTCAGTTCGCCGAACGCGATGCCGTAGGTCTCGTCCATCAGGCGATCGAGGCGGGCGTCATCTTTTTCGACACCGGGGCCAGCTATGCCCGTGGCGAGGCCGAGCCCCGCCTGGGCCGGGCGCTCAAGGGGCGCGACGCCTCGCGGCTGGTCATCGCCAGCAAGGCGGGGACGCGCCACGCTGGGGGAGGGCGCATCGTTCGCGATATGTCGCCCGCCGGCGTCGTCGCCAGCGCCGAGGCCTCCTTGCAACGCCTGGGGCTGGACGTACTGCCGCTGCTGCAACTCCACGGCCCGGCGATCAGCGAGCTGGATGAGCCCCTGCTGGCGGCGCTGGAGGGGCTGCGCACCCGCGGGCTGGTGCGCGCGTTGGGGGTCAACAGCTTCGACCCAGCGGTCATCGAGCACGTCCTTGGACTGGCCGCCTTCGACGTGGTGATGGTCGACTACAATATACTGCGCCCGGAACGCGCTGGCCTGGTAGCCAGGGCTGCTGCGGCCGGCAAGGGCGTACTAGCGGGCATGGCGCTGGGCATGGGGCATGCGCAGTTGCAGGTGCTGAAGCTGCGCGGCCCCCAAGACCTCTGGTACGCGGCCCGCGGCCTGGTCCGCCACCGCGAGGAGATGCGCCGGGGCGCGCGTGTCGCGCACCTGCTGAACCAGCCCGGCATGACGCCAGCCCAGGTAGCGCTGGCCTATGTGCTGGACGACGCCAATGTCGCCTGCGCCGTCGTCGGCACGACGCGCCCTGGTCACCTGGCCCAGAACGTCGCGGCGTCGGGCATGAGCTTGCCGGCGAGCGTGCGTAGCGCCACCTATGAAGCATTGCATATCTGAGGAGAGCCGCGTCGCCTCGTCGGGCTGCTGGAAAAGCGGTGGCGCGAATGACGGGACTTGAACCCGCGACCTCCGGCGTGACAGGCCGGCGCTCTAACCAACTGAGCTACATCCGCATCGCTTCCGCGAAACGCGAGGGGCGTCTGATAGGTCGCACCCTGAATCGTGTCAACGGAAGAGTGGCGCTTGGCCGGGCGTAGGGCGCACTGTCAGGCTCTTCGGCGCCCGCAAACCCACACCGCCTGTGACGCTTTCGCCGCAATGCAAACGCGCCGTTTGAACGCCGCGCGGCCCTGGTCTAGAAGGGCCCGCGACTCCGGTCCGAGGATTCCATGAACGCGTTCCTTCTGCAGTACCTGCCCATCGTGATCTTCCTGGGGATCGCGACGGCGCTGGGTCTGGGTTTCGTGATCGCCGCCTTCGTGCTGGCGCCGAAGAATCCCGACCCCGAAAAACTCTCGACCTACGAGTGCGGCTTCAACGCCTTTGACGACGCGCGCATGAAATTCGACGTGCGCTTCTATCTGGTGTCGATCCTGTTCATCATCTTCGATCTGGAAGTGGCCTTCCTGTTCCCCTGGGCGGTGTCGCTCATGGATCTGCCTGTGGAGGCCTCGCACTTCGCGTTCTGGTCGATGATGACCTTCCTGGGCGTGCTCACCGTGGGCTTCATCTACGAATGGAAGAAGGGAGCCCTGGAATGGGAGTGATCGTTCCGGCCGGATCGGGCGCGCGCGCCGCGGTCGAGGGCTACGACGCCAAACGCCACGACCCGTTCTTCGACGGCGTCTCCAGCCAACTCGCCGACAAGGGCTTCGTCACCGCCGCGGCCGATGATCTGATCACCTGGGCGCGCACTGGCTCGCTGATGTGGATGACCTTTGGCCTCGCCTGCTGTGCGGTCGAGATGATGCAGGCCTCGATGCCGCGCTACGACCTGGAACGCTATGGCTTCGCGCCGCGTGCGAGCCCGCGCCAGTCCGACGTGATGATCGTCGCCGGCACCCTGGTGAACAAGATGGCTCCCGCGCTGCGCAAGGTCTACGACCAGATGCCGGAGCCGCGTTACGTGATCTCCATGGGCTCGTGCGCCAACGGCGGCGGCTACTACTATTTCAGCTACTCCGTGGTCCGCGGCTGTGATCGCATCGTGCCGGTCGACATCTACGTGCCCGGCTGTCCGCCGACCGCCGAGGCGCTGGTCTACGGCGTACTGCAACTGCAGAAGAAGATCCGCCGCACCGGGACCATCGAACGATGACGTGGCCGGCGACCCACGACGAACTGGAGACCCTGGGCCAGGCGATCGTCGCCGGCGCTGACGGGGCGATCGACAGCTATTCGCTGACGTTCGGCGAGTTGACTCTGAGCGGGCCGGCGGCGCGCATCGTCGAGGCGCTGAGCTATCTGCGCGATGCGCCGGGCTGCCAGTTCAATCAGCTCATCGATCTGTGCGGCGTCGACCGACCCGAGCGCGCCCAGCGCTTCGACGTCGTCTACCACCTGCTGTCGCTGACCCTGAACCGCCGTGTGCGCCTGAAGATCCAGACCGACGAGGACACCGCAGTCGCCACCGCGACCGGCGTCTTCCCGTGTGCGGACTGGTTCGAACGTGAGGCGTTCGACATGTACGGCGTGTTCTTCGAGGGCCATCCGGACCTGCGCCGCATCCTCACCGACTACGGCTTCCACGGCCATCCGCTGCGCAAGGACTTCCCGATGACGGGCTACGTCGAGGTGCGCTACGACGACGAGCTCAAGCGTGTGGTCTATGAGCCGGTGAAGGCCGTCGAGTGGCGCAACTGGGACTTCCTCTCGCCCTGGGAAGGCGAGGAACGGGGCTTTGCGATACCCGGCGACGAAAAGGCGACTGGCGAGGCCCCCAAGTGACCGGCGACGCGCACCCCGAAACGATCGCCACGGAGACCAGCCTGGCGGCTCCCGTCACGACTGAGATCGGCGTGGTCGACGAGGCCCGTGGCGAAACCCCGGTCCGCAAGTTCAACATCAACTTCGGACCTCAACACCCGGCCGCGCACGGCGTGCTGCGCCTGGTGCTGGAGCTCGACGGCGAAGTGGTCGAACGCGTCGACCCGCACATCGGGCTGCTGCACCGCGGCACCGAGAAGCTGATCGAGGCGCGGCCCTACGCCCAGACGATCCCCTATTTCGACCGCCTCGACTACGTGGCCCCGATGAACCAGGAGCACGCCTATGTGCTCGCCATCGAGAAGATGCTGGGGGTGACGGTCCCGATCCGCGCCCAACTGATCCGCGTGCTGTACTCCGAGATCGGCCGCATCCTGAACCACCTGCTCAACGTCACCACCCAGGCGATGGACGTGGGCGCGCTCACCCCGCCGCTGTGGGGCTTCGAAGAGCGCGAGAAGCTGATGGTGTTCTATGAACGCGCGTCGGGCGCGCGCATGCACGCCAACTACTTCCGGGTCGGCGGCGTGCGGCAGGACCTGCCGCCGGAGCTGATCGCCGACATCAGCCGCTGGTGCGACCACTTCCCGAAGGTCTGCGACGACATCGAGGGCCTGATCACCGACAACCGCATCTTCAAGCAGCGCAACGTCGACATCGGCGTGGTGACCCGCGAAGAGGCGATCGCCTGGGGCTTCTCCGGCGTCATGGTGCGCGGCTCGGGCATCGCCTGGGACCTGAGGCGCAACCAGCCCTACGAGTGCTACGACGAGTTCGAGTTCGACATCCCGCTGGGCCTGAACGGCGACTGTTACGACCGCTATCTCTGCCGCATGGAAGAGATGCGCCAGTCGACGAAGATCATGAAGCAGGCGTGCGAACGGCTGCTGAAGACCCCGGGGCCGTCGCTGTCGGACGACAACAAGATCGCCGCGCCCCGCCGCGGCGAGATGAAGCGTTCGATGGAAGCGCTGATCCATCACTTCAAGCTGTTCACCGAGGGCTATCGAACGCCCGAGGGTGAGGTCTACGCGTGCGTGGAAGCGCCGAAGGGCGAGTTCGGCGTCTATCTGGTGAGCGACGGCTCGAACAAGCCCTACCGCTGCAAGATCCGCGCGCCGGGCTATCCGCATCTGCAGGCGATGGACTGGATGAACCGCGGCCACATGCTGGCCGATGTCTCCGCCATCCTAGGCTCTCTGGACATCGTGTTCGGGGAGATCGACCGTTGAGCCCCGTGGAGATCGTCCAGGGCCAGCTCGACGCCTACAATGCCCAGGATCTGGACGCCTATTGCGCCTACTTCACGCCTGACGTGGTGGTCGCCGACCTGAACGGCGCCGTAACCACGCAAGGCATCGAGGCCTATCGGGCGCGCTACGCCAAGGCGTTCGCCGACTTCCCGCAGAACAAGGCTGAATTGCTGGCGCGGATCGTCCTGGGTACCAGCGTCATCGACCACGAGCGCGTCGTGCGCAAACCCGGCGGAGAGACCTTCGAGGTCGCCGCCATCTACACCTTCGCGGACGGCAAGATCGCCCGCGTCGACTTCGCCAAATGAGGGCCAAGGCTTGAGCGTCCGCCGCCTATCCACCGTCCAGCCGGACGGCTTCGCCTTTTCGCCGGAAAGCCTGGAGAAGGCGCGCTGGTGGATGGCCAAGTTCCCCGCCGGCCGCCAGCAATCGGCGGTGATCCCGCTGCTTTGGGTCGTCCAGAAGCAGGAAGGTTGGGTCTCGGAGCCCGCGATCCGCGAAGTCGCAAGCCTGCTCGGCATGGCGGTGATCCGCGTCTACGAGGTCGCCACCTTCTACACGATGTTCATGCTCGAGCCGGTCGGCAGCCACGCGCTCGTCCAGGTCTGCGGCACCACGCCCTGCATGCTGCGCGGCGCAGGTGAGCTGATGGACGTCTGCAAGAAGCGGTTCGGCGGCAAGGATCACCTCAGCGCCGACGGCAAGTTCTACTGGCAGGAGGTCGAGTGCCTCGGCGCCTGCGCCAATGCGCCCATGGCGGCGATCAACGACTACTACTACGAGGACCTGACGCCGGCGGCGCTGGAAGGTCTGCTCGACCAGTTCGCGGCGGGTACGACGCCCACGCCGGGGTCTGCGATCGGACGACAGAATTCGGCGCCCGAGGGCGGGCCGCTGACTCTCACCGATGCGGCGCTCTACGACGGCTCGCCGGCGAAGGCGCTGACGCTGCCGAACCTGCCCGTCGAGGGTCCGAAGGAGCCGGCGGCGTGACCGAGCAGATGCAGGCCATGAAGCGCCGCCTGATCGTCATGCTGGCGATCGACGGGGTCTGCGCGCTGATCGCGGGGGCCGCCGCCATCGGCTTCTTCATGCAGGGCGTCGGCTGGATGCAATGGGCCTTCATGGCCGCCTTGGGCGTCGGGTTCGCCGCCCAGATCTGGTTCATCGCGGGCTTCCGTCGCGCGAACAAGGGAGTTTAGGGGTCTTGGTCGGCATCCTGGAAGACAAGGACCGTATCTTCACCAACCTCTACGGCCTCCACGACTGGGGCCTGGAGGGGGCGAAGCGGCGAGGGGCCTACAACGCGGTCGACGCCATGCTGTCGCAGACCCCGGAATGGCTGTGCGAGCAGATCAAGAACTCGGGCCTTCGCGGGCGCGGCGGGGCGGGTTTCGCTACCGGCCTGAAGTGGACCTTCATGCCCAAGCAGGAGAGCGAGCGGCCGCAC
>NZ_JAUYQL010000060.1 GCF_030697305.1 Phenylobacterium sp. | reverse complement strand
CCCGTCGATGGACAGCCTCAGCAACGAGGGCCTGCGCGCCTCGATCGCCGCGGTCGTGCCGCCCGGCGAGGCCGACCGGGTGTTCGGGATCTACAAACGCCTCTACCCCGGCCACCCGAACGCCGAGATCGCCTATTGCGTCGCCACCGACCGCGGCTTCTTCCTCGACTCGACGCTGCTCGCCGAGCGAAAGGCGGCGGCTGGCGCAGCGCCCGCCTGGCACTACCTGTTCGCCCGCGAGACGCCGGTGCAGGGCGGCCGCTACTACGCACCGCACGCGTCGGAGATCCCCTTCGTCTTCGACACCCTGAACATCGCCGCGGCGAGCGTAGGCCCGGTCACGTCGGCGGCCCAGGCGCTGGCGGTGCAGATGAGCACGGTGTGGGCGAACTTCGCCAGGTCCGGCGTCCCGTCCGCCCCCGGCCTGCCCGCCTGGCCGGCCTATGAGCCCGGCCGACGCGCGACCATGGTGTTCGACGCCCCCGGCGGCGGCGCGGTCCGCGACGACCCGCGATCGGAGGAGCGCAAGCTGATGGCCGGCTTCGGCACGCGCCAGCTCAAGCCCCCAACGCCAGCCGCCTAGATGCCGGCGTACCACTCGTAGCCGCGGTCTTCCCAGAAGCCGCCGTTTCCGCCGCTGATGTGGGCGAGATCGGCCACCGCCTCGATGCGCATCAGGTACTTGGCCTGCTTGTAGCCAAGCTGTCGCTCAACCCGCAGCCGGGCCGGCGCCCCGTGCTTCACCGGCAGGGCCGCGTCGTTCATCGCATAGGCCAGGATGGTCTGCGGATGGTAGGCGTCGATGAGGTCGAGGCTCTCGTAGTAGCGCCCGTTCGCGCCCGCCGCCGGGTCCAGCGTGTCGTAGCAATGGAAGACGATGTAGCGCGCCTGCTCGCTCAGCCCCGCGCGGTCCAGCAGCGGGCCTAGCCTGGCGCCCGTCCACTTGCCGATGCTCGACCAGCCCTCGACGCAGTCGTGGCGGGTGATCTGGCTGCGCGACGGCTGGGCCCGCAGCTCGGCCATGCTGAGCGACAGCGGCGTGCTCACCAGCCCGTCGACCACGAGGCGCCAGTCCCGGAAGTCGTTGGCCAGCAGGGCGCGATAGTCCGCGTCGCCCGGGCTGATCGAACCGTTGGCGCGGAAGTCGGCGGAGATCGCCTCCGCCGGGTATTCGCGCGCCAAGGCCATCCGGTCGGTGGTCGCGCGCTGGACCTTGAAGGTCAGCCGCTCGGCGCGGGCCAGGGTGGCGCGCACCGCCGGCGTCTCGTTCAGCCTGTCGCAGGCGGCGAGCCACAGTCCGGCCAGGCTCGCGCCGGCGCCCTTCAGCCAACGGCGGCGGTCAGCGCTCACTGGTCGGCTCCCTTGATCTCGATCGCATAACGGCCGGTGATCATCGAGCGGATGTTGTTCCAGGGCCCCGAGGCCACGACCATCAGCAGGTGGACGATGACGAAGGCGACGATCACCGCCGCCGAGATGAAATGCAGGCTGCGCGCGGATTGACGCCCGCCAAACAGGTCCAGGAGCCAGGGGGCTGCGGCGTTGAACCCCGGCGACATGGTCAGGCCCGTGGCCACCATCAGCGGCAGGAACACCAGCGCCATCGAAAGGTACGCGCCCTTCTGCAGCGCGTTGTAGCGCCTGGCCTCCTCGCCCTTGGGGAAGCGGAGCTGGGCGTGGTCGATGATCTCGCGCAGCAGGTGGCGTGGCGCGAGTTCGGCGCGCTTCAGCCACAGGTCGCGGCGCAGGTGGCCGCCGAGCAGGGCGGTGATCAGATAGATCGCGCCGTTGATCACGAACATCCAGGCGAAGAAGAAGTGCCACCGCCGCCCGTCGGCGAGCGAGCGGTAGCTGGGCAAGGTCGCCCAGGCGGGAAACCCGCGCGGCGTGTCGGAATAGCCCAGCACGCCGGTGGTCTCGAACCGTCGGCCGGCCACCGTGGTGACGCCGGCGAAGTCGTCGCCGCGCGGCTCGGCGGTCATAGCCAGCCAGGGCGAGGCGAAGGTCGAGGCCTGACCCCAGTACAGCGCCGGATGGGCGTTGAAGATCTGCAGGCCGCTGAGCAGCAGCATGCTGAGCGCCAGGGCGTTGATCCAGTGGGTGATGCGGGTGGTCAGGCCGTGACGCGCAACCAGGACCTTGCGTGGCTTGACGACGGTGGATCCGGACATCTCGCGCGCCTCCCGACGGTGCAGCTTGGCATACTTCGACTACGAGCGGGAGCGCGCGGCGGATGCGCCCGCGATTGCCGCGCCAGGGCGACGCCGCCTAAGCTCGCCCGCAATCAAGAGGAGCGGTCAGTGGACGAGCAAGGCGTGGAGGTCTGGAGCGGCCGGGCGAACACCTGGGAATGCGACCAGATGGGCCACATGAACGTCCGCTTCCATGTGGCGAAGTCGATCGAGGGCCTGGCCTCGATGACCGCCGAGCTCGGCCTGCCGCGCGCCTTCGCGGCGACGGCCGAGGCCACGTTGATGGTGCGCGAGCAGCATATCCGCTTCCTGCGAGAGGCGCTTCCCGGTGCGGGCCTGGTGATGACCGGCCAGGTCACCGACATCGGCGAGAGCGACGCCCGCATCCTGCTGGTCCTGCGCCACATGTCGGGGGAGCCGGCCTCGACCTTCCACACCACCGTGGAACACGTCACCGCGCGCGAGCAGCGCCCGTTCCCCTGGCCGAAGCGGGTGCTGGAACGCGCCGAGGCGCTGACGGGCGCGGTTCCGGTCTTCGCCGCGCCGCGCGGCCTGGACACCGCGCCAGTGACGACCCAGGCGAGCCTGGAACGGGCGCGCGAGCTCGGCATGATCCGCACCTCGATGGGCGTGGTCAGCGCCGCCGACTGCGACGCCTTTGGCCGGATGCGGCCGGAGATGCTGATCGCGCGGATCGCCGATGGCCTATCGCGGCTGAACCTGCACGCGCCGGCCGGGGAAGCCGCGGATCCGAAGATGGGCGGTGCGGCGCTGGAATACCGGCTGCTGCACCACGCCTGGCCCAAGGCCGGCGACCGGGTCGCGACCTTCGGCGGCCTGGTGGAGGCCAATCAACGAACGCGACGGCTGGTGCACTGGACGGTGGACCCCGACACCGGACGCGCGGTGGGCTCGGCCGAGGCCGTCGCCGCGAGCCTGGACCTGGAGGCGCGCAAGATGGTCACGCTGTCGCCCGAGGCGCTGGCCGACGCGCAGTCGCGGGTGATCGCCGGCCTGACGCTCTAGCGGCGGGCCGCAGCGTCGCGCAGGGCGTCCTGCATCACGTCCGGCCGCTGCATGGGCAGGAAGTGCGTGGTGTTCGGCACGGTGATCATGGCGACGCCGGGGATGGCCCACTCCGCGATGTCGGCCTCGTCGAATTTGGCGCTGGAATGCTGGCCGGCGCGATAGATGGTCACCGGGACGCGCGCCTGCGTCAGCAGCGGCCGGGGATCGTAGAGCGGCACGGCGAAGTTGGACGCCTCCCAGGCCGGCGCGCAGGACAGCCGCCAGCCGCCCTCCCCGTTGGGGCGCAGTCCGTCCTCGAGATAGTCGGCCAGCATCTCGTCGTTCCAGCCCTTGAACGGCCCGCGGCCACGATAGGCGTCCATCGCCGCGGCGTGATCAGAAAAGGCGTCGCGGCGGCGAAGCGCGCCGTCAGCCATGGGGTTGGGCCCGTCCCGTGGGGCGACGCCCAGCACAGGATCGAACAGCACCACTTCGCGTGCACGGCCCGGGACCAGCGGCGCGGTCAGCAGGCTGGCCACCGAGCCGATGGAATGGCCGGCGATCACCGCGTCGCGGACGTCAAGGGCCGCCAGGAAGGCCGCCAGGTCGCCCCTCAGGTCGTTCCAGTCGCTGCGGCCCTCCATCGGCGTGGGGAGATCGGTGCGACCGTGGCCGCGCTGGTCGACGGCGAGGATCCGCAGGTCCCTAGCGAGCGGCAGGAGGATGCTGCGATAGGCGCGCGCGTTGAAGCCGTTGGCGTGGCTGAACACCACGTCGACAGGCCGGTCCGGCGGACCGTAATCGTAGTAGGCCATCGAACCGCCGCGCGCGGGCAGGTCCTGGCGCATAGCGCGCGGCGCGTCGGTCTGGATGTCGGAGCGGCGTTCGCCGTCCATATGCAATCTCCCGCAACGGCGCCCATATAGCCGCAACCCGCGACGGAGGAACCCCCATGAACAGGCTGGCGACCATCGGTTACGAAAGCGCCACCCAGGACGCGGTGATCTCGCGGCTGAAGGCCGCAGGCGTCGAAGTGGTGATCGACGTAAGGGCGATCGCCGCGTCGCGGCGCGCCGGCTTCTCCAAGACCCTGCTGGCCGCCAGCCTGGCGGACGCGGGGGTGGACTATGTGCACCTCCGCGCCCTGGGTACGCCGAAGCCCGGGCGCGACGCGGCGCGCAAGGGCCGGATCGCCGAGATGCGGGCGATCTTCGAGGATCACCTGGCGGAGCCGGCGGCGCAGCTCGAGCTGGCGCGGGCCACCGAGATCGCCGGGACGCGAGCCACGGCGCTGCTCTGCTACGAGGCCGACGCCGGCGGTTGTCATCGCGCGGTCGTGGCCGAACGGATCCGCGAAGCGCTGGGCTGCGAGATCGTCGACCTCTGAACGGTCAGGCCTCGAGCTCGGCCCCGTCCAGCTTGCAGCCCTTGAGGTTGGAGCCGGAGAGGTCGGCGCCCAGCAGTCGCGCCTGCACAGCGTGGGCGCCGCGCAGGTCGGCGTAGCGCAGGTCGGCGCGATTGAGGTCGGTGCGCAGCACGCGACCCCCGCCGATCGACAACGGGCCCAGGCGCGCGCCGCGCAGGTCGGCCCGCACCAGGGAGGCGCCGGACATCCTCGCCCCGCGCAGGTCGGCGCCGCGCAGATTGGCGGTCCTGAAGTCGCAATCGGAAAGGTCGGCGCCCTGGAGCTGGACACCTTCCAGGTCGAGACCGAAGAACACTGCGCCACGCGCCGCGAGGCCCGAAAGCCGACGACCCTTGATCGAGCGGAGCGAGCGGAAATCGACATCCTCGAGCGACTGGACCGCGCCGTCGCGGCCCTCGCTGTCGCAATAGACCTCATGGCGGTCGATCAGGGCCGCCAGGGGTTCGTCGTCGATGAACATCATCGCGGGCGGCGCACGGAGCAGACCCGCAAGGTCCGCGCCTTCGAGGCCCGCGGCGGAAAGGTCGGCGCCTGTGGCGATCACCCGCCGCATCGAGGCTCCAGTGAAGTCGGCGCCCGCGACATCGGCGCCGCTGATGTCGGCGCCGTCAAGCCGCGCGCCTGCAAGCTTGCTCCAGGTCAGTAGGGCGCCGGTCAGATTGGCGTCGCGCAGGTCGACGGCGATCATGGCCTTGTCGCCCAGGAGGACGCCGTTGAGCTCCGTGCCGGCCACCACCGCGTGATCCAGTTCGCCGCGGCGCCGATCGTGGGTGAGGATGCGGAAGTCGTCGCGCAGGCTCTGCACCGCGATCTGGCCTTCGCGAAGGTCGCACTCGGTAAGGTCGGCGCCCGACAGGTTCGCCCCGCGAAGGCAGGCGCCGCGCAGGTCGGCGCGAACCAGGTCGGACATGCGCAGGTCGGCATTGCGCAGGTCGGCGCCAAACAGCACCGCGCCGGCCAGCCTGGCCCCCTTGAGCAGCGCGCTGGAGAGATCGACGCCCGTCAGATCGGCGTCTGCGAGATCCAAGCCTTCAAAATTGAGGTTGGCCAGGTCGGCGTAGGGCAAGGACAATCGGCGACCGCCCGCGCGGCCGGCCCGGAAGTGCTGATGCGCCTCAAGCGCGGCGCGCAGGGCGTTGGGGTCGATGGTGGGGCGAGTAGAGAGGTCTGAGGGCATGGTCCGGGCACGCTGAACGAGCGTGACCATCGTCCAGTCGGCTTTAAGGAACCGTTCGCCGACGCCCTTAACCGAGGCTTGCCAACGACCCCGGGCAAGCGGCGCGCTTAGTTGTTGTCCTGGTTCTTCGAACCCTGGGTCGCGGCTTGGATCAGGGCGGCGATGCGGTCGCTGGAATCGGCGGCCTGGGACAGCATCTGCATCGGGCCGGCGCCAGGGCGTGCGGCGGTGACCATCTGGCTGGCCGCGGATTGCGCCATTGAGGCGGCGGACTGGGCCATCGAGATTGCTGTGTTCTGCGCCGCCGACAAGCCGGAGGCCGCATAGGTGCGCGAGGTGGTGTCTTGATAGATGAAGCCGAAAGTCGGGTAGGTGCTGCCGCCGAGATCGCGTACCGGATCGTACCAGACCTTGACCGCGCTCCAGTCGCCCTGGGGCGAGACGTCGACGACGGTGACGTCCTTTTCGATCTGCCCGCGGGTGCCGTCGATGCGCGACCAGTTGGCGTGGCTGATCTGGATGACCCTCTCGGTGAGCACCTGATTGACCACCGCGACGTGGCCCAGCTTCATCTTGCCGGTGGGCTTGAAGCACAGCACCGCGCCGGTCTTGGGCTGGAAGCCGGTCTCGTACTTACCGGCCGCCTGGCGCCACCACGTCCAGGCGTCGCCGAAAATCTGAATGCCCGACAGCAGCCGCGCGAAGGGTACGCACTGCCAGTAGGTGTCGGCGAACGCGCTCGACGCAGGCGCCAAGCTCAACGCGGCCGCGACGGCCAGGGAACCGAGAACGGTCCTCTTCCGTTTAACCATGTTCGAAGCACTCCCCGACGCTAACGGCGATAGGGATAACATCCCGCACGACTATGAAAAGAGGCTTTAAGCCCCTGCGACTGAAGGTCGCCGCGTGGCCCACGCCTCAGCCATGAGTTTCATGCGCGCCCGAGCAGGCTTCTCTACCAGGTGATAGGAAGCTGCCGCGAGTGGAATCACGCTTAAAATGAAAACTAACCACAGCCACAAGGGGAGGCGCTCGTCGTTAAGCTGCAGCATGCGTGCAATTGAATTGACGAATACGATTTTCCACGGGATGCAGATCATATAAACTGAGTAACTGATCTCACCAAGATAGACGAACGGCGCTTGCCCCAAGAGGTTGGATCCGGCCTGGGCGAGGCGTGCGAACGACAGGATCACAAATCCGAGAGCGCACACGATTAAGGCGTCTGGCGCCCCTAGAGACGCCGCTGATAGCGCTGCGACCAACGAAATCGCCGCACCAACCAGGGCCAGGGATCGGTCGCCGGCGGGTCGAGCCTTCCAGAAATTGTGCAAGGCGCACCCCAGCGCGAAGCACGGGACAATGCGCAACGCGCCCCAATTTATCGTCGCCTTGGTTAGCGGAAATCCCGCCACGGCCTGGAATCCGACGTAGAGGGCCGCGAGGAAAACCATCGCGCCGATCAAGGTCGCGGCCGGGCGATGCTTGAGCTTCAGCACTGTCCAGGCGAACGCCGGGAAGGTGAGATAGGCGAACCACTCCGCCGAGATTGACCACGACGGATGGTTCCATCCGGCCACCGGCGCCAGGCCCCAGGCGTGCACCAGCAGCAGATTGGCGGGCAGCGCCTCCCACGACAGGATGTTCTGGTCGATGGACATGCCGGCGGCGGAGGCGAACGCGGCCAATGCGCCCAGGCCGACCAGGGTCGCCAGGTGCAGCGGGTAGACGCGCGCCAGCCGCGCCCACAGGAAGCCGCCATAGCGGAATCGCCCCTCCTCCACCGACGTTCGGTAGACGTGGCAGAGGATGAAGCCCGAGAGCACGAAGAACAGCTCGACGCCCAGATAGCCCTTGCCGACCAGCATCGGCTCGCCCGCCGCGACGAGGTTGGGCCAGTAGTGGAATAGCACCACCCAGGCGGCCGCGAAGAACCGCAGGGCGGTGAGCGGACGGATATGCTCGGCGTCTTGCATCAGGACGTCCTCATACGGTGCTGGGCCTGCGCTCTCGACAGACGGCGGGCGGTCACGCACCGGGAGAATGATCAAAGTCAGACGCAATCTGCGGCGCCGGCCCTCAACACCGGGTTAGCAGCCCCTATATGGGCCAGACGGCCCCTATGGGCGCATGCTCAAGGTGCGCTAGAAGGCCGATCCAACCAACCGGAGCCTGGAGCCCGACCTCATGGAAAACCTCGCAACGCTGGCCGCCGCACCCGAAGCGTGGGCCGCGCTGATCACCCTGATCGTGATGGAGGTGGTGCTGGGGATCGACAATCTGGTGTTCATCTCGATCCTGTCGAACAAGCTGCCGGAGGCGCAGCGCAACAAAGCCAGGCGGATCGGCATCAGCCTGGCGCTGATCATGCGCCTGGGTCTGCTGTCGACGCTGGCCTTCATCGTCGGCCTGACCGCGCCGGTGTTCAGCCTGCCGTTCACCGCGCCGCTGGATGCAGCCGGGCATGCAATCTTCGACCTGCAGTTCTCGTGGCGTGATCTGATCCTGATCGCCGGCGGCCTGTTCCTGGTGTGGAAGGCGACCACCGAGATCCACCACACGGTGGACCCCGCCCCCAGCGACGACCTGCTCGACAAGAAGGGCCGCGCGGCCGTGGGCTTCGGATCGGCGATCGTGCAGATCCTGCTGCTGGACCTGGTGTTCTCGATCGACTCGATCCTGACCGCGGTCGGCATGACCGACCACCTGGCGATCATGATCATCGCGGTGATCGTGGCGGTGGGGATCATGATGCTGGCCGCCAATCCGCTGGCCAATTTCATCCACGACAACCCCACGGTGGTGATGCTGGCGCTGGGCTTCCTGCTGATGATCGGCGCGGTGCTGATCGCCGACGGGTTCGGCGTGCACGTGCCCAAGGGCTACATCTACGCAGCGATGGCGTTCTCGGCGCTGGTCGAGGGCCTCAACATGGCGGCGCGGAAATCCTCCCAGAAAAAGCGCGCCGCCCTGGCGCAGCATGCCAAGCACGACATGGACCGATAGGCGGCTTACGCTAGGTTCACCGAACACCGGCAGCCAAAGGCGAGAACATGGCCAAGGGGATGTAGCGCTAAGGGGCGCCGGCTGATTTGAGCCGGCGCGAGGGGGACCGTTGAGCGAACGCCACGCCTACACCGCCACCGAGCGGCGATTGACGCTGATATCGGTGATGATCGTGTTCCTGCTGAGCGCGGTCAGCCAGACGATCGTGGCGACCGCCATGCCACGGATCATCGCCGAACTGCATGGGCTGAACCTCTACGCGTGGGCGACCACGGCCTACCTTCTGTCGTCCACCGTGATGGTGCCGATCTGGGGGAAGCTGGGCGATCTCTATGGGCGCAAGATCATCCTGCTGATCGGCATGGCGATCTTCATGACCGGATCGTGCCTGTCCGGGCTGGCCGGCGAGCTCGGGACCCTGCCGCTGTTGGGCGGCGGCATGACCCAGCTGATCATCTTCCGCGCCATCCAGGGCCTGGGCGGCGGGGCGCTGTTCACCACGGCCTTCGCCATCCTCGCCGACCTGTTCCCACCGCGCGAACGGGCCAAATTCCAAGGGCTGTTCGGCTCGATGTTCGGGATCGCCAGCGTCGTCGGCCCGGTGATCGGCGGCTTCTTCACCGACCATGGCACCGTCACCCTGTTCGGCCATGTGGTGCAGGGCTGGCGGTGGGTGTTCTACGTCAACGTGCCGCTGGCGCTCATCGCGCTGTTCATGGTGCTGACCCAGATGCCGACCACCCCGCACCGCGGGACCGGCAAGGTGGACGTGCTTGGCGCCGGCCTGATCATGGTGATCTTCGTCCCGCTGTTGCTGGTGATGACCTGGGGTGGCCGCGACCACGCCTGGACCTCGCCGCTGATCCTTTCGCTCGTGACACTGTCGATTCTTGGCGCAGTGGCGTTCGTGTTCGTCGAGCGCGCTGTATGGGACCCGATCCTGCCGCTGGAGCTGTTCAAGAACCGCACGTTCGTCACCGCCAACACCGCGGCGCTGGTCTATTCGATGGCGTTCATGGGGGTGGCGACGTTCCTGCCGCTCTACATGCAGCTGGGCCAGGGCGTGGGGGCGACCAAGAGCGGGCTGGTCATGCTGGCGCTGATGGGTGGGATGATCGCATCGTCGACGATCAACGGGCAGTTCGTCACCCGCACCGGACACTTCAAGCCGTTCATGATCGGCGGCGGCGCGGTGTTCCTGCTGGGGCTCTGCCTGCTGGCGACCATCGGGCCGGACACCTCGACGTTCGACCTCGCCTGGCGTCTTGCGATAACCGGCATCGGCCTGGGCCCTGGGCAGAGCCTGTTCGGCCTGGCGGTACAGAACGCCGCGCCGCCGCACCAGATCGGGGTGACCACCAGCTCCAGCCAGTTCGTGCGCCAGATCGGCGGGGCGATGGGGGTGGCGCTGTTTGGCGCGATCGTCACCTCGTCGCTGGCCGGCGAGCTGTCCAAGCAGTCGCCCGCGGGCGCGGCGCGTCACCTCGACATCGGCGACCTGCAAGGCATGGCGCTGGCGCAACATCCGCGCAACGGCGTCACGCCGCCGCCGATGACGGTGGAGGCGGCGAAGGACGCGCGCATCCTGAAGGTCAGCTTCTCGACCGCAGTGGTGCACGGGATCATCGTCAGCGTGGCGCTGATGGTGGCGGGCTTCGCCTGCATGCTTCTCATCCCCGCAGTCCCCCTGCGCGAGCGCGATCACGCCGACGCTGAAACGAACGAGGAGAAGACGGCGGAAGCCGCCTAAAGGAAGCTGTAGGGGTCGATGTCGATGGTCACCCGCAGGGCGCCGGTCGGCCGCACGCGGGCGCGCCAGGCGGCCATATAGGCCGAGAGGTCGACGGCGCGGTCGGCGCGGACCAGGAAGCGTTTGCGCCGGCGACCGCGGATCAGGCCCAGCGGCGCATCCGCAGGACCGAATACCTCCACGCCTGCGGTGTTCGGCGCGGCTTGCGCCATGTCGCGGGCGAAAGCCTCCAGCGCGCCCGGATCGGGGCCGGAGACAATCACCGCGGCCAGGCGGCCGAACGGCGGCAGGCCGGCGGCCTCGCGCTCTCCCATTTCGGCCGCCAGGAAGGCGTCGCGGTCCTGGGCCTTCAGCGCCTGCATCACCGCGTGCTCGGGCGCCCAGGTCTGCAGCAGGGCGCGGCCGGGGCGATCGTGGCGGCCGGCGCGGCCTGTCGCCTGGGCCAGGAGCTGATAGGTGCGCTCCGCCGCGCGCAGGTCGCCGCCCCGCAGGCCGAGGTCGGCGTCCACCACGCCCACCAGGGTGAGCATCGGAAAGTTGTGGCCCTTGGCGGCGGCCTGGGTGGCGACCAGGATGTCGATCTCGCCAGCGGCCATGGACTCCACCAGCCGGCGCGCCTCGCGGGCGTCGAAGGCGGTGTCAGACGAGAAGACCGCCACGCGGGCGTCTGGGAACAAGGCCTGCGCCTCCTCGTGCACCCGCTCCACGCCAGGGCCGATGGAGACCAGGCTGTCCTTTGCGCCGCAGTGCGGACAACGCTCGGGCTTGGGCATGGAGAAGCCAGTAAGATGGCAGACCAGTCGCCCGGAATAGCGATGCTCGACCAGCCAGCTATCGGTGTCGGGGGCGCACAGCCGCTCGCCGCAGGACTTGCACAGGACGAGCGGGGCGTAGCCGCGGCGGTTGAGGAACAGCAGGGTCTGTTCCCCGAGGGCGTAGGTGTCTCGCATCGCCGCGACCAACGGCGGCGACAGCCAGCGGCCATGCTCGGGCGGGGCTTCGCGCAGGTCGATCAGGTCGATCTCGGGCAACCGCGCGCCGCCGTGCCGCGCGGCCAGCCGGAGCCAGCGGTAGCGGCCGGTCTCAGCGTTGCGAAGGGTCTCCAGCGAAGGGGTCGCCGAGGCGAGGATCACCGAGGCGCCCTCGATCTTGGCGCGCACCACGGCCAGGTCGCGGGCCTGGTAGATGAAGCCCTCCTCCTGCTTGAAGGAGCCGTCGTGCTCTTCGTCGACGACGATGAGCTTCAGGTTGCGGAACGGCAGGAACAGGGCCGAGCGGGCGCCGACGACGACGCGGCAGGCGCCTGAGGCCACGGCCTCCCAGACCCGGCGGCGCAAGGGCGGTGCGACGCCGGAGTGCCACTCGGCCGGAGCAGCGCCGAACCGCGCCTCGAAGCGGGCGAGCACCGCCTGGGTGAGCGCGATCTCCGGCAGCAGCACGAGCACCTGGGCGTGCGGGTCGGCGGCTAGCGCATGGGCGGCGGCCTCCAGGTAGACCTCGGTCTTGCCGGAGCCGGTGACGCCGTCGAGCAGGGCCGCCTGGAAGCCACCCTCGTCCAGCATGGCGTTGAGAGCGGCGGCCGCCGCCGCCTGGCTGGGGTTGAGCGCCGCGGACGGCAGGGAGACGTCCGGCTCCGGGAACGGCGCATCGTCGTCAAGCAGGCGTATGGCCAGAACGCCCTCGTCGATCAGCGCCTTGACCACGCCTGAGGACACCCCGGCGCGCCGCGCAAGGTCGGCGGGGCTGGCCGCGTCGCCGTCGCCCAGGGCTTCAAGCACCTTGGCGCGCGCCGGGGTAAGGCGCGCTGGGACGGACCCCGTGGCCTGGACCACGCGGCGCGGGGCGGCCTTTGCGGCGCGGGCGCCGCGCAGGGCGATCGCAAGCGGCTGGCCGGGCGCATCGACGCTGTAGCGCGCCGCCCACAGCACGAACTCCAGCGTGGCGGGCGGGAGGGCTGGATCGTCAAGCCGGGACTCGATGGATTTCAGAGCGCGGTTCACGCCGGTCGCGTCGCGCAGGGAGACGACCACGCCGCGCAACAGTCGCGGGCCCAGAGGCGCGGCGACCTGGTCGCCGACCTTGAGGTCCATTCCGTCGGGTTCGGCGTAGTCGAACGCCTCCGGCAACGGCATCGGCAGCAGCACCTGGGCGATCCGGCTCATCGGTAGACCGCTCGCACGGGGTGGCCCGGCGAGCCTTCGGGCGCTAAACACCTCGACGCCCAAGCCATCCAGAGGTCGCCCGCCATGCAACTGTTTCTCGACACCACGGACACGGCGATCCTCAAGGACCTGGCCGCCACGGGCCTGGTCGACGGGGTGACCACCAACCCGACGCTGATCGCCAAGTCGGGCCGCCCGATGCTGGAGGTCATCGCCGAGATTTGCAGCCTCGTCGAGGGGCCGGTGAGCGCCGAGGTCGCGGCGATGGATGTCGCCGGCATGCTGGCCGAGGGCCGCAAGCTCGCCGCCGTCGCGCACAATGTGGTGGTCAAGGCGCCGCTGACCCGCGAGGGGCTGATCGCCACGGCCGAATTCGCCCGTGAAGGCATCCAGGTCAACGTCACCCTCTGCTTCACCGCCGCCCAGGCGCTGCTGGCCGCCAAGGCCGGCGCGGCCTACATCAGCCCGTTCATCGGCCGGCTCGACGACTACGGCGCCGACGGCATGGGGCTGATCAGCGAGATCCGCGCGATCTACGATAACTACGACTTCGACACCGAGATCCTGGCGGCTTCCATCCGCAACCCGGCGCATGTGACCGCCGCGGCGCTGGCCGGAGCCGACTGTGCGACCATTCCGCCCAACGTGTTCCAGGACCTCTTCAAGCACCCGTTAACCGAAAAGGGTCTTGAACAATTCATGAGCGACTGGGCGAAGACCGGCCAGTCCATCGTGTGACGGCGGGGGCTGCATGGACGGATTTCGGGCGACGGCGACAAACGAGGCGCTCGCGCCCGAACAGGTCCGCGGCTTCCTGACTGAGAACCCCGGTTTCCTGCGTGACGACGACGGCCTGCTGGCCGAACTCGGCCTGCGGCTGG
Source organism: Phenylobacterium sp. (assembly GCF_030697305.1). Taxonomy (GTDB): domain Bacteria; phylum Pseudomonadota; class Alphaproteobacteria; order Caulobacterales; family Caulobacteraceae; genus Phenylobacterium. The sequence continues at coordinate 6,251 of NZ_JAUYQL010000060.1, read as the reverse complement.
ACGCCGCCAATGTGGTCGACTTCGGCCCCGCGGCGCTGGCCCGGGTGCACGCCGCCCACCGCGAGGAATCCACCGCCCGGCGCTATCTGGAAGCCACGGCGCGGGCCAATTTTTCCGCCCAAGCCCAGACCCACGGCGCGGTCATCGACCTCTTGGAAGCCCGCAACCACGCCGACCTCGCGCGGCGCGTCGACGAGTTGGCGCAACTGCGCTTCGGCCTGGCCGCCGGCGTCGTGGCTCTGGAGGGGCCGGGACGCACGCCCGCCGGCTGGCGCATGCTGGTCGAGGGCCAGGTGGACATGATCCTGGGCGGCGGACAGAAGCTGGCCTCGATGGGGTTTGCACCCACGGCGCTGGGCCTGTTCGGTGAGCGGGCGCCGCAGGTGCGCTCGATGGCCATGGTGCGCATGGCGATCTGGGAGCCGGCGCGCCAGGGCCTGCTGGCCTTCGGATCAGCCGACGAGCACGCGTTCACCGAGGACATGGGCGCCGAGCTGGTGGCGTTCCTGGCCCGTGTGGTGGAGCGCACCGCAGAGCGCTGGCCGGTGCTCAACTGAACGCGCCCGCACAGACGAGACAGTCCGCGCGCGCCGCACAGATCGCGTGGCTGGACTATCTGGCGCAGGAGCGCCGGGCTTCGCCACGCACCCTGGAGGCCTACGGGTTCGCCGCGGCCCGCTACCTTAACTTCCTCGAACGGCACCTCGGCGAAACGCCGGTGCTCGACACGCTCTCGCAGGTGACCGCCGCCGACCTGCGCGCCTTCCTGGCCTGGTTGCGGCAGGGCGATCGGCCGTTGTCGCCGCGCTCGATGGCCCAGGCCCTGTCGGCGGTGCGCGCCTTCCATCGCTTCCTGGATCGCCGGATGGCCACGCCGAACGCCGCCATCAGCCTGGTGCGCGGCCCGAAGGTGCGGCCCGGCGCGCCACGTCCGGTGAGCGAGGATCAGGCGCTGGGGATGCTGGCCGAGCCCCACCTCGACCCGGATCGCGAGGACTGGGAGGCGGCGCGCGACGAAGCCGTGCTCACCCTGCTTTACGGCTGCGGTCTGCGGATCTCGGAAGGGCTGTCGCTGAAGCGCGGCGACGCGCCGCTGGGCGAGACGCTGAGAATCACCGGCAAGGGCGGCAAGACGCGGCTCGCGCCCGTCCTCCCGGCGGTGCGCGCGGGCGTCGACGCCTATCTGGCGCTGGTTCCTTACACGAGCGGTCCGGACGAGCCGCTGTTCGTCGCCAAGCGCGGCGGCCCCCTGACGCCTCGGCACGTCCAGGCCATGGTGCAGAAGCTGCGTGGACGTCTGGGCCTGCCCGACAGCGCCACGCCGCACGCGCTGCGCCACTCCTTCGCCACCCATCTGCTGGGCGCCGGCGCAGACCTGCGCTCGATCCAGGAACTGCTGGGCCACGCCTCGCTGTCGACCACGCAGCGCTACACCGAGGTGGACGCCGCCGCCCTGCTCGGCGCCTACGCCAAGGCCCATCCGCACGCCTGAAAGCGTCAGTCGGCGCTTCGAGCCATCCGCAGCCACGCGGGTTTGCCCGGTCCGGCGTCGCCCCGTTCCACGACCAGGAAACCTTCCCGGACGTAGAACGCCTGGGCCCTGAGGTTCTCGGCCTGGACCTTGAGGGAGAACGGGCCGGTGGCGGACGCCATCACCTGGTCCAGGAGCGCCTTGCCGACGCCCTGGCCGCGGGCTTCGACGTAGAGGGAATGCAGGAACTCCGCCGGGCGGTAGTAGCTGGCGACCCCGAGGATGCGGTCGCCGTGCGCCGCCAGCCAGACCTCCTCGTCGCGGGCGTGGTCGAGGAAGTCCTGGGCGCGATGCACATGGGGCGGGAGCCAGGTGAAGGTCTCCCGCAGCACCCGCTCGTAGAGCGCGGCGCAAGCAGGAAGCTCAGCGGCGCTGGCGCGGCGAACGGCGAAGGTGGCGATGGCGCTGGCTTGGTCGCTCGATGGCGAAATGACGCTCATGCGCGCCGTCTCCGGTTGATCGCCGAGAGCCTCGCACGTTTCCTTCCACTCCGCTCACCCCGGCGAAAAGCCGGGGCCCAAGCTGAGGTCGGGATTTGCGCGCGGACAGCCCACTTGGGTCCCGACTTTCGTCGGGATGAGCGGGGTTGGGAATGGCTTGCCTAGGCCTGCATGGTCCAGCCTTCGACGCCCATGGCGGCCTGGCGCAGGGCTTCGGAGCGGGTGGGATGGGGATGACAGGTACGGGCGACGTCCTCGCTGGCGGCCTTGAACTCCATGGCCACGCAGTATTCGCCGATCATCTCGCCGACCTGGGGGCCGATCATGTGGACGCCCAGGACCTCGTCGGTGGTCGCGTCGGCCAGCACCTTCACGAAACCCTCGGTCTCGTGGTTGATCTTGGCGCGGGAGTTGGCGCTGAACGGGAACTTGCCGGACTTGTAGGCGACCCCTTGCTCCTTCAGCTCCTCCTCGGTGCGCCCGACCCAGGCGACTTCCGGCGAGGTGTAGACCACCGAAGGAATGATCCCGTAGCTCACGTGGCCCGCCTTACCGGCGATGGTCTCGATGCAGGCGACGGCCTCTTCCTCGGCCTTGTGGGCCAGCATCGGGCCGTGGGTGACGTCGCCGATCGCCCAGACGCCAGGCGCCGAGGTGCGCCAGTGGTCGGTGTCGATGAAGCCGCGCTTGTCCGGCGTGATCCCAACGCTGTCGAGGCCGAGATTGTCGGTGAACGGGCGCCGACCGATGGCCAGCAGGACGTAGTCGGCCTTCAGAGTCTCCGCCGCGCCGCCGGCCACCGGTTCGACGGTGAGCGAAACGCCCTTCTTGTCGGCCGTTGCGCCGGTGACCTTGGAGCCCAGCTTGAAGATCATGCCCTGCTTGGTCAGCGAGCGCTGGAACGCCTTGGCGGTCTCGGCGTCCATGCCGGGCGTGATGCGGTCGAGGAACTCCACCACCGTCACCTCGGCGCCGAGACGCCGCCACACCGAGCCCAGCTCCAGGCCGATGATGCCGGCGCCGATGACGATCAGGCTCTTCGGCACTTCGGAGAGCGATAGGGCGCCGGTGGAATCGACGATGCGCTTCTGGTCGACGGTGACGCCCGGCAGGCCGGCAGGTTCCGATCCCGTGGCGATCACCACATTGGCGGCCTCCAGGGTCTGGACGGCGCCGTCGGCGGCCGTGACCTCGACCTTGCCGGGGCCGGCCAGCTTGCCCGCGCCCTTCACCCAGTCGACCTTGTTCTTCTTGAACAGGAACTCGATGCCCTTGGTGAGCGCGCCGACGGATTCGGCCTTCTGCTTCATCATCTGAGGCAGGTTGAGCTTGGGTGAGACGTCGATGCCGAGGGTGGCGAACTCGGTCTTGGCCGCGTCGTACATCTCGGACGCGTGCAGCAGGGCCTTCGACGGCATGCAGCCGACGTTGAGGCAGGTGCCGCCGAGCGTCTGACTCAGCTCGACCACCGCGACCCTCAGGCCCAACTGGCCGGCGCGAATGGCGGCGTTGTAGCCGGCGGGGCCGCCGCCGATGATGACGACGTCGTACTGGGCCATGGGGTTCTCGCTCGGTGGTCCGGGAAGGTGCGGCTGGGATACAGAACCTTCGCCTCAGAGGCGAGCGTTAGCGTGGGCGCCGCGGTCATTTCGTCGGGAATCGCCCCTGTAGCGCCCGGCGATCGAGCGGCCCGGCGGGGTCTGCCCAGGACAGGATGTCGAGCTGCGGGATCCGGATGAACTCGCGCACATTGCCCGTGACCAGCGTCCAGCCCTGGCTGACAGCCTGACCGGCGATCAACACGTCCATTGCGCCTACAGCGGAGCCCGCAGTCTTCAGGTCGGCGCGGATTCGAGCCGCCTCCATGGCGTCGTCCGACGCCCATGGATGAATCTCCATGCGCGTGGCGAGTTGCTCGACGAGCCGCATGTGGTCGGCCGGACGAGCGCTGGCCATCGCCCCAAACATCAGTTCATGGACGACGATGGTGGACAAATGGAGCGTCGCACCGGCCATCTCGGCGTCCTGCAGCCATTCCCCGTAATGCGGCCTGCGCCCGCGGATCACCTCGATCGCAACGTCTGTGTCGAGCGCAAGCTTCACTCGTCGAAACTAACGTCGCGCGTCGTCAGTTGCGGCGGCCGGTCTGGAAACGGTTCGCCAGCCGCCTCGCGCAGCCGATCCATCTCGGCCCAGAAGCTAGGCCAGTCCGTGGACACGGGCTCTAATATGACCTTGTTCCCATCCCTGCGGATGCGAACCTCGGCGCCGTCAAACCGGAATTCCTTGGGCAGGCGCACAGCCTGGCTGCCGCCGTGGGTGAACAGCTTCGCCGTCTTATGGGCGCTCATCACTCGGCTCCGTATCTACATTACATAGATACAACAGGAAGGCGCAGGATTCAACTTGCGTCGACGACAGCCCCAGACGCGTGCGGTGTTATGCGGCGGGACTACAGGTCCAGCAACAGACGCTGGGGATCCTCGATGGCGTCCTTGACGCGGACCAGGAAGGTGACGGCGCCCTGGCCATCGACCACGCGGTGATCATAGGACAGCGCCAGGTACATCATCGGGCGGATGACGATCTGGCCGCCGACCACCACCGGGCGGTCCTGAATCTTGTGCATGCCGAGAATGCCCGACTGCGGCGCGTTGAGGATCGGCGTCGACATCAGCGAGCCGTAGACGCCGCCATTCGAGATCGTGAAGGTGCCGCCTTGCAGATCGTCGAGGCCGAGCGAGCCATCGCGGGCTTTGAGGCCAAGCGCGCCGATCGCCTTCTCGACGCCGGCGAGGCTCAGGGCGTCGGCGTCGCGCACCACGGGGACCACCAGGCCGCGTTCAGTGCCGACGGCGACGCCGATGTCGTAGTGATCCTTGAAGATGATGTCCTGGCCGTCGATCTCTGCGTTGACGTCTGGCACCGCCTTCAGCGCGGCGACCACCGCCTTCACGAAGAAGCCCATGAAGCCCAGCTTGACACCGTGGCGCTTCTCGAAGGCGTCCTTGTACTGACTGCGGGCGGCCATCACGGCGCTCATGTCCACCTCGTTGAAGGTGGTCAGCATGGCGGCGGCGTTCTGGGCTTCCTTGAGCCGGCGCGCGATGGTCTGGCGCAGGCGGGTCATCCGCACACGCTGCTCGCGCTCGTGCACCTCACGCGGCGCGCCGGGAGCGACTGGCGCTACGGGCGCCTTGGCGCGGGCGTCGAGGGCGGCCAGCGCATCGCCCTTGGTGATGCGTCCGTCCTTGCCGGTGCCGGGAATGGCGGCCGGATCGAGCTTGTTCTCGGCGGCGATCCTCTGGGCCGAAGGCGCGAGCGCAGGCGCTGCGACCGGAGCCGCAGCCTTGGCCGGCTCTGGGGCCGGCGCAGGCGCTGGGGTTGGCGCAGGCGCGGCGGCCTTCGCCGGGGCAGCGGCTTTTGCCGGAGCCGGCGCGGCGGCGCCTTCCTGGACGCGGCCGAGCACCGAGCCCGGACCGACCGTCTCGCCTTCGGAGGCCGAGATCTCGCTAAGCACGCCGTCGGCGGGCGCGGCGACCTCCAGGCTGACCTTGTCAGTCTCCAGCTCCACCAGGATCTCATCCTTGCGCACCGGATCGCCCGCCTTCTTGGCCCAGCGCGCGACCGTCGCCTCGGTGACGGACTCGCCCAGGGTGGGCGTCATGATGTCGGCCATGGGATAAGCTTCCTTAGTCTCTACGGGCGGGCGTTCAGGCGAAGGCTTCGGTGAGGAACGCTTCGAGTTCGCGAAGGTGGCGGCTCATCTGGCCGGCGGCGGTGGAGGCCGAGGCCGGGCGACCGACGTAGCGGGCGCGCTTCGCCTTGATCTTCATGCGGGCCAGGGTCAGCTCCAGCCACGGGTCGACGAAGGTCCAGCCGCCCATGTTTTTCGGCTCTTCCTGGCACCACACCAGTTCAGCGTTGGGGAAGCGGGCGAGTTCCTGCGACAGCGACTTCAGCGGCCAGGGATAGAACTGCTCCAGGCGCAGCAGGTAGACGTCGTCGCGTCCAGTCTTGGCGCGCTGCTCGACGAGGTCGAAGTAGACCTTGCCGGAGCAGAGGATCACGCGGCTGATCTCGGCCGGCGTCTTCAGCACGATCCCACCGACGTCGCAACCGGCCTCGGCGCCGTCCACCATCACCCGGTGGAAGGTCGAGCCCTCGGCCAGGTCCGAGAGGTTGGAGACCACCTTCTTGTGGCGCAGCAGGCTCTTGGGCGTCATCAGCACCAGCGGCTTGCGGAACTCGCGCAGCAGCTGACGGCGCAGGATGTGGAA
>NZ_JAUYQL010000015.1 GCF_030697305.1 Phenylobacterium sp. | reverse complement strand
AGATGGTCGCCCGCGCCCGCGGCGACGCGGTGGTGGTCAACCTGCCGGTCTGGGAAGGCCTCGTGCGCGACGCCTACCGCGACTACAACGCCGCCATCGTCTCGGTCGCCGTGAAGATCATGAAGGGCTAGTCGCCGGTGGTGGAGACGGAGGCGGCAGCTTCAGGCCCTGCTCCGGCGTGACCACGGTCAGGTAGGGCGCCTTCACCGTCTGCGGACTGCCTAACGCCGGCGTCCGATGCGGGCTGGGCGGCAGAGACTTCAGGTAAAGGGCCACCGACATCGCATCCGCGTCCGTCAGGTTCGCATAGGTGCGCCAGTTCATGATCGGCGCCAGCACCCGGCCGTCCGGACGCTGGCCGGTGCGGATCGCCGCAACGATCTCGGCCTCGCTCCACTTGCCCAGGCCGGCCTCGGGGTCGGGCGTCAGGTTCGGCGGATAGAAGACGCCCAGGCCCGGCAGGTGGAAGCCCACGTCGGCGCCCGCGAGGAACGTCGCCGGCGTTCCCGGCGTCGGCCCGAAGGCGTTGGCGTCGTGGCAGCCGTTGCAGTCCATCACGGCGACCAGGTACTTGCCCCGGTCGATGGACGATTCGGGAGCCGCAACGATCGTTGCGGCCGGCGGCTTGGCCGGCGAACATGCCGCGAGCGACGCCGCGGCCAAGGTTGCAGCCAACACCCTCGAGACGCCCGCCGTCATATCCCGCCCTCCAAGCTTCGCCTTGATGCAATGAGGGCGCGGGTCCGGTCGGCTGTCAATCGGGCGGCGAGGCTTACATCTCGACGATGCTGGTGAAGCCGCCGTAGATCATCCGCTTGCCGTCGAAAGGCATGGAGGCGGCGTCCTGCTTGAGGCGAGGTTCGGCCATCACCTTGGCGTTGATTTCGTCGCGGGCGGCTTTCGACCCGTAGGTGATCCAGGAGAACACCACCACCTCATCGTCCTTCGCGAGGACGGCGCGGGGAAACGACGTCAGTTCGCCCACCGGCGTGTCGTCGCCCGCGCACTCCACGTACGACAGAGCGCCATGCTCCATCCACACCTCGCCGGCCTTGCGAGCGACCTCGCGATACGCCTCGAGGTTCGCCTTGGGCACGGCGAGCACAAATCCATCGACGTAGGGCATTGCGGTCTCCTTGCGTTGAGACCCAAGGACGTAAGCGTCCTGCCCGATCCGACAACCCCGGAATGTCGCCGATGAACCGACCGTCATCTCGCGGGTTCAAGCGCGGTTCAGGTCCACGCCGCTATCCCTGGCGTCATGACCGATCGAAAGGATCATCCCATGAAACATCTGCTGTACGCCGCCGTGGCGCTCGTCACCGCTGCAGCGCCCATCGCCGCTTCCGCCCAGGGCTATGACTCCCGGCAGGAACGCCGTGAAGACCGCCAGGAACGCCGCGAGGACCGCGGCGAACTGCGTGAAGACCGCCGTGACGCCCGGCGCGACGGCGTGGTCACGCCCGCCGAACGCCGCGAGTTGAACCGCGATCGCGCGGAAGTTCGCCAAGGCCAGCGCGAGGCGCGCTTCGACCGCCGGCGCGCCGAGACCTGGCGCGACCGTTCCGAGTGGCGCGCCTATCGCGGCGCCCGTCAGGGATATTGGTATGCGCCCGGCTACGGCTATCGCCCGATGGCCCGCCACAACAATCACCAATGGCGGCGCGGCGCCTACGTGCCGACGAGCTATCGCAGCTACTACGTCCAGGATCCCTACTACTACGGCCTGAACGCGGCGCCGCGCGGCTATCGCTGGATCTATGCTGACGGCAACTTCGTGCTGATGGCGCTGACCACCGGGCTGATCTCGCAGATTATCACGAACGGTTACTAGGCATCTCCGCCCGTTGCGGCCTTCCGGTCGCGGCGGGCGGAACCTTGAGCGTTGGCGCGGCTTTCGCTCACGACCAACCAGCGAGGCGAACGATGAGCATCTTCGGCAAGATCATGGACAAGATCTTCCACCGCAAACCCGCGGAGGCGCCGCCCGCCGCCGCGCCCAAGCCTGCCGCGCCGCCCGTCGCCACGGCTACGCCCGCGGCGCCGGCGCCCGCCGCACCGGTGGACGTGGAGGCCGTGCTCACCGAACTGGCCCAGGCCAAAGGCGGCGGCGGCAACTGGCGCACCTCGATCGTCGACCTGCTGAAGTTGCTCGACCTCGATTCCGATCTTGGCTCGCGCAAGGAGCTGGGTCAGGAACTCGGCGTCCACGCCGGCGCCGACGGCAGCGCCGAACAGAACATCGCCTTGCACAAGGCGGTCATGAAGAAGCTCGCCGAGAACGGCGGCAAGGTGCCCGACAGCCTCAAGGACTAGACGTCTAGAACCTCACCCCGCCGGCCATGATCTTCTCGTGGCCGGCTTTGGTGACCTTGACGTAACCGCGCTTGGCGTCGCGGTAATAGAGCGCGCCCTTGACCCGCGCCGGGTCGTAGCCTTCGGCGACCAGTTCCATCTTGCGATGCTTGAAGGTGCCGGTGACATCGATCTGCGGCAGGATGCGGATGAACGCCGGCTGGGCGTAAGCTGGCAGGTCGCGCTCCACGTGTGCGCCGAACGCCGCCAGGTCGAAGTCCGGCTCGACCACCAGTCCGGCCATGCCGGCGCGGCCCTCCGCGCCCTCGATCGGCACGCCGTAGACGATCGCCTCGCGGACGCCAGGCGCCGCCTGCAGATGCTCCACCACCTCGCCAGTGGAGACGTTCTCGCCCTTCCAGCGGAAGGTGTCGCCGACCCGGTCGATGAAATAGAGGTAGCCGTCGCCGTCCTGGCGCATCAGGTCGCCGGTGGCGAACCAGGCGTCGCCCTTCTCGAAGACATCGCGCAGCACCTTCTTCTCCGAGGCCTGCTTGTCGACATAGCCGCCGTAGTCGGACCGCGCGTCGCCGCCGATCCTGCCGATGCATTCGCCGATCTGGCCGGGCTGGCACTCAATGCAGAACCCGTCAGTCCCGCGGATCGGCTCGTTGGTCTCCGCGTCGAACTGCACCAGCCGAATATTGAAGCGCTTGCGCACCCAGCGCGGCACGCGGCCTACGGCGCCCTCGCGGCCGTCGAAGTTGAACAGCGAGACGTTGCCTTCGGTGGAGCCGTAGAACTCCAGGATCTCCGGGATGCGGAAGCGCTGCTTCATCTGTGGCCAGATGTCGGGGCGCAGGCCGTTGCCGAACGCCAGCCGCACCTTGTGGCGGGTCTCGTCCTCCTCAGGCGGATGGTTGACCAGATATCGGCAGAGCTCGCCGATATAGACGAACATCGTGCAGCCTTCCGAGACGATGTCCGGCCAGAACTGGCTGGCCGAGAATTTGCGCTTCAGGACCACAGAACCGCCGCTGAGCAGCGCCGCGCCCAGGCCGCAGAGGCCGCCGGTGGCGTGATAGAGCGGCAGGGCCACATAGACCCGGTCCTTGGGCTTGGCGTCTGTCGCCCCCGCGAAGGCGCGCATGTAGAGCTGGGCGCGCAGGTGCGACACCCGCGCCGCCTTCGGCAGGCCGGTGGTGCCGCTGGTGTAGATGTAGAGCGCGGTGTCGCTGGCGGTCATGTCCTCGCGGACCGAGCGGTCGGGCGGAAGCTGGCTGCAGCTCTTCAGCGCCTGCGCTAGATCGCGCTGATCGCCCTGGGCGCGGCCCAGCACCCACTGCAGCATCGGCCGGTCGAGCTGGTCGCGCGCGGCCTCGAACACCGGCGAGGTGTCGCCATCGACGATGCAGTTCGACGCGCCGGAGATGTTCAGGCAGTGGGCCAGCGCCGCGCCGGTGAGCTGATTGTTGATCAGCGCGGTGATCACGCCGACCTTCGACAGCCCGTACCAGGCGGCGAAATACTCCAGGCGGTTGGGCATGAACAGCGCCACCGTCTGACCTCGCCGCAGCCCCGCCCCCTTGGCCCAATGGGCGAAGCGGTTGGCCATGGCGTCCAGCTCGCCATAGGTCAGAGTGCGGCCCTCGAAGGTCATCGCCGGGCGCTCGCGCCAGTGCTCCACGGCGGCCTGGAGGTCGTCGCAGACCAGGGTCTTCGACTCGGGTGACAGCGGGCGGATCCGCCCCAGCGTACGGTTCAATCCGCGGAAGAAACGCAACTCACGCTTAAGCTTGGCCTTCAAACTCATCTCGCCCTCCGCCGCGGCGTCACCTTGCGTGCGGCCCAGCTAATGGGTCAAGCGAGGCGAGCAGCGCGGATGGTCACACCCGTGAGAGGCGAGCGTCCGCACACCGTTGAGACAGCCTGCACGCACCGGCGCCACGCAAGCTGCCAGAATCGGGCGATTTAGTGTTCAGATAAGATCTAAATATCGGCGGATTTTTTTCAGTCTAGGTGATGACTGTCAGCGTAATCCACGCCTATCACTATGGAAGATTGCCCATGTGTGGCCACCTATACGCCGGCCGCCAGCCAGGTCGAGCCTCGCGTTCCTTAACGACGGGCGGAACAACCTGCACTAACGTCCGTTATGCTCCCGATTGGAAATTCAGGAGGGACCTATGTCTGTCGATTTTACCGCCGCCGCTGCTCGAGACGAGTTGACGCGCGACGAAGCCGATAGCCCGATGTTCGCGACCCAGCCGGTTTACGCCCGTCCGACCAAGCGCCGCTCCACCAGCGCCTTCGGGGCCATTCCGCCCGTAGCGCTGGTCGGCATCCCCGTCGCCCTGGTTGCGATCGGCGCAGCCGCCTACTTCGTCCTCGCGCCGAGCGATAACAGCACGGTGGGACTCACGCCTGGGTCGCCTGCGCCGGTCGTAGCGATGGCGCCCGCCATTCCGCCCGCGCCGATGACGTCGCCGCTTGATGCAGCGAGTGAGCCGGCCGCCCTAGCGGCAGCGACGCCTGCCCCGGTCGCGGTCACGCCGCCCGTGGTCGAGCGCGCAGCCGCGCCCGCTGCTCGACGCGAGGCGCCGGTACGGGTGGCTCGCGCTCGTCCGGCCCCGGTGGCGAGCGACAGCGCGCTATCGTCCGGCGAGGACGCCAGCGCCACGCTCCCAGCCGGTCCGCAGCCGTATGGCAGTCTGACCCGCGCGCCAGGCGAAGCGCCGCCGGCCGTGGCCCCGCCCGTCAACCCGGCGCCGACCGATCCCGCCGTGACCCAGAGCACGACCGGCGCGTCGGAGTCGCCTGAAGCCGCCGCCGCCACAAGCGCGGCGATCCCTGAAGCGGCCACCGAGCAACCTGCGACGGCGGTTCCGTAAAGTCCGAGGCGTCTGGAACGTGAAGAGGGCGGCTCCACCGGGAGTCGCCCTTTTTCATGGCTGGCCTAAGGCTCGGCGCGACCGCTCGCCTGGGCCAGGGCTTCGCGCAGCATGTCGAACCCGACGGCTGCGTCCCGGTCACGGGGGCTGGTTGCGCGGCGCGCGACGAAGTCCTCGACGCTTTCACCCAGCAACAATTCGGCCGCACCGACCACCACCGCCATCCGGTACGTGCCGACCAGCTCATCCAGCGCCCGCGCATCCACCACGCCGCTGAGAATCTGCGCGACGCCTTGCGCCGTCTTGCCTCGGAACCCCGCCTGGATCATGTCGCCCAGCACCAGCGTTTCGGTATCCACGGGATAGAGCTGACGCAGATACACCGCGACGGCCGCCCCGAAGCTGGCCCTGGGATCCAGCGCGTCATCCGCATCGAGCTCCGGCATTGGCGGCTCCTGACCAGTCGCGATCAGCGCAATGCTGACGCTTTCGATTTGGACGGCGCAAGCGCGACTTCCTGCGGATCGGCCAATCAGGCCGCGAGCGCGTCGATCTCGGTCATCTCCTGCGGGGTGAGGCGCCATTCCGAGGCCTTGACGTTTCCGCTGATCTGCTCGGCTCGGGTCGCCCCGGCGATCACCGACGACACCTGCGGATGACCGAGCAGCCAGGCGAACGCCAGGTCCAGCATGGTGCGCCCGCGCGCCTCCGCGTAGGCGGTGAGCGCCTCAACCTTGTCGAAGTTCTGGTCGTTGAGAGCCCGCGCGGCCCGTTCGCCCCAGGCGGCCATGCGGGTGTCCTGCGCCGGCGGCTCGCCGCGCTTGTACTTTCCGGTGAGCAGGCCCGAAGCCAACGGGAAATAGGGCAGGAAACCCAGGCCGAAGCGCGTGCAGGCGGGCAGCACCTCCTGCTCGGCCTTGCGGTCCAGCAGGTTGTAGCCGTTTTGAGCGGACACGAAACGCGTCAGCCGCTGGTCGCGCGCCGTCCAGTCGGCGTCGGCGATCATCCAGCCGGTGAAGTTGGAATTGCCGATGTAGCGGACCTTGCCGGCCTTCACGACATCGTCAAGCGCCCGCAGCGTCTCGTCTATCGGCGTCTCCGGGTCGGGGAAGTGCATTTGATAGAGGTCGATATAATCGGTCCCGAGCCGCGTCAGGCTCTCGTCCACCGCCTGCATGATCCATCGCCGAGAGGCGCCGCTACGATGCGCGGCGTCGCCCATCGGTAGGCCGAACTTCGTCGCCACCACCACCGACTGACGGCGCGCGCCCAGCGCCTTGCCGAGCATCGGCTCCGACTGCCCCTGCCCGTACATGTCGGCGGTATCGAACAGGGTGATGCCGGCCTCGATCGCCGCATCGACGACGGTCTGGGCGGCGTCCTGACCGATCCGCATGCCGAAATTGTTGCAGCCCAGCCCGGTCTCGCTGACCTTCAAGCCGCTGTCGCCCAATCTGCGCAGTTCCATGGCGTCATCCCTGCCCGTAGCGAAGCTGCCTTAACAGCAGCCATTCTTCTGGCGGCGCTTTTAGCCGAATCCCCGAACGCCGTCGTGCGAAAACGCCAAGGCCGTGGCCCCGCCAAAAACCTTACAGGCGTCAGATTTTTCACCTTAGGTGTTGCACGGCGCAGCCGGGAGTTGGCACAATCGAGCGACCAGTTCGCCGCCTCGCCGCCCGCGGCGCTTTTTTCGAAAGTCTCCGCCTTTGACGATCCCCGCTCCCGCTGGCGCAAGCGCGCTCGCCGCTCCGCTGACTTCAGTCGAGGCCCTGGTCGATGGCCTGGGGAGCGTCGGCTACATCGCCTCGCGCCGCATCGCGACGGCGCTGTACATGGCGGTGAACCTGCAGAAGCCGATCCTGGTCGAGGGCACGGCCGGCGTCGGCAAGACCGAACTGGCGCTCTCCACCGCCAAGCTGCTCGGCCTGCCGTTGATCCGGATGCAGTGCTACGAGGGCCTGGATGAAGCCAAGTCCCTGTACGAATGGAAATACGGCAAGCAACTGCTCTACACCCAGATCCTCAAGGACCGGATGGGCGAACGGCTCGCCGACGCGCTCACCATGCACGAGGCGATGGACCGCCTGCACGGCATGGGCGACCTCTTCTATTCCGAACCGTTCCTCGAGCCGCGCCCGCTGATGCAAGCCCTGCGGCACGACGAGGGTTGCGTGCTGCTGATCGACGAGATCGACAAGTCCGACGAGGCGTTCGAAGCCTTCCTGCTGGAGATCCTGTCGGCTTATCAGGTGTCGATCCCGGAACTTGGCACGGTGGTCGCCAAGACGCCGCCGATCGTCTTCCTGACCTCGAACAATGTGCGCGACCTGGGCGATGCGCTGAAGCGCCGCTGCCTGCACCTGCACATCCCGCTGCCCGACGCCGAGCTCGAGCAGCGCATCGTCGCCACCCGCGTCCCCGGCATCGAACAGTCGCTGAACGAACAGTTGGTGAGCTTCGTCCAGGCGCTGCGCACGATCGACCTGCGCAAGTCGCCGTCGATCTCGGAGACGGTCGACTGGGCCCGGGCGTTGATCCTGCTGCACGCCGACAGCCTCAACGCCGATCTGGTGCATGAGACGCTGAACGTGCTGCTGAAGTTCGAACAAGACATCGCCGCCGTCGAACCGCAGATCAGCCAGCTTCTGCAACCGGCTTAGGGCGCGCCCGCGATGCAGCACACCCTGGAGGAATTCCTTCGCGCGCTGCGCGCCGCAGAGGTGCTGGTGTCGCCCGCTGAGGCGATCGACGCCCACAAGGCGGTGGCCCAAGTCGGCTATCAGGATCGCCAACTGCTGAAGGACGCGCTGTGCGCCACGCTCGCCAAGGGCGAGGACGAGGTGGTCCGCTTCGATCGCACCTTCGACATCTTCTTCAGTCGCCCGGCCTTCACGCCGCGGCGCAAGGACTCCGCGCCGCCCAAGGAGCAGCCGCCGCTTCCTGAGGCGGAGGGCTCGCGCCTGGTCGAAATGCTGCTGTCCGACGACGGCTCCGGCCTCTCCCAGGCCATGGAGGAAGCGGCGCGCGAGACTCGCGTGACAGACATTCGCCTGTCCACCCAGCGCAGCCGCGTCACCCGGCGCATGCTGGGCGCGATGGGCTTCGACGAGATCGAGCAGGCGATCAACGCCGCGCGCGGTCGCGGCGACTCGCCTGGCGAGGAGCTCGCCGAGCAACTCGAAGAGGGTCGCCGCACCCTGCTGGCGGAGGCGACCCGCTACGTCGGCCGCCAGCAGGAGCTGTACGCCGCGGACGGGGGCAAGCTGTCGCGCGAAGAGGTGCTGGCCAAGAAGGCGCTCGACGCCATGGACCTCGACGCTCACGACATCGCCGCCATGCAGGCGATGGTGCGCAAGATGGCCAAGCGACTGGCCGAGCGCTACTCGCGCCGCCGCCGCAAGGCCAAGAAGGGCGACCTGGACGTACGTCGCACGCTCCAACGCAGCATGGCCTACGGCGGCATCCCGTTCGTGCCGATGTGGAAGTACGAAAAGCAGGACCGGCCCGAGATTGTGGTCATCTGCGACGTCTCCAACTCAGTGGCCGCGGCCGCCAAGTTCCTGCTCACCCTGCTCTACAGCCTCAACGAGGCGGTGGAGCGGATGGACGCCTTCGCCTTCTCCTCGCACCTGATCTCGGTGAATGACGTGTTGAAGGACAACACCGTCGAGCAGGCCATCGTCGAGGTGCTGAAGCGCATCGCCTTCCAGCAGACCAACTATGGCCAGGCGCTGCAGGATTTCTGCGATCAGCACCTGCACGAGGTCAATCGCCACACCACGGTGATCATCCTGGGCGACGGGCGGACTAACTTCATCGATCCGCGCATGGACCTGATGCAGATGATCCAGCAGCGTTCGCGCGCGGTGATCTGGCTCAACCCCGAGGACGAAAGCCGCTGGGGATCGGGCGACAGCGTGATGCACCGCTACGCCCGCTTTTGCCACGTGGCCAAGACCTGCAATAGCCTGGGCCAGCTCGAGCGCATCGTCGAAGACGTCCTGCGCTCGTACTCACCGCACTAGATCGCGCCCTTCCCCTTGGAGGGGGAACGGAACCACCGCGCCCTACGCCTTCTTCAGCAATGCGGTGTCGATCGGGAGTTTGCGAATGCGCACGCCGGTGGCCGCGAAGATTGCGTTGCACAGCGCCGGCGGGGCTGGCGGCAGGGCCGGTTCGCCCAGGCCGGTCGGCAGGTTGTCGGTGATCAGGAAGTGGACGTCCACCGGCGCGGACTCGCTGATGCGCATCAGCGGATAGTCGTTGAAGTTGCCCTGCACCACCGCGCCGTTGTCGAAGGTGATCTCCTGGGTCAGCGCGCTGCTGATCCCGTCCAGCACCGAGCCTTGGACCTGGTTGTCCGCGCCCGCGGGATTGACGATCTGGCGGCCCACGTCGCCGACGGCCCAGGCCTTGATCACCTTGACCGCGCCGTCGTCAGCCACCGCCACCTCGATCACCTCGGCGAAATAGCCGCGATGGCTGTAGTGGAAGGCGCAGCCCAGGCCTGAGCGCGCCGGCAGTTTGCGGCCCCAGCCCGCGCGCTTCGCCACTTCGGCCAGCACCCCACGCATGCGACCGGCCTCGTAGACCGCCGGATCCTCGCCGACCTTATCGGCGTCGCCCAGCAGCTTCAGGCGGAACGCCACCTGATCGGCGCCGGCCGCGTGCGCCAACTCGTCGATGAACGAGTGCGCTACCCAAGACAGGGCGTTGGAGCGCGGCGCGCGCAGCGGCCCCGTCGGGAAGCCCAGCGGCATCAGCGAAGTGTCGTAGCGATAGTTCGGCACGAAGCGAGCCGGGAACTCGGTGGGCGCCATGCTGGCGACGGAGATCTGCTCCTTGTCGCCGAAGGTGACGAAGTGGTTCTCCCACGCGGTCACCGCACCGCCCGCATCGAGGCCGGCGCGCAGATAGTGGTAGCCGCCCGGCCGGTAGAAATCATGGCGCATGTCGTCTTCGCGCGTCCACAGGAGCTTCACCGGCGCGCCGGCCTCGCGGGCGATCCACGCCGCCTCGACCATAGGGTCGTTGGTCAGGCGCCGGCCGAAACCGCCACCGCCGCGGATCAGGTGGACGACGATGTTCTCCGGCGCGATTCCCAGCGTCTTGGCGACGAGTTGGCGGCCGGGCTCGGGGAGCTGGGTCGGCGCCCACATCTCCATCTTGCCGTCCTTGAAGTGCGCCGTGCAGTTCTGCGGCTCCAGGTTGGCGTGGCTGATGAACGGATAGACGTAAGCGGCCTCGACGGTCGTCGCCGCCGCCTTCAGCGCTGCCGTTGTGTCGCCGTCGCTGCGCAGGGTTTGCTGCGGCTTGGTCTTGGATAGCTCCGCCGCTCGCGCATCGAAGTTCGCCGTGCTCTGGGCGGAGGTCGGATGCGCGGCCCACTGGACGTTGAGCTTTTCGCGGCCCTTCATCGCCGCCCACCAGCTGTCGGCGACCACGGCGACGCCGGGCAGCAGGCCGGTGAGCTCTGTCCCGCCCTCGACGACGAAGGCCTTGCGCACGCCCTTCACCGCAAGCGCCGCGGTGAGGTCGGCGCTAGACACCTTGGCCCCGAACACCGGGGCCTTGAGGAAGGTCGCATACAGCATGCCCGGCAGACGCGTATCGACGCCGAACAGCGGCTGGCCGGTGACGATTTTGAGGTTGTCCACCTGGCCGGTGAACTTGCCGATGATCTTGTAATCCTTGGCGTCCTTCAGCGGCAGCAGGGCCAGGTCGGCGGGCGCGGGCATGGCCGCCGCCTTGGCGGCCAGGGCGCCGTATGTGGCGCGCTTGCGGGTGCGGGCGTGGCTGACCACCCCAGACGCCGTAGTGCATTCCCCGGCCGGCACGCCCCAGTCCTTGGCCGCCGCGGCGACGATCATCGCGCGGCCCGCCGCGCCCACCCGGCGCAGTTCGTCCCAGTGCAGCGGCGTCGCCGTGCTGCCGCCGGCGATCTGGCGTCCATAGGCCACAGGGTCGTTGTCGGCCTGCTCGACGCGGACATCCTTCCAGTCGACGTCCAGTTCCTCGGCGATGATCATCGGCAGCGAGGTCTTGATGCCCTGGCCGACCTCCGGGTTCTTGCCGATGATGGTGACGACGCCGTCGGGCGCGATGCGAACGTAGGTGTTGATCTTCGCCGGCCCGACCGCGCCCGTCGCCGCCTCGCTGCGCCCGGCGAGACTGAAGGCGATCACCAGGCCGCCGGCTCCGGCGCCGATGCGCAGAACGTCGCGCCGCGAGGCGCCGCCACGCGTCTTTTCCACCTGGCTCATGGTCAAGCTTCCTGACCGGACGCGCGCTTGATGGCGGCCCGGATGCGGTTGTAGGTCGCGCAGCGGCAGATGTTGCCGTTCATCGCCGCATCGATGTCCGCTTCGCTGGGCTTGGGTTTGGTCGCCAGCAGCGCCGTGGCGGACATGATCTGCCCGGCCTGACAGTAGCCGCATTGTGCGACGTCGAGGTCCATCCAGGCCTGCTGAACCCGCTTGCCCAGCGGGTTTGCGCCGATCCCCTCGATGGTCGTGACCTTGGCCGCCCCGACGCCGGACGCCGGCGTCGAGCACGAGCGCACCGGTTGGCCGTCGATGTGCACCGTGCAGGCCCCGCACGCGCCGACGCCGCAGCCGTACTTCGGGCCCACGATCCCCAGCGTGTCGCGCAGCACCCAGAGCAACGGCATGTCGTCGTCGACATCCACCGTGTGCTGCTTGCCGTTGATGTCGAGATTGATCGCCATGCGCGTCTCCCTGCACCCCCCAATGGTAGAGCGCCGCCGCGAAGATCCGCAAGCTTCCGTCGCGGCGCGGGTGCTGGCGCGCTAGAGCTCGCGCATGATCTTCGGACTGATTCTCGCCGGCGGGCGTTCGCGCCGCTTCGGCTCTGACAAGGCGCTGGCGACGCTGGGCGGCGTCACCCTCCTGGCCCGCGCCCATGCCCGGCTGACCCAGGTTTGCGACGTCGTGGCGGTCAGCGCGAGCGACACGTCATCTGTAGCGGCCACGGCGCGGGCGCTGGGCTCCCCGGTGTTGCCCGATCCGCGAGGCTCGCCGCGGGGACCGCTGTCGGGCGTCCTTGCCGGCCTGGAATGGGCGCAAGGCAAGGGCGGCGGCCAGTTGATCACCCTGCCCTGCGACGCGCCGCTGGCGCCGATTGACCTGGAGTCGCGGCTGCTGGACGCCATCGGCGACGCGCCCGCCAGCGTGGCGCGCACGCCTGACGGGATGCAGCCGCTGTGCGCCGTCTGGCGTTCGTGGATGATCCGGCCGCTGGCGCTGGCGCTCGCCGACGGCCTGCACCCGCCCGTGCATCAGGTGTTGAGCGACGCCAACGCGGTCGAAGTAACCTTCCAGGACGCGACCGCCTTCCTCAACATCAACACGCTCGAGGACCTGGCCATCGCCGAACGCCGGTTGCGCTAGGCGCCGGGCAGCTCGACCAGCACGTCCGAGAGCTCATTAGGATTGTCCGGGCCTGGCGGGAAGTGCTCGGCGAGGACATCGGCGCAGAGCTCGATGGCGCGGGCGAAACCCTCGCCGGCGTCGCCGCGGCGCAGGCCGTCCGTGAGGGCCGCCATCGCCTGGTCCCAAACCTTGGAATCCACCTTGGCGGCGATGGCTTCGTCAGCCAGCAGTTCGGCCATCCGCTCCTGCAGCGAGACGAAGATCAGCACGCCCGTTCGTTCGCGGGTCATGTGGAGGTTGTGGGCCAGGAACTGCTCGTGCGCGCGGCGGCGCACGCGGTGGCGCTTCAGACCCGCCGGCGTCAGGACGCGGCGCATGGGCGGAAGCGACACCAGCACCAGCACAATGGCGAACAGCACGCCCTGCAGCAGAATCACGCCGCCCAGCGCCGCGCGCACGGCGCTCTCCGCCATCTCGCCGGCCTGCACCGCCGTCCAGCCGCCGCCGAGCGCGTCGGGAAGCGATACCTCGATCCCCGCCAGCAGCAAGACGGCCGGGGCCAGCAGCGCTGCGCCGGCGGCCCAGGCCAGCGGCGTCTCGCGATATTCCGAAGATTGCGCCGCGGCGACGCAGAAGATCTCGCCACGCGTGCGGGCCTCCGCCGTGCGAACCGCCTCGCGAACGGTGTCGCGATCCTGAGCTGTCAGGGGGGTCACCATCGGCCTGAAGAGCCTCCGCCGCCGAACGATCCGCCGCCCCCTGAGAACCCGCCGCCGGAGCTTCCCCCGCCGAAACCGCCACCGCTGCTGAACCCGCCTCCTCGTCCGCCACCGCCACCGCCGGACAGCAGCAGGGGCAGCCACCACCACGCGCCGCTGTGGCGGCGTCCGCGGCCGGAGAACACCCGCAGGATTCCGCTGAGCAGCCAGAACAGCACGAAGATCACCACGATGGTCGGGATCTGCACCCCTTGTTCGGGCTGCGGCTTCGGCGCGGCGGCCTTTACCGCGACTGCGCGGGCCTGGTCGTCAGGCATGGAGAGCTGCTGGATGATCGCCTCGGCCCCATCGACGATCCCCGCCTCCACCTTGCCGTCCCGGAACCTCGGCAGCACGCGTTCCTGCAGAATGACGCTGGACAGGGCGTCGGTGAGGACCGGCTCCAGGCCGTAACCGACCTCGATACGCACCTGACGTTCCGACGGCGCGATCAGGAACACCACGCCGTCGTCGCGATCCTTGTCGCCGATCCCCCAGGCGCGGCCCAGCTGATAGCCAAAATCCTCGATCGGAACGCCCTGCAGATCGGGCACTGTGGCGACCACCATCTGGCGTCCAGTCGCGGTTTCCAGCGCCGCGAGCTTGGCGGTCAGATCCGTCTCGGCCTGCGGCGACAACACCTGCGCACCGTCGACCACGCGCCCGCTCAGCGCCGGAAACTTCGGCGCCGCTAGCGCGGCCTGGCCTAGGCACAACCAGGCGCAGGCCAGCATCCAGACGACGGCGCGCTTGGCTGCGGTCACCCCGTCGGCCTCATCTGGCGGGGACGGCCGCCGCGGGAGCAGGCAGGGCGGCGGGCGGCGCGGCGGGCTGCATCGAAACCGACGGCGCGGCCGGGGCTGTGGGGCCGAAATTGACGCTGGGCGCAGTCTGGGCCTGGGGCGCGGCGCTGAACGTCTGCATCGGCTTGGCCCAGCGATGCACGGTGCCGGCCCACAGGGCGCCCGGGAAGGTACGGATCTCGGTGTTGTAGTCGCGCACCGCCTCGTTGTAGTCGCGCCGCGAGATGGCGATGCGGTTCTCGGTGCCTTCGAGTTGGCTTTGCAGGGCCAGGAAGTTTTGGTTCGACTTCAGGTCGGGATAGCGTTCCGATATCACCATCAGCCGGCCCAGCACGCCCGACAGATTGTCCTGTGCGGCCTGGTAGGCCTGGAACGCCGCCGGGTCGGTGAGGGTCGAGGCGTCGACCTTAACCTGGGTGGCGGAGGCCCGCGCCTGGGTCACGGCCACCAGCACGTCGCGTTCCTGAGCGGCGTAGCCACGCACGGTCTCCACCAGGTTAGGGATCAGGTCGGCGCGGCGCTGGTACTGGTTCTGGACCTCGGCCCACTGGGCCTTGGCCCGCTCGTCCTTGGTCGGGATGGTGTTGACGCCGCAGCCGACGAGCAGCAGCGGGACCAGGGCGAACAGCAGGGTGCGCGTCAGGCGGTGGGCAGGCATGGTCACGGGCGAAGGCTCCCCTCGAGCGATGTCGATCCAATGTGGACCCCGAGACGAGCCTGCGCAACGCGCAGGCGCCTGCGATCACATCCGCGCGAGATTGGCGATCGACGCGCAACTCCAGGTGGATCGACGCAACTGCGCCTCAGTCCTGGATTTTCTGCCTCACTCGCCTCGTCCCCACAGTTCCAGTCGCGCGAGTTCCAGTGCCCGAAGTGCGTCCCTACTATTCCGTGCGCAGCCTTAGCGCCGCCTATTACGACCTCATCACGCAAGCCGACACCAGCCTGCAGGGCGACGTCGACACCTACGCTGAACTCGCGCCGCCGGCCGGCGAGATCCTCGAGCTCGGCGTCGGCACCGGTCGCGTCGCCTTCGCCCTCGCTGAGCTTGGTTTCAGCGTTGTCGGCGTCGACCTGGCGCCCGCCATGCTCGCCCAGGCAGAGGCCAAGCGCGCCAACCTGGCGCCGCATGTGGGCGCTCGCGTGATGCTACAGCTCGGTGACATGACGTCGCTCAACATCGGTCGGGTCTTCGACGCGGTGATCTGCCCGTTCTTCGCGCTGTCGCACCTGCCGGCGGGCGCAGCGTGGCGAAACACCTTCGCGGGCATCGCCAGCCACCTGCGCCCAGGCGGTCGCGCCGCGGTGCACATGCCGCTCGCCGAGCTGATGCAGCGTCCGGCTCCAGCCCCCGACGCGCCGGTGATGCGCGCACCGGTCGACGACCAGGGCCGCACCCTGAACCTCTACGTCCGCGAACGCAGCTTCCGGCCACGGATCAACCGCTTCGACCAGGTGCTGGACTATGTGCTGGCCGACGCGTTCGGCGCCGTCGAGCAGCGCTCGCTGGAGCGCCAGACCTATTACGCCGCAGATCCGACGCCGTTCGCCCTGGAAGCCGGCCTGCAGATCGACGGGTCACCAAGCCTGCTGGGCGGCGTCGGCGAGATCCATCGCTACCTGAAACCCGCCTCTGACGCCTGAGGCGGCTCGCGGCTGGACGTGGAGGGCGTTATTCCTAGGTATGGTCGCGAGGACACCTGGCCCGCCCAACCCCGGCGTCGTGATGGCGCTGGTCTCGGCTGCGCTGTTCGGCGCCAGCACGCCGTTTGCAAAGCGCCTGCTCGGCGAAGGGTTCGATCCCTGGCTTCTGGCGGGACTGCTCTATCTCGGTTCCGGCCTGGGGTTGAGCGCCTTGCGTCTTGCCCGGCATCGCGAATTCGCCGCGGCCGATAGCGAGGCGTCGCTTAGGCGCGGAGACCTGCCGGTTCTGGGGCTCGTCGTTCTACTCGGCGGCGCGATCGGGCCGGTTCTGCTGATGTGGGGCCTGACCACGACGCCGGCCTCGTCCGCTGCGCTGCTGCTGAACGCCGAAGGTATCGCCACCATGGTCATCGCCTGGGTCGTGTTTCGCGAGAATGTCGACCGTCGACTGCTGGCCGGCGCGGCGGCGATTATCGGCGGCGCGGTGGTTCTGTCTTGGCGTGGCGGTCCGGATGGCGTCGGCCTGGGCGCTCTCGCGATCCTCGGCGCATGCATTGCGTGGGGCGTCGACAACAACCTGACCAGCAAGCTGTCGTGGGCCGACCCGACGCAGATAGCGATCGCCAAGGGACTGGTCGCCGGCGGCGTGAACGTGGGCATCGCCCTCGCCATGGGAGCCGCGACGCCGATGGGGACGGCGGCTTTGCAAGCCGCACTGCTCGGCTTCCTGGGCTATGGGCTCAGCCTCGTACTGTTCGTCCAGGCGCTACGGCGCCTGGGCGCGGCGCGAACCGGCGCCTACTTTTCTACCGCTCCATTCATTGGTGCGGCGCTGGCGGTCGTCCTGCTGGGAGATCGTGTGACCGCGCAGTTGCTGATCGCCGGCGTGCTGATGGCGATCGGCGTCTATCTGCACCTATCGGAACGGCACGAGCACGAACACGAACACAGACCGCTGACTCACGCCCATCGCCATACGCACGACGCCCATCATCAGCATACGCATGCTGCGGGTGAGAGCGTCAGCGAACCTCACAGCCACGCTCATCATCACGGGGTGATAAGGCATCGCCACCCGCATTACCCGGACCTTCACCACAGGCACGGGCACCGCCGGCGCGAGCGTTAGGCCCGCAGCGCCTCAGGCTCGAAGTCGTCGTCCGCGTCGGTGAGCACGGCGTCCAGAGCCTCAAACAGGCGCTCCGCGGCTATCGGCTTGGCGACACAGCAGTCCATGCCGGCGGCGACATATTCCGACATCTGACGGGCCATGACGTTGGCGGTGATGGCGATGATCGGGGTGCGGGCGCGGCCTGTGGCGGCCTCGCGGCGGCGGATCCTCCTTGCCGCGGTCGGGCCGTCGACCACCGGCATCTGCACGTCCATCAGGATCACGTCGAACTCGTCGGCTTCCCAGGCGGCGATCGCCGCGGCGCCGTTCTCGACCACCACGGGCTCGACGCCGATCTGCAGCAGCAGGGTCTTGAGCACCAGCTGGTTGATCGGGTTGTCCTCGGCCGCCAGCACGCGCAGCGTGCGTTCGACGCGCGGCGCCGCTGCGACGAGCGTAGGCTCGAGCGACAGGCCCCCCTCGGCGATCTTCGGCATCGGCAGGGTGACGGTGAACACCGATCCCTGGCCGAGCGCGCTGTCGACCTCGATGGCGCCGCCCATCAGTTCCGCGAGCTGACGGCAGATCGACAGGCCCAAACCCGTGCCGCCGAACCGCCGCGTGGTGGTGGCGTCGGCCTGGGTGAAGCTGCTGAACAGTTTGCCGACGACCTCCGGCGCGATGCCGATGCCGGTGTCGGAGACCACCAGACGCACGAGGTCGCCGTCGCCCCAGGCCGCCACCTTGACCTCGCCGGCCTCGGTGAACTTGACGGCGTTTGAGACCAGGTTGTTGAGCACCTGGCGCAACCGGTCGGGATCGCCCTTGTAGACACCGGACGCGCCACCCAGGTCGAGCGTCAGGGCCAACCCCTTGCCTTCGGCGATCGGGCGGAACGCCGCCTCGACACTGCGCGCCAGCCGCGCCAGATCGAACTCCAGCGCCTCCAGCTCCAGTTTGCCGGCTTCGATCTTCGACAGGTCGAGAATGTCGTTCAGGATAGTGAGCAGCGCCTCGCCCGACTGACGGATCACGTCCAGACGCTCGCGCTGCACCGACTCCAGCGGATCGTGCGCCATCGCCTGGACCATCCCCATCACCCCGTTCAGGGGCGTGCGGATTTCGTGGCTCATATTGGCCAGGAAGGCGCTCTTGGCGAAGTTGGCGGCCTCGGCGTGCGCCTGGCCGGCCTCGGCCACCTTGCGCGCGGTGATGTTCTGCAGCGCGCCGATCAGGCGCAGCGGCCGGCCTTCGGCGTCGTTGATCAGCTTGGCGGTCGACGCGACCCAGACCTCCCGTCCGTCGGACCGGTCGACCCGGTACTCCGCGCGGAACGGCAGGCCCGTGCGCTTGGCATGTTCCCAGGCGGCGATCGCGCCGGCCCGGTCGTCCGGGTGCACGGAGCACCACACATCCTCGGCCAACGCCTCAAAGGTCATCGGGGCTTCGAAGAAGCTGTCGGACGCGCCTTCCTTCCATAGGGTGCGCGATGCGAAGTTCATCTCGTAGACGTGCAGGTCCGCTTCTTCGACGATGATCCGCAGACGCTCTTCCGAGCGCGCCTGCTGTTTGGCGACCAGGGCTCGCTCGTAGTCCCAGCCGATGGAGTCGGCGAGATCGGTCAAGGCTTCGGCCAGGGCGGCGTCGAACGGTCGGCGCTCGGCGCTGCGCACATAGAGCGCGGCGCCTTCACCCTTGAGGCCACGGATGGGCGCGGCGGCGAAGAAACCGTCGAGGCTGTCCAGCCATACCGGCTGGCCGCCCAACGCCGCGGCCAGCGGCAGGTCGGTGCGCTCCGGATCCGGCAGCACGCCGACCTCGGCGCCGACGAACAGCGCGCGCGCAATGCGGAGCGCGCGGTCGTAAGCCGGCTGGACCGAAATCAGACCAAATGGCTGTGCTGGAGTGGCGGACATGCGTCCTCGGGTTATCGAACAACCCGTAGCTAAGCCTGAAGCTGATCAACCGACCGTTAAAGCGGTCTCGGCGGACCGTCTCCACTTTGCAACACCTGCGCTATGCATAACAATTATACACTTTGTCGCACCCGTTTTAGTTGTGCGTGCAACCTCCTCCTCGACTCGCGTAGCGCTCTATCCGCCGAGTTCCTTGGAGCGGCGCACGGCGCGCGCCACGGCCTCGCGCAGCAGCGGATGCAGGCCGCTATCTCCCAGCAGCACGCCGAGCGCCGCTTCAGTGGTGCCGCCGGGCGAAGTGACCTGCCGGCGGAGTTCAGCCGGCTCTTCGCCGGTCTTGGCCAGAAGCGCCGCAGCGCCGCCGATCGTAGCGCGCGCCAAACGCGAAGCGTCGGCGCTGGAGAGGCCCGCCTCTACACCCGCCGCTTCCAGAGCCTCCAGGAAGGCATAGAGATAGGCTGGCGCCGACCCCGAGACGGCGGTCGCTGCGTGCATCTGCGCCTCGTCCAGCAGGTCGACCACCTCGCCCAACGGCTCGAACAGCGCCCTCGCCCGCAACCGCGCCTGTGGATCGTCCGCATAGAGGCTGGCGGTCCCCCGGCCGATCGCGGCCGCCGTGGTCGGCATCACGCGCGCGACGCTGCGGCCGCCGAACTCCAGCGTCAGGTCATCCAGCCGAACGCCGGCGGCGATGGAGACCACGATGGCGCTGGCGTGCAGCCAGGGCGCCACCTCGACCGCCACCTCGCGCCAGATCTGGGGTTTCACCGCCAGCACCACGGTCCTGGCCTCGGCCAGCACGCTGTCATGGGGATTGAGCCTCGCGCCCGCCGCCTGTGCCGCATCGGCGACAGGTCCGGCCATGGGATCGCGCAGGATCAGTTCGGAAGCATCAAAGGCGCCGGCCAGCCGCCAGCCCTCGATCAGCGCCCCGCCCATGCGGCCAGCGCCCAGCAGCAGGATGGGGGTCATCGGCGTCAAGTCTCCCGGCGGCGTTCAGCCCATCCTTAGGAGGACCCCGTCCGAAAGTGGAGGCTCTTTAGGCCTCGCCCACCGTCTCGAACATGCAGGCGGCGATGGCTTCCTCGGGCGACTTGCCGCCCTGCACCAGGAAGTCGAACGCCGGATAGAAGCGGTCGGCGCCTTCCATGGCCAGGTCGATCATCGCCGCGGCCTGGGCCAGCGACGGCTGTTCGCCGGTCATCAGCGCCATGCCATGGCGGAAGATGATCTCGCCGTCGTCCCACAACTCGAAGTGGCCCAACCAGACACGCGGATTGATCGCCGCGATCAGTTCGGCCGCCGCGGTGCGGCGTTCACGGGTGACTTCCAGGTCGAGCGACAGGCAAAGCTGCAGGCAGTCGCCCTCGGGGCGCCAGGCGAACCACAGCTCGTAGTCCTTCCAGTCGCCGCTGAGATTGAATGCGAGATCCCCGTCCTCAGTGCGATCGAACGCCAGGTTTTCAGCCGTCAGGACGTGCTCGACCACCTCGAGAGGGTCGTTGGCCATCAGGACGGATTCGTCAGACAGGGTCCTGTCCATATCGCCCGAGGTCCTTTCGCGTACGGCGGCGGGCGGGGAAATCGCCCGGCGAATCGCCAGTTCTATTTGAGGGTAGTCCGCTTCCCGCAAGCCACGTGACCGGCTTCTTGTGCGGGGCGAGCAACATTCACGTGTTTGGGGCCACGTCGTCCGTCGAAGCCTGCACGCCGCGCAGCGTCGCCACTTCGGCGCGCAATGCGGTGATCTCGGCCTTCAGCGCCTCGAACTCCTCGCGGCGGATCAGGTCGAATTCGGCGGCCACCTTGTCCGCCTGGGCGCGGAAGGCGGTCTTGGCCTCTTCGCCGGCGGCCTGGGCGAGGCCCATGGCGGCGGTGGTCAGCTTGGCCATTTCGTCAAGGAACGGGTTCTGCGTTTGCATCTCGGGCTCTGGTGGGCGGTTCTAGGGCGCCGTCAGTCTCTATATGGGCGCAGTGGGGGTGAAAGCGAGGGGCATCTCGTCTAAACCCGGCTCACACTTGGAGAAGCGCTGCGGTGACGTTCCCCGAAATCGACCCCATCCTGCTTCGGATCGGGCCGCTCGCCATACGCTGGTATGCGTTGGCCTATGTCACCGGCATCCTGCTCGGGTGGCGCTATGTCGCAGGGCTCGCGCGAAGCCCGCGACTTGCGCCGATGCGTGGGCCTGCCGCCACGACGCCGCAGATCGACGACCTGATCCTGTGGCTGACCCTCGGCATCATCGTCGGCGGCCGACTGGGCCACGTGCTGTTCTACACGCCGTCGCTGATCTGGACGAATCCGCTGGAGATCCTGCAGGTCTGGCGTGGCGGCATGAGCTTCCACGGCGGCGCCATCGGGGTGTTCACCGCCATCGTCCTGTTCGCGCGCGGCAACGGACTGGACCTGTTCCGCCTGGGTGACCTGATCGCAGCCGCCGCGCCGATCGGGCTGTTCTTCGGGCGTATCGCCAACTTCGTGAACGGCGAGCTGTGGGGCCGGCCAACCGACCTGCCCTGGGGCATGGTGTTCTGCAACCCCCAGATCATCGAGACCTACGGCCATTGCCCTGCGGGTCTGGCCCCGCGCCACCCTAGCCAGCTCTACGAGGCGGCGCTCGAAGGCGTCGTCCTGTTCCTCATCCTGCTATTCTCGGTCAGGAAGGGCATGCTCGACCGACGCGGCGTGGTCGCTGGCCTTTTCCTGTTGGGCTACGGCCTGATCCGCATCGCGCTCGAGACGGTCCGCGAACCTGACTTCGGCATGCCCGCATTCCCGACCATGGGCATGATGTTGAGTGCGCCGATGGTGCTCGCCGGCGCCTTCCTGGTCTGGCGAGGCCTGCGCGAACCCCTGCCTGCAACGCCAGTGACGGGTCCTGCCGCGGGTGTCGATGAGCCTGCGTGAACGTCTGGTACGGCAGCTGACAACGTCGGGCCCGATCGACGTGGCCCAATACATGACCGCCTGTCTGCACGATCCCGACTTCGGCTACTACGCCACGCGACCGGCGCTAGGCGCGGGCGGCGATTTCATCACCGCGCCGCTGGTCAGCCAGATGTTCGGCGAGTTGATCGGCCTGTGGATGGCTGAGTGCTGGATGCGGCTCGGCCGCCGCGACCGGGTACGACTGGTCGAGGTCGGCCCGGGCGACGGCACGTTGATGGGCGACATCCTTCGCGTCGCCGCGCAGGTTCCAGGGTTCCGCGAGGCGCTCGAAGTCTGGCTGGTCGAGTCCTCCGCCCCGCTCGCACAGCGTCAGCATGAACGCCTAGGCGATGGGCCGCGCTGGGCCGCATCGCTGTCAGAGGTCGCTGGCGACGCGCCGGTCCTGCTGGTCGCCAACGAGTTGCTCGACTGCCTGCCCGCCCGCCAGTTCGTCCGCGGCGACCGCGCCTGGGCCGAGCGGCTCGTCGGGGTGGACGCGGACGGACGCCTGGCGTTCGGCCTGGCGCGTACGCCCGCGCAAGGCCTGCTGCCCGACGCGCCGCCCGGCGCTGTGCTGGAGGTCTCCTCAGCCCAGGCCGCGTTCGGCGCCCATGTGGGACGGCTGGTCGCCGACCATGGCGGCGCAGCGTTGCTGATCGACTACGGCCGCGCGGAACCCGGCTTCGGCGACACCCTCCAGGCCCTGTTCGCCCACGCCAAGGTGGATTCGCTCGCCTGTCCCGGCGATGCGGACCTCACCGTCCACGCTGATTTCCCCGCGGTGCTGGCCGCGGCCCGCGAACAGGGCGCGCTGACCGCGGCGATCCTCACCCAGGCCGAATTGCTGTCGCGGCTGGGCGTCGCCGAACGCTGCGCGGCGCTCAGCGCGTCCCGACCCGACAGGGCCGCTCAACTCGCGCGCCAACGCGAGCGGTTGACCGGGGCCGATCAGATGGGCGAGCTGTTCAAGGCCGCCTGCATCCACAGCCCCGGCTGGACCCCGCCCGCATTCGAGGAGGCCGTATGAGCGGACTGGAAGTCCTGACCTCTCAGATCCTCGACCTGGCCGGCGTCGAGCACGCCTTCTTCACCCGCGTCGGCGGGGTGTCGGAGGGGATTTACGAGAGCCTCAACCTCGGCCTGGGATCCAAGGACGACCCGGGCCGCGTGCTGCAGAACCGCCGCCGCGTCGCCGAGCGGATGGGGACGAAGCCTGAATCCGTGCTCATCGCCTATCAGGTTCACTCGGCCCTGGTGGTCAGCGCCGATGCGGCGTGGGAAGACCGCCCCGAGGCCGACGGGGTGGCGACCAGCGCGCGAAGCCTGGCCTGCGGCGTGCTGTCGGCTGACTGCGCGCCGATCCTGCTGGCCGACGCCCAAGCGCGTGTGGTCGCCGCCGTCCACGCGGGCTGGCGCGGCGCCATCGACGGCGTGGTCGAGGCCGGCGTCGCACGGATGGTGGAGCTTGGCGCGCGGGCCGACAACATCAGCGCGGCGATCGGCCCTTGCATCGGCCCGTCGTCCTACGAGGTCGGACTGGAGTTTCTTGAACGCTTCGAGGCCGCCGACCCAGGCTATGGGCGCTATTTCGCCGCCGGGCTCGCCGACGACAAGCACCGCTTCGACCTGCCGGCCTTCGTGCTCGACCGCCTGCGCTCGGCCGGCGTCTCGCGCTGCGAATGGATCGGCCGCGACACCATGATCGAACCGCGCCTGTTCTATTCCAATCGACGCGCCTTCAAGCGCGCGGAACCGGACTATGGGCGACTGCTGTCGGCGATCATGCTGACCGAGCCCGGCGGAGGGTTGCTAGGCGCGCCCTGACTGCTAAAACGCCCGCGCGATAAGCCTATCATTCGGGGGTCTGATGAAGCTGCTGGCCGGCAACGCCAATCGTACGCTCTCCCAGGCCGTGGCCTCGCACCTGGATCTGCCGCTGACGCGCGCCCAGGTGAAGCGCTTCGCCGACAACGAGGTCTGGGCGACCATCGACGAGAACGTCCGCGGTGAGGACGTCTTCATCCTGCAATCGACCAGCTATCCGGCCAACGACAACCTGATGGAGCTGCTGATCTGCATCGACGCGCTGAAGCGTGCGTCGGCCAAGCGGATCACCGCGGTGATGCCCTACTTCGGCTACGCCCGTCAGGACCGGAAGACCGGCGGCCGCACGCCGATCTCGGCCAAGCTGGTCGCCAACCTGATCACACGCGCCGGCGCCGATCGGGTGCTGACGATGGATCTGCACTCCGGCCAGATCCAGGGCTTCTTCGACATCCCCACCGACAACCTGCTGTCCGCGCCGATCCTCGCCCAGGACATCAAGGAAAACTACGAGCGCGCGGCCGAGCTGCTGATCGTCTCCCCTGACGTCGGCGGGGTGGTGCGCGCGCTGGCGCTGGCCAGCCGGCTGAACGCCGATCTCGCCATCGTCGACAAGCGCCGCTCGGGCCCCGGCAAGAGCGAAGTCGCCAACATCATCGGCGACGTCAACGGCCGACGCTGCGTGCTGTTCGACGACATCATCGACGGCGGCGGAACGCTCTGTAACGCCGCCGAGGCGTTGATCGAGGGCGGCGCGGCGGAGGTTTCGGCCTTCGTCACCCACGGCGTCCTCTCCGGCGCGGCGGTCGAGCGGGTGAACAGCTCGGTGCTGAAGGAGCTGGTGATGACCGACTCCATCGAGGGTCCGCAGCACATCGCCGCCTCGGGCAAGATCCGCTACGTGAGCTGCGCTTCGCTGATCGGCGAGGCGATCCGGCGCATCGCCAACGAAGAATCCGTCTCCAAGCTGTTCGATTAGCGCTCAAGCGGCCTCCACGGCGACGCTTGGTCAGCTTCGGTTAAGGACGGTAGACACATTGTCGCCCGTCGCGCCGTGCTATCTTCGTAGGCGTAAGTTGAGGGAAGATTTGCCGATGGCTCGTGCTGTCTGGGTCCGTTCGGCCCTGTCCGTCGCCGCCGCTGCTGCGGCGCTGGTGATCACCGCCTGCGCCGGGCCGAGCGCCGGCCCGCCCGCGCCGCCGGCTCCCGCCGTCTCGCTGGCCCCCAAGGTGATCGAGCAGGCCAGCGCCTATCGCGCCTACATGGCCCGCAGCGCCGCGATCTCGCCGGCGTTTTCCGACGGCGCCGCGGTCTCGGGGGCGCTGCGCGCAGCCGCGGCCTACGAACCGCGCCAACTGGTTCAGGGCGCCGTGGCCTATGGCGCCATCGCCGCCCTGCAGGATCCCGCATACGTCGCCGGCGTCCGCACCTTTTCGCGCGATGTGACGCAGCGCCAGTCGATCGCTCAGGCGATCATCCGCAATCCCGCCTATGCCCTGAGCTTCCCCGGCGCGCCCACCGCGGCTGGACTGGTCACCACCGCTCTCGGCGAGGACGGCCGCCGCGTGTTCGAGCAAGGCAAGCAGGTCAAGCAGGCGGCCTACAGCGTCCAGCATTTCTCCTGGTCCAAGGCCGACGTCGCCAACCGCGATATCCGCCTGGCGCAGGCCAAGAGCCTTTCGACAATGCCGCTGAGCGGCGACGTGGCCGAGTCCTTCCGCCTGCAGCAGGCCGCCGGCGGCGGCGCGCCACTGGGCGTGGTCGCCACTCAACCTGCAGCTCCGCCCTATTCTCCCCTGGTGGTCCGCAGCCTGGCGCTGGCCGCGCTCGCCGTCCTCGGCGAAGCCGGCGAAGCCAATCTCGCTCAGCTCACCTCGGTGATGTCGGAGCCGGTCGCCGGCTCGTGCCTGAACATGTCCAAGCTGAACCTCTACCAGTGCCTGGCGGTGTCGAAGCCGCACTACGAGGACGTGTTCTGCATGGGCCAGCACATCCTGATGGACACCGGCATGTGCGTGCTGAAGGGGGCTGGCGCGCCCGCGCCATTGAACGTGCTCACCTCGCCGCTCACCGTGGCCTCGGCGACCCCGGTCTCGACCGCGGCGCCGATCGCCTCACCGACGTCGGGCATCCGCAAACCCTGAGCCTGCGCCCGCGTCGAATTCGTCGCGTCGCGGGCGTTGCCAGCGCGGGCTCAGGCGTGTATCTACCCGCACCCTTCAGATCTTGAGCGGGTTAAGACCGTCGCCGCACGGCTTCGCGCGGCGGCTTCGTTTTGAGGCGAG
>NZ_JAUYQL010000109.1 GCF_030697305.1 Phenylobacterium sp. | reverse complement strand
TGTCGGCGATCTCCCGCTTGATGCGGTCCATCTCGGCGAGCACGCCGTCGTCGAGTTCGCTGGCCATGACCATTCCCGGATGCAGGGAGGTCGGTTCTGCCGCGCAGCCGCGACAGTCTGATGACGGCCCACCCGCCGCCAATCAAGGCACAGATGACTCCCGCCTCACGCGCAGCGGCGCCATAGTCACGCTTCAAGGTTGCCGATCACGCAATTCGAACGCACAGCGCGTATTGCGCATTTAAACGAGGGGGAACCGTGGCAGCGGAAGCGCGAGTTGAGCTCAAAGACCCAAAATCCTTCAATTTGCTGCGGATTCGATTGGGGGTCGGCCTTGCGCAGGGCGTGGCGCTCTTTGCGCTGAAAGCGATTCAAGACGCGGTGAATATATCGGCGCTAACGCGTAACACGTACTTCGAGCCCGAACCTTCAGCGCCACTTTTCGGCGCGTTCGCTTTGATCGCCCTTTTTCTTCCGCCGGCCGCTTTGGGGGCGTTGGGGACGATCCGTGAGCGGAGCGCGCTCATCTGGATTGCGGCGCTTTCGATTGTCCTGGCGGGGCTTGGCGCCGTGGACGGCTTTGTTAGCCTGAGAGGTGCGAGCGGTCTTTGGCCCTCCTCCGGGTTGATCGCCTTCGTGGCGGTCGGAACATTCGTCGCGCACGAACTCGTCACGGCGGCGGATCTCGACCGGCGCAGGATCGCAACCTACGAGCGCTACTTCGACGAGGGCTGGAAGGATGGGGTCCGGGCCGTGCTTTCCGGCATGTTCGTCGGGGTGTCCTGGCTCCTGCTCTGGCTGGGTGCATTGCTGTTCGACCTGATCGGTCTGCGTTTCCTGCGCGATCTGCTGGGCGAGACCTGGTTCGCATTCCCCGCCCTTGGGTTGTTTTTCGCCTTTTCCGTCCACGTCACCGACGTCCGAGCTAGCCTGGTGCGCGGGACGCGCACGATCGCGCTCACCCTCCTGTCCTTTCTGCTTCCAGTAATGACGCTGATGGTGGCCGGATTTTTGGCCGCGCTACCCTTCACCGGCCTGCAGCCCCTCTGGGAGACGCGACATGCCGGCGCGATCCTTCTCGGTTCAGCCGCCGCCCTGATCATCCTTGTCAACGCCGCCTATCAAGATGGCGAGCGCGAGGAATTTCCGCCGGCGGCGCTAGAGTGGTCCGCGCGGATCGCGAGCATGGTCGTCGCGCCACTGGTGATCATCGCCGCCTACGGGATCTGGCTTCGCGTGCGACAGTACGGGCTGAGCCCGGACCGCGTGAGCGCCATCGCCTGCACGCTTGTCGCGGCCTGCTACGCTGTCGGCTACATCGCCGCGGCCCTGCCGAAGCGACCGTGGCTCAAACGCATCGAGGTTACCAACGTGGCGGCGGCACACCTGATCGTCGCGCTGCTTGTCGCCCTGTTTTCGCCGCTGGCCGACGCCCGGCGATTGTCGGTAGGCGACCAGGTCCGCCGTCTGGAGGCTGGGCTCGTCCGGCCAGAACATTTCGACTACCGGTTCCTGCAGTCGAAGTCCGGCCGGTACGGCCGTGACGCATTGAACCGTCTGGTTGCGAAAACGGAAGGGTTGCACGCTGCTGAGATCAGTCGGTTGGCGCTAGTTGCGAAACAGGACAGCGCTAGCGCAATTGGACAAGCCGCCCCGCCAACACCCGTGGAGCGATCGGCGCTTGTGAAGATGGCGGATGGAGCCAAGCTCCCTGCGTCCTTCCTGACGCAGACGTGGCCAGAGCTCGCCGACCCGCTGAGGCCGTGCGCGAACGACTGGCAACGATGCACGGCGGCTGTGGTGGACCTCAACGCAGACGGGACGGCCGAGATCATTCTTTTCAACCAGGGCTGGTCGGTTTTTGAGGATGAAGGCGAGCGCTGGGTTCGGGTCGGCGGCCTCGCTGGGAGGACGTGCGGCAAAGAGCCGGAGGCTTTGATGGCCGGGCGATATCGTGTGCTCGTCGAACCAGCGCCCTGGCGCGATGTCGAAATCGACGGCAATCGGATGGTTGTCCAGTCCGAGGCCGCTTGCCCGCCGCCAATCAGATGAAGCGCCAGGATTCCTCGGCGGCGCGGCGCAGGGCTCGGGCCTTTTGTAGGGTCTCGTCGTACTCGGCGTCCGGGTCGGAGTCGGCGACCACGCCGCCGCCCGCCTGGATGTACATGGTCCCATCCTTGAAGCAGGCGGTGCGCAGGACGATGCAAGTGTCGATCGAGCCGTCGCAGCCGAAGTAGCCGACGGCGCCCGCGTATGCGATGCCGCGCTTCTCGACCTCAAGTTCGTCGATGATCTCCATCGCCCGCACCTTGGGCGCACCCGACAGGGTGCCGGCGGGCAGGGCGGCCATCAGCACGTCCACCGGGTCGGGATCGTGCGGCGCATCGGCCTCGACATTGGAGACCAAGTGCATCACGTGGCTGTAGCGTTCGACGAAGAAGCTGTTGGTGACGCGCACGTGCGGGCCCGATGAAGCGCCGTCCTTCGGGGCGTTGCGGCCGTCCTGGCCCAGCATGGCGACGCGGCCGGCGTCGTTGCGGCCCAGGTCCAGCAGCATGAGGTGTTCGGCGCGCTCCTTGGGGTCGGCGAGCAACTCCTGTTCGAGCGCCAGATCCTCAGCCGGGGTCGCGCCGCGCGGACGAGTTCCGGCCAGCGGGCGGATGGTGATCTTGCCGTCGCGCAGCCGCACAAGGATCTCGGGCGACGAGCCGGCCATCTGGAAGTCGCCGAAATTCAGATAAAATAGGAACGGCGAGGGGTTCATCCGCCGCAGCGACCGGTAGAGCGCAAACGGATCGCGCGCGAAGGGCGCGCGGAAACGGTGGCTGGGCACCACCTGGAAGATGTCGCCGGCGCCGATGTAGCCCTTGGCCTTCTCGACAATGCCGCGATAGCGCTCGCGGTCGATCGGCGTGGTGAAGGCGTCCGGCTCTGGCGTCGCTGCGCCGGTCAGGCGCGGGGTCGGTTTGCGCAGATCCTCGACGATGCCGGCCAGCCGGGCCTTGGCGGCGGCGAAAGCCTGGGGCGCCGTGGCCGAGTTCGGCCTGGCCGTGGTGACCAGGATGATCTCCTGGGCGACGGCGTCGAAGATCGCCACCACCGACGGGCGCGTCATCAGGCCGTCCGGCAGGTTCAGCGGATCGGGCAGGCCGCCAGGCAGGCGGTGCTCCACCAGCCGGATCATGTCGTAGCCCAGCGCGCCGAAGACGCCCGCCGACATCGGCGGCAGACCCTCGGGCAGGTCGATGCGTGAGGCGGCGAGCAGATCGCGCAGGGAATCAAGCGCGCCGCCCGGCTGGCGCGTGAAGGTCTCGGTGGCGATGTCCTCGCCCTCGGCGACCTCTGCCTGATCGCCACGACAGCGCCACACCAGGTCGGGGTTCAGGGCGATCACGGAATAGCGACCGCGCCAGGCGCCGCCCTCGACGGATTCGAACAGGAAGGCGTAGGGCCTGCCGTGGCCGATCTTCAGATAGGCCGAGACCGGGGTCTCCAGGTCGTCGATCAGCCGGGTCCAGACGAGCTGCGGCGCGCCGCTGGCGTAAAGATGCTCGAAGGACTCGAAAGCTGGCTCGACGTTCATTTCGCCTTTTCTCCCTTGGCCGCGCCCTTGGCGACCGCCGGTTCCAGTCCGATCGCCGCGCGGGCGGCGGCCGTGTTGACCTTGACCTTGAGCTGCTCGCGGGCCGCGCGACGTGCGCTGTCGCCGATGTCGCGGAACAGCACCATGGTCATCTGCGGGCGGGCCTCTTCGGTCATCCGCGCCATCTGGGCGTCAGGCTTGGCGCGGACGGCCTCC
Source organism: Phenylobacterium sp. (assembly GCF_030697305.1). Lineage (GTDB taxonomy): Bacteria > Pseudomonadota > Alphaproteobacteria > Caulobacterales > Caulobacteraceae > Phenylobacterium. Next base: position 29,046 of record NZ_JAUYQL010000109.1, on the reverse strand, counting down.
AGCTTGGCGACCACCAGGCCGGGCGTCGCACCCGGCGCGATGAACACATCGCCGGGCTTCGCGGAGAACGCCCTGCCGAGCGCTTCTCCCGACAGCGCCTTGTTCTGCGCCGCGGTCGCACGGTCCAGTGCGAGTGCGCGCGAGGGCTTTGCGCCAGCCGCGCTCGCCACCGCTTCCAGGCTCTCGCCTTTGCGAAGGCGTTCGGCGAACTGGTCGGCGCGCGCCTGCAGGCGCTTCACGGTCTCCTCCATGATCCAGACGCGGGTCAGCTGCGGCTTGATCTCGGCCAGCGGCGGGACGGCGGCGGGCAGGATCTTCTCCACGCGCACCGCATAATACGAACCGTCGCCGGTCTCCTGCACTTCGCTCTCGCCGCCGAGCGGCAGGCCGAAGGCGGTGTCCAGCAGTTTAGGCGGCATACCCTGGAGTTGCTGGCCCTCGAGATTGCGGCCGTCCTTGGCGATCGCCGGCAGGGTCAAGGCCGGGACGCCGGCCTTCTGGGCGGCCTCGGTAAGGCTCGCGCCGCCGGCATGGGCGTCATCATAAGCCTGAGTGAGGGCGTATACCTTCTCGGCGGCGGCGTCCTTGCGCAGTTCGGCCTCGAGCTGGGGGCGGATCTCCTCCAGTGAGACGGTGCGCCCAGGCGTCGATTTCAGCACCTTCACCACCGCCAGGCCCAGATCGCCTTGTACTGGGCCGCTGACCTGGCCAGGCGTGAGGGCGAAGGCCGCGTCAGCCACCTTGCGATCGGGGATCGCCGACTTTGGTTTGCCGACGTAGCTGATCGCCTGGGCGCCGACCGACTTGGCGACGGCGGTCGGATCCTCGCCTTTGCCGAGTCGGGCGGCGACGAGCGCGGCGGCCGCGGCGTCCTTCACCGGGATCTGCACCAGCGAGCGGGTCTCGGGCTGCGACAGCGTGTCCTTGCGGAAATTGTAGCGCTCCATCAGCGCCTTCTCGTCGATCGGCAGGTTGGCCGCGACATTGGCCGGGCTGAAGCTGACCACAGTCAGGATGCGCAGCTCGGGGCGCGTGAGTTCTGCCGCGTGCAATTTCATGAAGCCGGTGAGTTGGGCGTCGGTCGGCGCGGGAGGCGCCGGCACACTGGAAGGCTCGATGGTGAAATAGCCGATGTCGCGGGTCTCAAGCCCGTAGGCCGCGGCCAGGGCGGTATAGGCCCGCGGCGCGCGCATCCCGCTGACCAGGCCCTTGGCCAGTTGGTTCTCCGACAGGTCGTCGCGAACGAGCTGTTCGAACTGCTCGCGCGTCAGTTGGTTCTCACCCAGCTTCTGTTGGTAGAGCTTCTCGTCGAAGCGGCCGGTCATCTGGTCGAAGAAGGCCGGGATCTTACGGATCTCAGAGACCACCAGGCTGTCGGGCGCGATGACGCCGACCCGGCGCATCAGCTCGCCGAACGCCGCGCGGTTGGTCAGTTCCTGCAGCAGGCGCGCGTCGAGGCCGTTGGCCACGGCCAGCTCCGTCGAGAGCGGTTGGCCGGCCTGCTGCTCGGCGTTGCGCTTGAAGCTGTCGAATTCCCGGCGGAACTCGGCGCCGGTGACTTGGCGCTTTCCGGCCACGATCACCGCATTCGAGGTCTGTTGTTTGTTGAAGATGTCGCTAATCCCGAAGACGGCGAAGCTGACGATCAGCAGGCCGATCAGGACCGCGGCGACCCAGGATTTCGCGAAGTTGCGGATGGCGGAGAGCATGGAACCCCTTCCCGGGCGCGAGGACGTGCGGGGGGTATAGTGGAGGCCGCTCTCTCCCGGCAAGCACGTGACAGCGACGACGACATGGCTTAACCGCGCGGCATAGCTGCTCAGGACCTTCTCAGATGACCGCACCCATCCCGCTGATCGCCGGCAACTGGAAGATGAACGGAGTGGAGAACGACCTGGTTGAAGCCGCCGCGGTCGCCTCGGGCCTGGGCGCGAGCGCGGTTCGGGTCACGATCTGTCCTCCGGCGACTTTGATCGAACGTATGGCGCGCGCGCTGGCCGGATCGAAGGTCGAGGTCGGCGGACAGGACTGCCGCGCCGAGGCGTCGGGCGCCTTCACCGGCGACGTCTCCGCAGAGATGCTGGCGCAGGCCGGCGCGCGCCTGGTGATCCTCGGACACTCGGAGCGGCGCGCCGGCTATGGCGAGACCGACGCGCTGGTGGCGGCCAAGGCCTTAGCGGCGCTGCGCGGCGGCCTGGAGCCCATCGTCTGCGTCGGCGAGACGCTTGAGGAACGCAAGGCGGGCAGGGCGCTGGAGGTTGTCACCGGCCAAGTGCGCGGCTCGTTGCCGCCGGAGCTCGCGGGGCGGGCGTTCAGCGTCGCCTATGAGCCGGTCTGGGCGATCGGCACCGGCCTGACCCCCAGCGTCGCCGAGATCGAGGAGGTGCATCTGGCGATTCGGGCGACCTTGCGCGACGTGCTGGGCGAAGCCTCCGACCGCGCGCCGATCCTCTACGGCGGCTCGGTGAAGCCATCGAACGCCGCTGAGATCCTGCATGCGGCCGAGGTGGGAGGCGCATTGGTCGGCGGCGCCTCGCTGAAAGCCCAGGACTTCCTGGCGATCATCGGCGCGGCCTGAGCAGCGCTACAGGGTCAGGGAATAGAGCCGGCCGTCGCGGCGTTCGCCGTCGCGTTCGACCTGACCGCGGAGCACGCCGACTTCGGTGAAACCCAGGGCCTCGATCAACGTCTCGGCGGCGCGGGCGCCCAGCGGGGCGCAGGCCTGCAGGCGGCGGATGCCGCGGGTCGCGGCGTAGACCACCACGGCCTGCAACGCCTCCAGGCCATGTCCCTGGCTTTTAGCGGCGGGGCCCAACAGGAAGCCCAGTTCGGCGCGGCGCAACTTGCGGTCGATGCCCGTCAGGTCGCAACAACCAGTCAGCGCATCGTTGGCGAGGCTGCGCATGGTCCAGTGCAGGGCGCGCCCGGTGCGCGCCTCCGCGGCCTGACCCGAGACGATCTCCACAGCGCGTTCCGGATCCTCGACCTGCGCCCAACCCCAGATGCCGACGCTGGCGGGATCGCGCAGGATCGGGAACAGCGCATCGGCGTCGTCCACGGTCTGCGGCTCCAGCCGAAGGCGGGGGGTCTCCAGGATTGGCGCTCGATCGGTCGGAAATCCCATGCCCTTGTCCGCAGCCCGTGACGCCCTAGCTATGGCCTTACGCCAAGCCGAGTGGTAGAGCGCGCGCTTCTTTTGAGCGCGGTGTGACCGCTCGAACCCACCGGACTCGCTTCATGTTGCTCGGCATTCTGCTCACCCTCAATATCATCGTCTGCGTCGGGCTCGTCGCCGTGGTGCTGCTGCAGCGCTCGGAAGGCGGGGCGCTGGGCATGGGCGGCGGGCCGTCGGGATTCATGACCGCGCGCGGCGCCGGCAACCTGCTGACCCAGGTGACCTGGGGTCTTGGTGCGGCGTTCTTCGTGCTCAGCCTGGCGCTGACCCTGCTCACCGGACGCGAGCGCGCCGATTCGTCGGTCGTCGACAGGGTGAAGGTGGATGCGATCGATCCGTCCAGGCTTGGACAGCCCACGGTTCCTGCGCCGGCCGATCCGTCGGCGCCGCAGGCGCCCGCACCCCAGCCGCAGGCGCCGACGCCCAGCGTCAACAACCCGTTCCTCGGCGGCGCGCCAGCCCAGGAAGCGCCGAAGCCCTGATGTGGCGGGCGCAAGCCGGCCGAGCCGCACGCCCGATCATCGGCGCAACGACGCGCTCGCTTTTCGAATCAATGGGGCGTCTTGGCCTCGAATCGCTGCTAACCTGAACGCCCATGACCCGGTACATTTTCATCACCGGCGGCGTGGTCTCCTCCTTGGGCAAAGGTCTGGCGTCCGCCGCGCTCGGTGCGCTGCTGCAGGCGCGTGGCTACAAGGTGCGGCTGCGCAAGCTGGATCCCTATCTCAACGTCGATCCGGGCACGATGAGCCCGTATCAGCACGGCGAGGTGTTCGTCACCGACGATGGGGCCGAGACCGACCTCGACCTTGGCCACTACGAGCGCTTCACCGGCGTGAACGCGACGCGCGGCGACAACATCACCACCGGCCAGATCTACAAGACCATCCTGGAGAAGGAGCGCCGCGGCGACTATCTCGGCGCGACGGTGCAGGTGATCCCGCACGTCACCGACGAGATCAAACGCTTCGTGCTGTCGGATCCGGGCGAGGGCGTCGACTTCGTGCTGGTGGAGATCGGCGGCACGGTCGGCGACATCGAGGGCCTGCCGTTCTTCGAGGCGATCCGCCAGCTGGGCCAGGAGCTGCCGCGCGGACATGCCTGCTACATCCACCTGACCCTGCTGCCGTTCATCAAGACGGCCGGCGAGATGAAGACCAAGCCGACCCAGCACTCGGTGAAGGAGCTGCGCTCGATCGGCATCCAGCCCGATATCCTGCTGTGCCGCTGCGAGCTGCCGATCCCGGCGGGCGAGCGGCGCAAGATCGGCCTGTTCTGCAATGTCCGTGAGAGCGCGGTGATCCAGGCGTTGGACAGCGCCAACATCTACACCGTGCCGCTCGATTATCACGATCAGGGCCTCGACCGTGAAGTGTTGGACGTGTTCGGCATGACCGAGCATGCGCCGGCGCCCGACCTGACGCGCTGGCAGGCGATCTCCGATCGGCTGACCAACCCTGACGGCGAGGTCAACATCGCCGTTGTCGGCAAGTACACGGGCCTGAACGACGCCTACAAGTCGCTGATCGAGGCGCTGATCCACGGCGGCGTGGCCGAAAACGTGCGCGTGCGCATGGACTGGATCGAGGGCGAGGCGTTCGAGGGCGGCGATGAGGGCCTGATCTCCGAGCGGCTGATCGGCGTCCACGGCGTGCTGGTGCCTGGCGCATTCGGCGAGCGCGGCTCCGAAGGGATGATCCAGGCGGTGCGCTTCGCCCGCGAACATCGGATCCCCTACTTCGGCATCTGCTTCGGCATGCAGATGGCGATGATCGAGGCGGCGCGGAACCTGGCGGGCCTGGTCAACGCCTCGTCGACCGAGTTCGGGCCGACGTCCGAGCCGATCGTCGGTCTGATGACAGAATGGACCCGCGGCAACGAACGCGAGACGCGTGGCTCTGGCGACAACCTGGGCGGCACCATGCGCTGCGGCGCCTATGACGCGGTGCTGGTCGAAGGCTCGCGCGTCTCCGAGATCTACGGATCGAACCTGATCAGCGAGCGACATCGCCATCGCTACGAGGTGAACATCGGCTATCGCGACGCGATCGAGCGGACCGGCCTGCGGTTCACCGGCCTATCGCCGGACGGTCTGCTGCCGGAGCTGTGCGAACGCGAGGACCATCCCTGGTTCGTCGGCGTGCAGTTTCACCCCGAGTTGAAGAGCCGCCCCTTCGACCCGCACCCGCTGTTCGCCAGCTTCATCGGCGCCGCGAAGGAACGCAGTCGCCTGGTGTGACGCGACCCACACGAACCGGCGGAGATTTGAGCCATGCCGAATGAAACCCGCACGCCTAGGCTGGCGGTCCTGATCGACGCGGAAAACGCCTCGGCCCGCATCGCCGAGGGCTTGTTCGCCGAGATCGCCACCATCGGCGAGGCGACCGCGCGGCGGATCTACGGCGACTTCGCCAGCGTGCAGATGCGATCCTGGATCGACGTGCTGGCGCGCTTCGCCATCCAGCCGCAGCAGAACTTCGCCAACACCAAGGGCAAGAATTCCGGCGACATCGCCCTGGTGATCGACGCCATGGACTTGCTGCATTCCGGCCGCTTCGACGGCTTCTGCCTGGTCTCGTCGGACAGCGATTTCACGCGCCTCGCCTCGCGCATCCGTGAGCAGGGCGTAACGGTGTTCGGGTTCGGCGAGCACAAGACGCCGGAGAGCTTCCGTCAGGCGTGCACGCGGTTCATCTACACCGAGAACCTGTTGGCCACGGCGCAGGCGGGACCGGCGGAGCCGCGCCCGGCGCCGGCCGGCGGACGCAAACCGAACGAGGCGCGCCAGCTTATCGAGACTGCCATCGCGGACCTGGATGACGATGGCGACGGCTGGGCGCAGTTGGGGGCGATCGGCACGCGGCTGCGCAACGCCTATCCCGACTTTGACCAGCGCACCTATGGCTTCGCGAAGCTCTCGGACCTGATCCGCAACTTCAGCGAGTTCGAGGTCCAGCACCCCGACGGCCGCCCGGTGCGCGTGCGCCGAAGGCTGGGTTGAGGCGTCGGAGCGTGTCTCAATCTCGCAACGATCCTGATTCACACCGCTAACAATCCCGCCCCACTTGCGCCCAGTCGCCGGCCTAACTCCCGAGCGGGGCGCAACGCGGGAGATTCAAGCATGCCGTACCCGATCCCCGAACGCGCGCCTGAGCGTGATCCGCAGGAATTCGCCCTTCGCCTGACGCCGGCCGAATGGCGACGGATGCTGGAGGCCCATGACTTCCTGAAGGGCGAGCACAACAGCTATCGTCCGCGCCGCCTGCTGGGAGTCGTGGTGGAGATCGTCCCCGACCACAGCTTCGGCTGACGGTAACCGCTGGCGCAGCGGCTGCGTAACCAGGGGGACGCCGGTGCCGGAAACCTACGCATTCATCCTCGCCGTGCTGCTGATCGCGACGACGATTCTCTTGCATTTTCTGGTGCTTCAGTGGCTGTCTTGGTGGCAGGAGCGGTGGCGCGGGCCGGCGCATTCGAAGATCGTACTGATTATCTGCGGCCTGATCCTGGCGCACATGGCCGAGACCGCCATCTTCGCCGGCGGCTACTGGCTGGGTGAGCGCGCACAGCTCGGATCATTCGTCAGCTTGCGGCCAATGAGCCACCTGCACCTGTTCTATTTCTCGCTGGAGGCGTTCACCACGCAGGGGCTGGGCGACATCTACCCGGTCGGCGCGCTGCGGCTGATCGCCAGCCTCGAGCCGCTGGCCGGTTTGATCCTGATCGGCTGGTCGACGTCCTTCACCTTCCTGACCATGAGCCGGGAGTGGAGGGACAATCCGCGGGACTAGAGGAGCGGCGCAGCAGCCGCCCAGACTTGTTCCGGCGTGAGCTGTGTGATGTCGGGCTCGCGCAAGACTGCGACGCTCTGTCCGGGACGCACGGCGCGCGGCGCGCTCATCGCTGGGTCGCTGTCGGCGGAGAACAGCACCACGACAGGCGCGCCCGCGGCGGCGATCAGGTGGATGGGGCCGGTGTCGTTGCCGACCGCCAGGCGTGCGCCGCGCGCCAGTTCGGCGATCGCGGCCAGGGGGGTGCGGCCAACGAGACTGACGGACCGCGGCGCCGCAGCGCGGATCTGTTCGGCGAGTCTCGCTTCCCCCTCGCCGTGGCCGAGGATCACCGGCGTGACGCCTCGCTCGACCAGACGCCCGGCCAGCGCCGCATAGGACGCGACCGGCCATCGCTTGGCTGGCCGATGCGCCGCGCCGCCAGGAACCAGGAGTGCGTAGGCGCCGGGAACGCCCAGATCGGCGACCTCCGCCCGCAGCCAACTCAAATCCGGCGGCGGCGTGTCGGTGATCCCCGCGACGGCCAGTTGGCGGCGCTGCAGGTCCTGCAGGTGCAGCCGCTCGCGACCCGGAGCCTTGTCCTCGAATACCGCGCCGCGGGCGTTGCCGGACCAAGCCGGCCGGTTCGGCCACAGCAGTTGGAAGTAGCGATTGGTGCGGCCCTGGGTCTGGAGGTCGTAGACGCGGGAGAAGCGCGCGCGCCGTATGCGGGTGATCAGCCTGACCACCGCGCCGACGTTGCGCCACGCCGGACGTCCGTCGCTCCACACCTCGTCGAACCAGCCGCAGGCCCGACCGAGGTCGGCGTAGGGCGGCGTCGTCAGCAGGACGAGATGGGCTTGCGGATGCGCCGCTCGGATCGCCTTCATGCAGCCGGTGGCTTGGACGAAGTCGCCCAACGCCGAAAGCTTGATGACCAGGATGCGCTCCACCGGCCCGCCGATTCGTGTTACCGCGACGCTCCCCTTAGCACCTGACGGACACGCGCCTCACAGATGTTTCCGACCGAGGCCGCCTGGGTCGGCGCGGCGCTGTCCGCCTTCGACGCCGAAGCGTTGAGCCCATTGCTCAACGTCGGCGCCTCCACACGCACCTTCCGCACCGAGATCCAGCCTTGGATCCATGAGGAGATCGTGGCGCCGCTGGAGGCGCGCGGCGTGCGCGTCGTGCATCTAGACCTGAAGGAGGGCGACGGCGTCGATATCGCCGCTGACATCCTCTCCGACGAAGGCCTGGCGCGGGCGAAGGCGGTCGGTGCACGCGCGCTCACGCTCTGCAACATCCTGGAGCATGTGGTCGATCCGGCCGACCTGGCGAGGCGAGCCCAGGCGCTGGTGGCGCCCGGCGGCATCCTGGTAGTCACCGGGCCGCGCAGCTATCCGCACCACCGCGACCCGATCGACACGATGTTCAGGCCGACGCCGCAGGAGATGGCGGCGCTGTTCCCGGGCTGCGAGGTGCTGTTGGCCGAGGAGCTGGCGACCGGCTCCTACCGCGACCAGGTGCGCGCGCGGCCTTGGCTGCTGCTGCGCCCGCTGTTCCGCCTGCCGTTCCCGTTCCTCGGATGGGCCAAGTGGAAGCGCTCGATGGGCAGGCTCTACTGGCTGTTCAATCCGTATCTGGTGAGCTGCGTGGTGCTGCGGACGCCGCGGGGCTGAGGCGGTCCAGAGCGGTGCACAGGACGCAGGCCGCGACACCCAACGCCAGCCACCAGTCCTGCCAGACCCCGAAGCCCACGGCCGCGATGCTGAAATAGGCCGCCGCCGCCCCGGCCATCGCCGCTCCGGAGAGATCAGCTCTCTCGCGGGAAGCCTTGCGGAACAGCATCGCCCAAAGCGCCGCGGCGAGCGCGGCCCCGACGACGCCCAGCTCCAGCCAAAGCTGCAACGGCCCGTTGTGCGGATGCAGGATGATGTCGGGGCTCATGGTGCGGCTGGCGTCGAGGCCCCAGCCGATCAGCGGATGGGCGGCGATCCGCGCGGCGGCATGGCTCCAGTAGCCCATACGCTCGGCCCAGGAGAGCGGGGCAGCCTGCATCAGGCCGTCGTAAAGCCCGGCGGCCTGTAGGCCCCAGATCACGCCGGGCGTGGCCAGCACGACGACGAGCGCCGCCAGGCCCATCAGCCTGGGCGCCAGCCTGGGCGCGAGGGCGAAGGCGCCGGCGGCGGCCGACGCTGACAGCAGCGCCAGCACCGGCGCATCCGAATCGAATCCGAGCTCCGCAGCGATGATCCCGGCGGCCATCGCCAGCGCCGGGCCGAAGCCCAGGCCCAGTCGCCATCCCGCTGCGGCGGCCGGCGCGGCGAGCACGGAAAGCACGAAGGCGCCGCGCGCCACGTTGCGGGCGGCGAGGTCGGGGCGAATCGGATCACCGGTCGACGCGCGGACCCACTGGTAGATGGCGGCGCCGCTGAGGCCTTCGATGGTCAGCAGCACCCCGTAAGCGGTCAGCCCGATCACGGCGATCAGCAACGCCCGGCGCAGCAGCTCTGGCGCTGCGGCGCGCGCGGCGCAGATGGCGCCGGCGAACAGCGGCACGGCGGCCAGCACTTTCAGAGCCGTGGCGTCCTCCAGTTCGTCGGGGCGGAACGGGCTCCACAGGATCGAGGCCGAGAACCAGACCGACCCCGCCAACACAATCACCAGGACCGGCCTGTCGGCGCGGCGTGCGCGCAGGGCAGGCAGGCTCAGCAGGCCCATGAAGGCGAGCGTCGGTGCAAAGCCAAGCGGCGACAGCCAAGCTAGCAGCGGCAGGAGGCAGCCGAACCCAATGAGCACCCGGCCGCACCACCGCGAAAGGCCGGGACCGATCGCGGACGCGTCCAACTCAACCTGCGCCACGCTCGCGAGGGACTCTGTCTTGATCTGTTCGGGCACGGGCGGGATGATAGGGCCGACCCTGGCGCTGTCCAGAAGACGCGGCGCCACGATGCGGCGTTTCAGCCGCGCTTGAATCGACGCGGGGTTTCATGCATACACCCGCGCTCACGTCGGCGGCCCCGTTGGCCGCCGTCCTTGTTTTCACGCCTGAGAGATTCTCCCATGGCCGTCCCCAAGAGAAAAACTTCGCCCTCGCGGCGCAACATGCGTCGCTCGCACCATGCGCTGGGCCCCAACGCCTTCGTCGAAGACAAGGAAACGGGCGAGCTGAAGCGGCCCCACCACGTCGACCTGAAGACCGGCATGTATAAGGGCCGCCAGGTCCTGACGCCCAAGGAAGACTAGGGCCCGCGTTCCGGCGCCCGCGCGCGCCGGATCCCCGACTTCTGATTCGACCCAACAAGCCGGTCGCCTCCCGCGGCCGGCTTTCGTCGTGCACGAGCAGAACGCTGGTGCGCGCTGCACTTTCGTGCGCCGGGCGCGCCTGCGTGTTGCGAAGGCCGCATCGGGCGGGCTAAAGCCCTCGCTCGCCCGCCACCTGCTTCCCCGACAGGACCTTCCTCAATGACCGAGATTGTCGACATCATCGCCCGCGAAATCCTCGACAGCCGCGGCAACCCGACGGTCGAGGTGGACGTGGTCTTGGAAGACGGCTCGCTGGGCCGCGCCGCGGTGCCGTCGGGCGCCTCCACCGGCGCCCACGAGGCTGTCGAGCGGCGCGACAGCGACCCCAAGCGTTATCTCGGCAAGGGCGTTCTGGAGGCCGTCGATGCGGTCAACGGCGAGATCTACGACGCGTTGTCCGGCTCCGACGCCGAGGACCAGGGGCGCATCGACCGCTTGCTGATGGATCTGGACGGCACGCCCAACAAGGGTCGCCTGGGCGCCAACGCGATCCTGGGCGTCAGCCTAGCCACCGCCAAGGCCGCGGCGCTCAGCGCCAACCTGCCGCTCTACAAGTACGTGGGCGGCGTGCATGCACGCGTGCTGCCGACCCCGATGATGAACATCATCAATGGCGGCGCCCACGCCGACAACCCGATCGACATCCAGGAATTCATGATCCTGCCGACCGGCGCGGAGACCTTCGCCGAAGGTCTGCGCATGGGCGCGGAGATTTTCCATGCGCTGAAGAAGGCGCTGAAGGATGCGGGCCACAACACCAACGTCGGCGACGAGGGCGGCTTCGCCCCCAACCTGGCGAGCGCGGAAGCTGCGCTGGCGTTCATCGTCAAGGCCGGCGAGGGCGCAGGTTACCGGGCCGGCGAGGACTTCCTGCTGGGCCTCGACGTCGCCTCGACCGAGTTCTTCAAGGGCGGCAAGTATGTGCTGGAAGGCGAGGGCAAGACCCTCGATCCGGCCGGCATGGTCGACTACCTGGCCGATCTGGTCGGCAAGTTCCCGATCGCCAGCATTGAGGACGGCTGCGGCGAGGACGATTTCGACGGCTGGAAGCTACTTACCGATCGCCTGGGCGCGAAGGTGCAACTGGTCGGCGACGACCTGTTCGTCACCAACCCTGAGCGCCTGTCGATGGGCATCGAGCGGGGCCTCGCCAACTCCATCCTGGTGAAGGTCAACCAGATCGGCACGCTCTCGGAGACGCTGGAAGCCGTCGAGATGGCGCACCGCGCCGGCTACACCGCGGTGATGAGCCATCGCTCGGGCGAAACCGAGGACTCGACCATCGCCGACCTCGCGGTCGCAACCAACTGCGGGCAGATCAAGACCGGCTCGCTCGCCCGTTCCGACCGCACGGCCAAGTACAACCAGCTTCTGCGCATCGAGGAGCAGCTTGGCGATCAGGCGCGCTATGCCGGCCGCTCGGCGCTGAAGCGCGGCTAGGTCGCATCGAGGCGGCTCGCCGTCGGGCCCGCAATTGGGCTATAGCTCCGCCGAGTTTCGAATGGCGAGGTTGAAGGCATGATCGGCAAGCTGAATCACGTGGGCGTCGCCACGCCTTCCATCGACGACGCGGTGCGCATGTACCGCGATGTGCTGGGCGCGACCTCGATCACCGACAAATTCGCCCTGCCCGAGCAGGGCGTGTGGGTGTGCTTCGTCAATCTGCCGAACAGCCAGATCGAACTGATCGAGCCCCACGGCGCGGACTCGCCGATCCACGGTTTCCTGGCCAAGAACCCCAAGGGCGGTCAGCACCACCTGTGCTTCGAGGTCGAAGACATCCTCGCCGCCCGAGACGCCATGCGCGCCAAGGGCGCCACGGTGCTGGGGACCGGCGAACCGCGAATCGGCGCCCACGGCGTGCCGGTGATCTTCGTCCACCCCAAGGACATGGGTGGCGTCCTGGTCGAGCTGATGGCCACGCCGCAAGAGGCGCACTGATGTCCTGGTTCACCGGCGTCGCGATCTATCTGACCATCTGGTGGACGGTGCTGTTCGCGGTGCTGCCGCTGGGGACGATCAGCCACGCCGAGGCGGGCATCGACAAGGGCGACGGCGGCGATCCCGGTGCGCCGGTCGACCCGAAGCTGAAGCGCAAGTTCTTCACCACAACCTGGATCTCAGCCGTGGTGTTCGGCGTCTTCTGGTTGGTCCTGAAGCTGCAGATCATCCACCTGCCGCGGTTGCCGTCGGGCCTGTAGAAGCCTGGCCGCAGGTTCTTTCGCGCCTGCGCGTTGCAATGCCTTCGCCGGCAAGGGTATCACCGCCGCAACCTCCAACGCCGGAAAGCCCGCCCGCATGCGCCTATCGCGTTACTTCATGCCGACGCTGCGCGAGGCGCCGGCCGACGCCCAGATCGTCTCCCATCAGCTGATGCTGCGCGCCGGCATGATCCGGCAGGAGGCGGCCGGCATCTACGCCTGGCTGCCGCTGGGCCTGCGGGTGCTGCGCAAGATCGAGCAGATCGTGCGCGAGGAGATGGACCGCGCCGGCGCCATCGAGGTGCTGATGCCGACCCTGCAACTCGCCGATCTGTGGCGCGAGAGCGGCCGCTACGACGACTACGGCGACGAGATGCTGCGCATCACCGACCGCCACAAGCGCGACCTGCTGTACGGGCCGACGGCGGAGGAGGTGATCACCGAGATCTTCCGCGCCTATGTGAAGAGCTACAAGGACCTGCCGAAGAACCTCTACAACATCCAGTGGAAGTTCCGCGACGAGCGGCGTCCGCGCTTCGGCGTCATGCGCGGCCGCGAATTCCTGATGAAGGACGCCTATTCGTTCGACGTAGACGAAGCGACGGCGCGCAAGTCGTACAACCGAATGTTCATCGCCTACCTCAACACCTATGCGCGGATGGGGCTGAAGGCGGTGCCGATGAAGGCCGATCCGGGCCCGATCGGCGGCGACCTGTCGCACGAGTTCATCATCCTGGCGGACACGGGCGAGAGCCAGGTGTTCTGCCATGCCGACCTGGTGGAGATGGGCGCACCCGGGCCGGACGTGGACTGGGACGGAGACCTGCAGCCATTGGTCGACAAGCGCGCCAATCTCTACGCAGCGACAGACGAGATGCATGACGCCGAGCGCTTCGGCGCGGAAGTGCCGACCGACAAGCAGTTGTCGGCGCGGGGCATCGAGGTCGGCCACATCTTCTACTTCGGCGAGAAGTACTCCAAGCCGATGAAGGCCAATGTGACGGGACCGGACGGCGTCGATCGGCCGATCCACGGCGGATCCTATGGCGTCGGCGTGTCACGCCTTGCGGGCGCGATCATCGAGGCGAGCCACGATGATGCGGGCATCATCTGGCCGGACTCGGTCGCCCCGTTCGGCGTGGCGATCATCAACCTGCGGCCCGGCGACGCCGCGGTCGATGCGGTGTGCGAGCAGGCTTATGCGGCGCTCTCCGCCGCCGGCAAGGAGCCGCTGCTGGACGACGGCCCCGATCGTCCGGGGGCGAAGTTCGCGGCCATGGATCTGGTCGGCATCCCCTGGCAGCTGATTATCGGTCCGAAGGGCGTCGCCGAGGGCGTGGTCGAGATCAAGCGCCGCGCCACCGGCGATCGCCAATCCCTGGCGTTGGACGCGGCGATCAAGGCGATCAGCGCGTGAGCGATACTGGCGGCCGAGCGCCGCCGTTCGGTGAATGGGAACGCTCCGTCGCCGCCCGCTACCTGCGCGCCAAGCGCAAGGAGGGCGGGGTGGCGATGATCTCGATCATCTCGTTCATCGGCATCATGCTGGCGGTCGCCGTGCTGATCATCGTCATGTCGGTCATGAATGGCTTTCGAACTGAATTACTGAATAGAATCTTAGGGTTCAATGGCCATCTGTACGTTGCTGGCGGGGCGCTCGCGACGCCGGAGCGAGACGGCGTCGTGCGCCGGCTGGCGGACCTGCCGGGCGTGGTCCAGGTGACGCCCGTCATCGAGGCGCAGGCGATGGCGCTCGGGCCGGCGCAGATCAGCGGCGCTGTGGTTCGTGGCGTCAGTCCGCGCGATCTCGCCGCCACCAAGATCATCTCCGGTAGCCTGACCGGCGGGTCGTTGCAGGGATTCGGCGCCGGCGAATACGGCGGCGACGAGATCGTGGTCGGCGCGCGGCTGGCCCAATCCCTGGGCGTGCGGGCGGGCGATTCTCTCACCCTGATCTCACCCACCGGCGGGGCGACCGCGTTCGGTGCGACGCCGCAGCGCAAGACCTACACGGTCGCCGCGACCTTCAGCGTCGGCATGAGTGAGTACGACCAGATCTTCATCTACATGCCGCTCGAGCAGGCGCAGCTTTTCTTCGGCCGTGAGGGGATGGTCGACTTCATCGAGATCAAGGTCGCCAATCCCGACAAGGCGCTGGAGATGAAGGACGAAGTGGCGCGCGCCGCCGGCCCCGCCACCGTGGTCACCGACTGGACCGAGAAGAACGCCGCCTTCTGGGGCGCGCTGAAGGTCGAGCGCAACGTCATGCGCCTGATCCTGATGATGCTGGTGGCGATCGCGGCGATGAACATCATCTCGGGTTTGGTGATGCTGGTGAAGAACAAGAGCCGCGACATCGCCATCCTGCGCACCATGGGGGCCGGGCAGGGGTCGATCCTGCGCATCTTCTTCATGGCGGGCGCTTCGGTCGGCGTGCTGGGCACCATCGCGGGCCTCGCCATCGGGGTGTTGTTCTGCACCTTCATTGGGCCGATCCAGCATTTCGTTGAGTGGGCGACGGGCGCGGAGGTGTTTAGCTCCGACGTCTATTTCCTCAGTCACGTGCCGGCCAAGGTGGACTGGAGCGAGGTGGCGATCATCGTGGGCTGGGCGCTTGCACTGTCGTTCCTGGCCACCCTGCCGCCGTCGTGGCGGGCCTCGCGCATCGATCCGGTCGAGGCGCTTCGCTATGAGTAGCCCGGTGCTCTCGATCCGCGGGCTGGAGCGCACCTATGTCACCGGCGCGGGCCCGCTGCATGTGTTGCGCGGCGTTGATCTGGACGTGTCGCCTGGCGAGATCGTCGGCCTGATCGGACCGTCTGGATCGGGTAAGTCCTCGCTGCTGCACGCCGCAGGCCTACTGGAGCATCCGGACGCAGGCGCGATCGTCATCGAGGGCGTGGACTGCTCCAACCTCAGCGAGGCTTCGCGCACGCGTGTGCGGCTGGCCACCATCGGCTTTGTCTACCAGTTCCACCATCTGCTGCCGGAGTTCTCGGCCCTGGATAATGTCGCCCTGCCGCAGATGATCGCCGGGCGGGCGAGGGCGGCGGCGCGGACACGGGCGCAGACACTGCTGGCCGACCTGGGGCTCGCCGAACGGGTGCGCCACCAGCCGGGGCAGCTTTCGGGCGGTGAGCAGCAGCGCGTCGCCGTCGCCCGCGCGCTGGCAAACGCCCCGCGCCTGTTGCTGGCCGACGAGCCGACCGGAAATCTGGATCCAGCCACATCGCTGGCGGTGTTCCAGAGCCTGCATCAGCTGGCGCGCCGCGAGGGCGTCGCTGCGGTTGTGGCCACGCACAATCTCGAGCTCGCCCGCCACATGGACCGCGTGCTGGCTCTGCGCGACGGTCACCTGGAGCCCTACACGGGCTGATAGCTAGGAGGCTGGGGCGCCCCGGGCCGAGATCTCTGCGCAGACCTCGTCCAGCATCAGCGCGCCCATGGACTTCGGCGTCACGTCGTACCAGCCTGAATCCAGGTCCCAGCGTTCCAGTGCGTCGCCACGCAGGTTGCCTTCTGCGAAGAAGTCCTTGGAGATCATGTGGTACCGGCGCCGCGCGCAGTCGGCCTCGTTGTAGGTGTTCGACGAGAGCGAGGCCCCGCCGCTCGGGGCGGGCCGGGGCTTGAAGTTCTCGATCCTCGACCAGAAGCGCACCAGGCCGTCATTCATGACCCGCGCCTCCTTGAGGCTGACCAGGTAGACGCCTTCGCCGGTCCAGCCGATCAAGGTGTAGTGCTCGTCACCGGTCACGCGGTCGTCCATCCAGGACCTGACCTCGGAGAGGCTCGACTTGGCTCTGGGCGCTGGCGTCCCGTCGGCTGCAGTCGCCCCGCCCGCCGTCAGCAGCAGCGATGCGGCGAGCGCGCCCAGAACGGCGCTCGCGCGGTTCACTTGGCGCTCCCGACCCAGGCCTTGGCCTCGGATTCGACGCCCTTCAGCTTGGCGCTGCCGGCCGCCTTGGTCTTGGCGAGCTCAATCACGTAGGCGCACACGTCCGCCGCCACATACTCGTCCCAGCTGCCGGGGCGCAGATAGGTCCAGCTCTCGTCGCCCTCGATGGAACTGAGCTGCTCTCCTTGGAGGGAGTTTTCCCCGTAGTAATCGATGGCCAGCGACTGGATGCGCTCCTTGTCGCAATCGAGCGCCGTCAGCAGCTTGTAGGAGCGTATGCCGTCGACCTCGCCGAGCTTGGTCGGCTTGAAGTATTCCGTCTTGGACCAGAAGCGCAGCGTCCCGTCCTTCATGGTCTTGATCGAGTCCAGCTCGACCAGCGCGACCGAGTCCGGGTCGAATGCCGAAACACCGTATCCTTCGTCATCGATGTAGCGTTCGACCCAGGCGTTCACGCCCTTCTCGTCCACGGCCTTGGGGGCGGGAGGCTTTCCCATGCCCTTGTCGGCCGCGAAGGCCGGTGCGCTCAGCGCAAGCATCAACGATGCGATCAAAATGGCACGCTTACTCATATCGACCCCTCCGACTCGCGGCGTTTTGCCGGCTCCTGCGCCCCCGGTTGCAAGAACGCCGCCAGCTCTGCTTGACGTTAGCGGCTTGACTGAGAGAACAAAAGGAGAATAAGAACGAAGCACGAACATACATAAGCATGCACAAGAGGATCGACGCACATGGCCCTTCTCGCTCGCGAATCGCTGGCTTTCGTTTCTGTCGCGGGCTTTGTCTGGGGCATGTGCCAGGTGGCCAGCCTGGTCGGATGACGGGGCATGCGCATGGCGGAGGCGAGCGGCGGCGACGAGGGGTTCGTCCATCTGCGCGCGCGCTCGGCCTATTCGCTGCTGGAAGGTGCGATCAAGGCCGACGCCGTCGGCAAGCTCGCCGCGGCGGCCCAGATGCCGGCCGTGGCGCTGACAGACCGCGCCAACCTGTTCGGCGCGCTGGAATTCTCGGTCGCGACCAAAGGCGAGGGCGTTCAGCCGATCGTAGGTTGTGCTCTGCCGGTCACCGGCATCGGCGGCGGCCGTTCCGAGCGCTGGGCGAAGACCCCCACCATCGTCCTCTTGGCTCAGAGCGAGGCGGGCTACCTCAACCTTTCGGCGCTGTCGTCTTCGGCCTATCTGGACGTGGAGCCCAATGAGGAGCCCGCGGTTCCGTGGGCGAGGGTCTGTGAGCATGCCGAAGGGCTGATTCTGCTGTCCGGCGGACCGGACGGTCCGATCGATCCGCTGTTCTCGGCCGGCAAGGTCGCCGAGGCTCGCACGGCCCTGGCCGAAATGAAGAGGGTGTTCAAGGACCGCTTCTATGTGGAGCTGCAGCGACATGGCTTGGCGGCGGAGGCCGCCGCGGAGCCACAACTCGTCGCCTTCGCCTATGAGGAGGACGTGGCCCTCGTCGCCACAAACGACGTCTATTTCCCCAAGGCGGCGCTGCATCAGGCGCACGATGCGTTGCTGTGCATCGCCGACGGTGCGTTCGTCGGCCAGGACGAGCGCCGCCGGGTCAGCGCCGAACACTGGTTCAAGCCGGCGGCCGACATGCGCGCCTTGTTCGCGGACCTGCCGGAAGCCTGCGACAACACCCTAGATATCGCCCGACGCTGCGCCTTCATGGTCGGCAAGCGCGATCCGATCCTGCCGCGCTTCCCTACCGAAGGGGGCCGGTCGGAAGAGGAAGAGATGGCGCACCAGGCGCGCGAGGGCTTGAAGGCGCGGATGGCGGCCGGTCAGGCGACTTCGGCCACGGTGGAGGACTATCACGCCCGGCTTGAGCGCGAGATCGGCGTGATCAGCCAGATGGGTTTTCCCGGCTACTTCCTGATCGTCTCGGACTTCATCAAGTGGGCCAAGGCCCGCGGCATTCCGGTCGGACCGGGGCGGGGTTCCGGCGCCGGTTCGCTGGTCGCCTGGTCGCTGACCATCACCGACCTCGATCCCTTGCGATACGGACTGCTGTTCGAGCGGTTCCTGAACCCCGAGCGGGTGTCGATGCCTGACTTCGACATCGACTTCTGCCAGGAGCGACGCGAAGAGGTCATCACCTACGTCCAGCAGCGCTATGGGCGCGACCGGGTGGCGCAGATCATCACCTTCGGGACCCTGCAGCCGCGCGCGGCTTTGCGAGACGTCGGGCGAGTTCTGCAACTCTCGCTGGGTCAGGTCGACCGGCTCGCCAAGATGGTGCCGAACAATCCGGCCAATCCGGTGACGCTCACCCAGGCGATCGCCATGGAGCCCAGGCTTCGCCAAGCCAGGGAGGAGGACGAGGCGGTCGCCCAGCTCCTCGACGTCGCCCTGCAGCTCGAAGGCCTCTATCGCAACGCCTCCACCCACGCCGCCGGGGTGGTGATCGGCGACCGCCCGCTAATCGAGCTGACGCCGCTCTACCGCGATCCGCGCTCCGAGCTGCCGGCCACTCAGTTCAACATGAAATGGGTGGAGAGCGCCGGCCTGGTGAAGTTCGACTTCCTGGGCTTGAAGACCCTCACGGTGATCGACCGGGCGCTAAAGCACCTGGCAAAGCGCGGCGCCGAGGTCGACATGGCGACCCTGCCGCTCGACGACCCCAAGACCTACGAGCTGATGAGCAACGCCCACACCGTCGGCGTCTTCCAGCTTGAAGGGCAGGGGATGCGCGACACCCTGCGCCAGCTTCGGCCAGGCTCCATCGAGGATGTCACCGCCATCGGCGCCCTGTACCGGCCGGGCCCGATGGACAACATACCGGCCTTCGTCGACTGCAAGTTCGGCCGCAAGCCGATCGACACCCTGCACCCGAGCCTGGAGCCGGTGCTGCGCGAGACCTACGGCATCATCGTCTACCAGGAACAGGTGATGCAGATCGCCCAGATCCTGGCCGGCTATTCGCTGGGCGAGGCCGACCTGCTGCGCCGCGCCATGGGCAAGAAGAAGAAGGACGAGATGGAGCAGCAGCGCGCTCGCTTCGTCTCGGGCGCAGCCGAGAAGGGCGTCAGCGCCGAACGGGCCGGCTCGATCTTCGATCTCGTCGACAAGTTCGCGGGCTACGGCTTCAACAAGAGCCACGCGGCCGCATATGCGCTGATCTCGTACCAAACCGCCTGGCTGAAGGCGAATGCGCCGGTCGAGTTCTTTGCAGCCTCCATGAGCCTCGACATCTCCAACACGGACAAGCTGGCGGCCTTCTACCAGGACGCCAAGCGCTTCGGGGTGAAGGTGCGCCCACCTGACGTCAACCGCTCGGAGGCCGACTTCGACGTGGCCGACGGCGAGGTGCTCTACGCCCTGGGGGGCGTGCGCAACCTGGGTCTGGGCGCCATGGAGCACGTCGTAGAGGTGCGCCGCGCCGGCGGGCCGTTCCGCGACCTGTTCGACTTCGTCGAACGCGTCGACCCCAAGCAGGTCAACAAGCGCGCGTTGGAGACGCTGGCCCGCGCCGGCGCCTTCGACACCTTGCACCCCAATCGCGCTCAGGTGGTCGCCGCCGCTGACGCTCTGGCGGCCTACGGCCAGAGCATGGCGGCCGAGCGCGCCTCATCCCAGGGCAGCCTGTTCGGCGGCGACCAGGCCGAAGCCGCCCGGCCCCGCATCCACAAGGTCGAGCCGTGGAACCCGATCCAGCGCCTGGACGAGGAACTGGCCGCTGTCGGCTTCTATCTGTCTGGCCACCCGCTTGACGATCTGGTCGAGGCGCTGCGCCGTCGCCGGAGCGACCTGCTGGCCGATGTGCTGATTAAGGCTGAGGCGGGCCACGAAGCTTTTCGCATGGCCGGCGTCGTTCGCCGCAAGCAGGAGCGGGCCTCTCAGTCCAGCGGCGAAAAGTTCGCCTTCGTCACCCTGTCTGACCCCACCGGCGAGTACGAGGTGCTGTTCCCGCCGGAGGCGCTGCGCAAGTGCCGTGACCTCCTGGAGCCGGGGCGTGCGGTGGCGATCAAGGTCCGCGCCAAGGCCCGCGATGGCGAGGTGCGCTTCTTCGGCGACGACGCCGAGCCAGTAGAGAAGGCGGTGGAGAACGCCACCGCCGGCGTGCGCGTGCACATTGCGCCGCGCAACGCCGAGATCGAGGCGCTCAAGCGGCGGCTGGAGGGCGTCACCAATCCACGTGGCGGAGAGATCGTGCTGGTCGCGGGCCTCGACGGCGGGCGCGAGGTCGAACTGAAGTTGCCCGGTCGCTTCACGCTGGACGGCGCGGTGCGCGGCGCGCTGAAGACCTCCCCGGGCGTGGTGTTCGTCGAAGACCTCTAGGAGAGATCCGGCCTCAGAACAGGCTCTTCGGTTTGCGAGGCTTCGCCGGCGCCGGATAGGCGTCGATCCCGCTGCGATTGGAATAGACGCTGCCCGGTTTGAACGGCTTGAACGGCTTGAAGCCATCGGACGACTTGTAGGCTTCGTACGGCTTGAAGCCGTCGGACGGCTTGTAGGGTTCGTACGGCTTGAACCCGTCGGACGGCTTATAGGCTTCGTACGGTTTGAAGCCTGACGCCGGCTGCGGCGCGCCGTACGACGGAGCACGATAGGGCGCATAGCCCGGCGCGCCGTATCCCCGTTGCTCCCCATAGCGCGGCTGGCGGTTCGGATCGTTCGAGGGGGCGTCGAAGATCGACTGGGCGCAGGCTGATCCGGTGAAAGAGGCTAGGCCCAGCGCAACGGTGATCAGGATCGAGGATTTCACAGGCGCGCTCCGGCCAAGCTTCTTGTTGGCTATATGTTCCGGATTTCGCAACCGGCGCAACTGAACTCTCGCATGACGTGTGTGCGGGCCGGTCGGCGAATTGGCCCTACGTGAGCCCGGCGCCCGGCGAAGCGGCTGCGGCTGTTGCTTTTTTCGGCCCTAGCGCCTATGTCCGCGCCTCAATCCACACGCAGGCGTTTGGGGACTGGCGGGGAGACATCCCGTCCGTGTCCACTCCGGTCCTCCTCGAAGGAGGGTGGCCTGCGGAGGTTCAACCGGAAAAAGGACTATAAACCAATGGCGCTTCCCGATTTCTCCATGCGTCAGCTCCTGGAAGCTGGCGCCCACTTCGGCCACCAGACCCATCGCTGGAACCCGAAGATGGAACGCTTCATCTTCGGCAGCCGCTCGAACATCCACATCATCGACCTGTCGCAATCGATCCCGCTGCTGCATCAGGCGCTGGTCAAGGTGCGCGAAGCCGCGGCCTCGGGCGGACGGGTGCTGTTCGTCGGCACGAAGCGTCAGGCCTCTGACCCGATCGCGGTCGCCGCGCGTCGTTGCGCCCAGTACTACGTCAACCACCGTTGGCTGGGCGGCACGCTCACCAACTGGCGCACCGTCTCGCAATCCATCGCGCGTCTGCGCGAGCTGGAAGGCCTGATCGAGGGCGACACGGGCGCTGGCCGCACCAAGAAGGAGTTGCTGCAGCTGACGCGCGAGCGCGACAAGCTGGAGCTGTCGCTGGGCGGCATCCAGGACATGGGCGGCATCCCGGACCTGATGTTCGTGATCGACACCAACAAGGAAGCGATCGCCATCCAGGAAGCGCGCAAGCTCAACATCCCGGTGATCGCCATTCTCGACACCAACTGCGATCCGGACGGCATCACCTATCCGATCCCCGGCAACGACGACGCCGCCCGCGCCATTCAACTCTACTGCGACCTGATGGCCGATGCGGTGCTGGACGGTCTGGCCGCTGGCCAAGCCGCCTCGGGCGTCGACCTGGGCGCCTTGGAGACTCCGGTGGAGCCGGCCCTGGCCCGCAGCGAAGCGGCCGCCGACCCGCAGGCCGAACAGACGCCCGCCGCCGAACCTGCCATCGAGCGGGCGGCCGAAGAAGCCTCTTCGCCGACGCCTGAGCAGGCGGGCTGAACTTTCGTTGAATCCCTGGCCGGGCCCAAGCGCCCGGCCGAACTCAGACTGGAGGAATGACCATGGCGGAGATCACTGCTGCGCTGGTCAAGCAACTGCGCGACAAGTCCGGCGCAGGCATGATGGATTGCAAGAAGGCCTTGCAGGAAGCCGCCGGCGACATGGAAGCGGCCAGCGACTGGCTGCGCACCAAGGGCCTGTCCAAGGCCGCCAACAAGACCGACCGCGCCGCGGCCGAGGGCCTGGTGGCTGGCCTGATCAGCCCTGACGCCAAGACCGGCGTGCTGATCGAGCTGAACGCCGAGACTGACTTTGTGTCGAAGAACGAGACCTTCCAGGCCGCCGCCCGCGACATCGCGGCCGTGGCGCTGGACGTCGAAGGCGTCGACGCGATCTCCGCGGCCAAGACCGCCAAGGGCGAAGTCGTCTCAGAGATGGTCACTAACCTGATCGCCACGATCGGCGAGAACATGCGCCTGCGTCGGGCCGCCCGCCTGAGCGTCGCTCAAGGCGCGGTTGCACTGTACCTGCACAACGCGCAGGGCGACGGCGTCGGCCGGTTGGGCGTTCTGGTGGCGCTGGAAGGCGGCGGCGACGCCGCCGTGCTGAAGGACGTCGGTCGCAAGATCGCCATGCACGTGGCCGGCACGCCGACCCCGCCGCTGGCGCTGACGCCCGACGATCTGGATCCAGCCGCCGTGGCCAAGGAAAAGCAGTTCCTGACCGACCAGGCGCTGGAATCCGGCAAGCCGGTGGGCGTGGTCGAGAAGATGATCGAAGGCCGTATCCGCAAGTGGCAGGAAGAGGTCGTGCTGCTGAAGCAGCCCTTCGTGATGAACCCGGATCAGACGATCGAGCAACTCATCGCCGAAACGTCGAAGTCGACGGGCGCGCCGCTGGCGGTGAAGGGCTTCGTGCGCTTCGTCTTAGGCGAAGGCGTCGAGAAGAAGACCGACGACTTCGCCGCCGAAGTCGCGCAACTGACCAGCCAGGACTGACCTGGACCAAGAAGCCGCGGGCGTGCGTGACAGCGCGTCCGCGGTTTTCGTGTGCGCGTGAGGGTGGCGGCGCCAGCGCCCACTTTCGGGCGCCGCGCGGTGGGCTAGATTGCCTGGACAGATTCGAAAGAAGAAGCCGCGCCTATGTCGACTGCCCCCCTCCGCTACAAGAAGATCCTCTTGAAGGTCTCCGGCGAGTTCCTGATGGGGGACGCGCCGTTCGGCATTGATCCCAAGACGCTGGAAGCGGTCGCCGAGGACATCGCCGAGGTGGTGCGCCACGGCGCGGAGCTGTGCCTGGTGACCGGAGGCGGCAACATATTCCGCGGCGTGTCGCTGGCCGGACGGGGCATGGAGCGGGCAAGCGCCGACTACATGGGCATGCTGGCCACTGTGATGAACGCGCTGGCCCTGCAAGGCGCGCTGGAGAAGATCGGCGTCTACACGCGGGTGCAGTCGGCGATCCCCATGGAAGCGGTCTGCGAGCCCTATATCCGTCGCCGCGCCCTGCGCCATCTGGAGAAGGGACGCGTGGTGATCTTCGCCGCTGGCCTGGGGGCGCCGTTCTTTACCACGGACACGCCGGCGGCCCTGCGCGCCGCGGAGATGGGTTGCGACGCGCTGTTCAAGGGCACCAGCGTCGACGGCGTCTACACCGCCGACCCCAAGAAGGATGCGAACGCCAAGCGCTATGACTCCCTGAGCTATCAGGAGGTGCTGGCTAAGGATCTGCGGGTAATGGACGCCTCCGCGATCAGCCTGATGCGCGACAATCAGATTCCCATCGTAGTGTTCTCGATCCGCGAACGCGGTAACTTCCTGAAGGTGCTGCAAGGCGAGGGCGTCTACACGACCATCGCCTGACGCGCCCTGAGCTTGAGAATGGAGAAGCGCCCATGGCCACCGCTGAGAAGCCGGTGCTTTCGAAATACAAGGACCGCATGGAAAAGGCCGTCACGGCCTTGAAGGAGGAGTTCGCCAGCCTGCGCACCGGCCGCGCCTCGTCCAACCTGCTCGATCAGATCACCGTCGACGCCTACGGTTCGCAGATGCCGCTGAACCAGGTCGGCGCGGTCAGCGTACCCGAGCCGCGCTCGATCAGCGTCAGCGTCTGGGACAAGGCCCTGGTCGTTTCTGTGGAGAAGGCGATCCGCAATTCGGGCCTTGGCCTGAATCCGGTCGTGGAAGGCCAAAACCTGCGCATCCCGATCCCGGCGCTGACCGAGGAACGCCGCAAGGACATCGCCAAGATGGCCAGCAAATACGCCGAGCAGCAGCGGATCGCCGTGCGCAACGTGCGTCGCGACGCCATGGACGACCTGAAAAAGGCGGAGAAGGACAGCGTCATCACCCAGGATGAGCAAAAGCGCATGGAGTCGGAGGTGCAGAAGCACACCGACGAGGCGGTCAAACGGGTGGACGAAGCCTTGAAAGTCAAAGAACAAGAGATCATGCACGTCTAGGTGTGGCGATCCCAGCGCCCGTCGCTCCAGTCCTGAAGGCGCCCCCGATGGCCGTCGCCAAGTCACAGTCGCAGGAAGGCGGACCCACGCCCGGAGCGCCGCGCCTGCACGTCGCCATCGTCATGGACGGCAACGGTCGATGGGCCAAGCGGCGCGGGCTGCCGCGCACGCTGGGCCATCCGCGCGGCGTCGAGGCGATCCGCCGCACAGTCGAGGCGGCGCCGACTTTGGGCGTCGGCTGGCTGACGCTATACGCCTTCTCCACCGAGAACTGGGGCCGTCCGCCGGGCGAGGTTTCCGAGGTCATGCGGCTACTGAAGGCCTATGTGAACAGCGATCTCGACAACCTGGTGCGTGAGGGGGTGCGGGTGCGCATCCTGGGCCGGCGCGAGGGCCTGGCGCCGGACATCGCCGAGATTGTCGAACGGGCCGAGGCGCGCACCGCGCACAATGACGGCTTCCATCTTCAGGTGGCGTTCAACTATGGCGCGCGGGCCGACATCGTCCAGGCCGCCCGCCAATTGATGGAAGCGGCGCGCGAAGGTCGCCTCGATCCCGAAGCGCTGGACGACAAGGCGTTCGAGGCCCGGTTGTCGACCGGCGGCCTGCCGCCTCCAGACCTGGTGATCCGCACCAGCGGCGAGCAGAGGCTGTCCAACTTCCTGCTCTGGGAGTCCGCCTATGCCGAGTTCGTCTTCCAGGACGTGCTGTGGCCCGACTATGGGCTTGAGCACCTGAAGGCCGCGATCGCGGAGTTCACCAAGCGCGAGCGGCGATACGGCGGAACCGTCGCCGATGACGTACTTGCCGCAGGCTAGGCGCTTCGACTGGTCCAATTTCGGGGTCCGGCTTGTTTCCACCGTGGTCCTGATCCCGGCGGTGCTGTTGGCTGTCTGGACCGGCTCCTGGCTTTTCCTGCTGCTGCTGTCGGTAGCGGTGGCGCTGCTGGCCATCGAATGGGCCAGCATGAGTGCGCCGCGCGCGCCGATGCGGGTCTCGGCGGCGGTCACCGCGGCGGTGCTGGGCGGCGTGTTCCTGGCGTACACGGGCGAGCATCAACTGGCCTGGGGCGTCGCCTCGCTGGGGGCGCTGGCCGCGGCGCTGATCGCCCGCGGCGTCGCCGAGCGGCCGTTCGATGCGGCTTACGGCGTGATCTATATCGGCATACCCTGCCTTTGCCTTGTGTGGCTGCGGGCTACGCCGCAAGGCGAATGGTGGACCATGATGCTGCTGGCGATCACCTGGTCGGCCGACATCGCGGCGTTCGCGGTGGGCAGCGCATTGAAGGGCCCCAAGCTATGGGTCCGCTTTTCCCCCAACAAGACCTGGTCCGGCTTCATCGGCGGGCTGCTGGCCGGCGCCCTGGTCGGCGCGCTGATGGCGTCCCTGCCGCTTTTCCGGCTCAACCTCGCCGCCGCTGCGGCCATCGGCCTGGCCGGGGGGCTCGCCACCATGGCGGGCGACCTTTGGGAATCGATGCTCAAGCGCCGCTTCGGCGTGAAGGACAGCGGCGATCTGATACCCGGCCACGGCGGGCTCATGGACCGGGTCGACGGCCTGATGTTCGCAGTGGCGGTGATCTCCGCGGCGCGGCTGGTCAATCACCTGGGGTGGGGCCATTGACCCTGCCACGGCGCGTCAGCGTGCTGGGCTCGACGGGCTCAGTCGGCGTCTCCACCCTGGACCTGTTCGAGCAGTCCGGCGCGGAGGTCGAGGTGGTGGCCCTGGCGGCCGGGCGCAACGTCGAGATCCTCGCCCGGCAGGCGCTGCGCTGGCGGCCGAAGATGGCGGTGATCCGCGACGAGGCGCTGTTGCCGGAACTGCGCGAAAGACTGGCTGGCTCGGGGGTGACCGCATCCGGCGGGGCAGGCGCGCTCGCCGAGGCGGCTGCGGCCGAAGCCCAATGGGTGATGTCAGCGATCGTCGGATTTGCGGGTTTAGCGCCAACCTTGGCGGCGGCGAAGGCCGGGGCGGTGATCGCGCTCGCCAACAAGGAAAGTCTGGTCTGCGCCGGGCCCTCGCTGCTGCGCACCGCCAAGCTCGCGGGCGGGGCGGTGATTCCCGTGGATTCCGAGCATTCGGCGATCTTCCAGGTGCTGGATCCGATGAACATCCATCACGTGGCGCAGCTCATCCTCACCGCCTCGGGCGGCCCTTTCCGCGGCTGGAGCCAGGCGCAGATGGCGCAGGCCTCGCCCGATCAGGCGGTCGCCCACCCCAAGTGGAACATGGGCCGCAAGATCTCGGTGGATTCCGCGACCATGATGAACAAGGGGCTGGAGATCATCGAGGCGGCCTATCTGTTCTCGATGCGGCCGGACCAGATCGGCGTGCTGGTGCACCCGGAATCGATCGTCCACAGCCTCGTGGAGTACGACGACGGCTCGACACTGGCCCAGCTCGGCGCGCCTGACATGCGCACGCCGATCGCCTGCGCCTATGCCTGGCCGGACCGGCTTTCGTGGCCGGCGCCGAAGCTGGACCTGGCGAAGATCGGGACGCTGACGTTCGAAGAACCGGACCTTGGCCGCTTTCCTGCCTTGAAGATCGCGAAAGACGCTCTCTCAGCCGGAGGAGCTGCGCCCGCCGTGATGAACGCCGCCAACGAAATCGCCGTCGCCGCCTTCCTGGAAAGCCGCATCGGCTTCCTGGATATCGCCCGCGCGGTCGCAGATACGCTGGAGCGCGTCGAGGCCCAGGGGCTCGCCAGCCAGGCCAACGACGCCCTGGACGGCGCGCGCGAAACCGACGCGGTGGCCAGGCGTGTGGCCGCCGAAGTCATCGACCTTCGACGCCGGGCGCATTGATGCGCGTGGAGCACCATCGACCCCATGATTGATTTCATCGGATCCGCCCTGAGTTACATCGGCCCGTTCCTGCTGGTGCTGGGCCTCGTGGTGACCATCCATGAGTTCGGCCATTTCCTGGCGGCGCGCAGCCTTGGGATCGCCGTCGACCGTTTCTCGATTGGTTTCGGGCGTGCGATCGCCACCTGGAAGGACAAGGCCGGGGTCGAGTGGCGGATCGGCTGGCTGCCGCTGGGCGGCTATGTGCGCTTCGCCGGCGATGAGAACGCCGCCAGCGTGCCCGACCAGGCCGATCTCTCGGCCATGCGCAGCGAAATTGAGCGACGCGAGGGCGTGGAAGCCGTCGGCCGCTATTTCCACTTCCGGCCGCTGTGGCAGCGCGCGGTCGTCGTGGCGGGGGGCCCGTTCGCCAACTTCGGGCTGTCGATCGTGCTGTTCGCCTTCCTGCTGATGACGGTGGGCGAGACCATCCTGCCGGCGCGGGTGGACGGGGTGATTCCAGGCAGCGCGGCGGAACGGGCAGGGTTCTCGCGCGGCGACCTGGTCGTCGAAGCCAACGGACGGAAGATCAAATCCTTCCTTGAGCTGCAGCAGATGGTCTCAATGCGCGCCAACGTGCCGATGAGCTTCGTGGTCGAGCGCGGCGGGCGCGAATTGACGCTGCACGCGACGCCCGAACGCAAGACCATCGTCGCCAGGATCGGCGGCGAGCAGAAGGTCGGCGCCCTGGGCCTGCGCGGGCTGGAGCAGCCGGGTGATCGGGTCGTGAAGCGCTACAACCCGCTCGAGGCTCTCGGCGGCGGCGTGGCGCGGACCTGGGATGTGCTTGAGTCGACCGTCTACTATCTGGGGCGGCTGATCACCGGCAAGGAGACCGCCGAACAACTGGGCGGACCATTGCGAATCGCCCAAGCCTCGGGCCAGGTCGCACAGGCTGGGGCGGAAGGCGGGACGACGCCGTTCGCCATGGTGCTGGGCGGTCTGGTGGCCTTGCTTGGCCTGACCGCCGTGCTCTCGGTAGGCATCGGATTCATGAATCTGCTGCCCGTTCCGGTGCTCGACGGCGGGCATCTGCTTTTCTACGCCTACGAGGCGATCACACGACGCCCTCTTGCAGCCAAGGTTCAGGCGGCAGGGTATCGCGTGGGCCTTGCGCTGCTGCTCGGATTAATGTTGTTCGCGACCTGGAACGATCTGCAGCAATTGCGTGTGTTCAAATTTCTCGGCGGCCTCCTCTCCTGAAAGCCCCCGACCCAATCCTGTGACGGCTTAATTCATGCAAAGACCCCGCGCCCGCCGCGCCGCGCTCGCCACAGGCCTTGCGTTGCTGCTCGGCTCGACCGCACTCACCGCGCCAGGGCTGGCGCTGGCGCAGGCTGCGCCGGCCGCACCGACTCCGCCGCCCGCCGCATCGTCTCCGCCTGCTGTTGCGGATTCGCCTGCCCCTGTGGCGGCCGATCAGCGCGTGGCGACGATCCAACGGATCATCGTACGTGGGAACGAGCGCATCGAGCCTGCCACGGTGATCTCCTATCTGCCGATCCAGGTCGGCGAGACCGTCGATCC
>NZ_JAUYQL010000101.1 GCF_030697305.1 Phenylobacterium sp. | reverse complement strand
TCACCCATTCAGAATTTTGGAAGGCACACTAATGACCAATAAGTTCCTCATCTCCGTGTCGGCGCTGGTTCTCGGCGTCGCCATGTCCAGCGCGGCGATGGCCGACGCCGGCAACGGCAACCTCGAAGGCAACGTCGCCCTGGGCGGCCCGGTGTCCTCGACCACCGACGACCACGGCGCCACGACGACGACCTACGGCAACTCGACCGCGGTCGACACCACCACGAACATCGCGAACACGACCAAGAGCGATGACGACACGTACCTGGTGAACTACGGCAGCGGCAACGACATCCTGTCGAACAACCAAGTCGCGTCGGGCAACTCCTCGACCAAGACCGTCGACGTTTCCGACACGTCCGACACCACGATCGTCAAGGACAGCGGCAACAACGTCCTGTCGAACAACGACGTTGCTTCGGGCAACTCCACGACCAAGACCGTGGACGTTTCCGACACGTCCGACACCACGATCGTCAAGGATAGCGGCAACCGCGTCCTGTCGGGCAACTCGCTCGGCTCGCGCAACAGCGACTCCGTGACCATCAGCAAGACGGACACGTCGGACTACACGAAGGTGTCCTACTTCACGAAGTCGGACGTCGAGCAAAAGGCCAAGATCCGCGATAACGATCTGACCGTTTACACGACGGGCTCGCCGACCTCGGTGACCGACGATCACGGCACGATCACGTCGGGCTACGGCGCGGCCGCGGCTGGCCTGGCCACCGGCGGCATCAACGCCGGCGACCACACCGCCTACGCTGGCATCCAAACCGCCAGCTACAACACCGGTCTGACGACCGCGAACCAAGCCGTCACCGGCCTGGGCGCGAACTCCTCGATCGGCTTCGGTCAATAAGACTAAAGGGCCAGGCCGCCGCATCCGCGGCGGCCTGGCCTACTTCTTGAATTCAACTGCCCTATCCGCACCGGAGAGTCCCGATGTCACGCACCGCCACCTGTCTCCTGGCTTCCGCCGTCCTCTTCGGGACGTTCGGAATCGCCTCGGCGGCGGACACTCAGGCTCCGGCCGCCAAATCCGCACCTCAGTCGATGAGCGCCGACGAAATGGCCGCGACATCCGGGGGCGCCAATACGGTCACCAACCTGGCCATCTCCGACCAGGACCTTGAGGCGATCAATAAAGACAACTCCGTGAACACCGGCGGCGGCGACTACCGCTCAGGCGACGTGACCTTCTCCCCGGGCGCGCTGGTCGGGTTCAACGGCATCGGCAACGTGACGGTGAACACCGGCGCCAACGCCAACGTCATGGGCAGCATCAGCGTCACCATCGCCACCACCCCCACCCCCGCCCCTTGAGTTCAGCCATGTCCTCGCCGCTCCTTCGCAGCTTGACCGCTCTCGCATGTGGAACCGCCCTGGGCCTGTGCCTGGCGGCTCCCGCATCGGCGCAGGTCTCGTTCATGGAAGGCGGCGCGACGTTCAATGTGAAGGTCACCACCTTCAAGGACATCCCGTGGCGCACGGTGGTGCGGCAGCAATACGATTACAGCTGCGGCTCGGCCGCGCTGGCCACGCTTCTGCATTACCACTACGGCAAGCCGGTCACTGAGGCCGAGGTCTTCAAGGCGATGTACGCCACGGGCGATCAGGACAAGATCCGCAAGGTCGGCTTCTCACTTCTGGACATGAAGCGCTATCTCGAAGCCCATGGCTTCAGCGCCGACGGCTACAAGCTCGACATGGAAGAGCTGGCAGACCTCAAGGCCCCTGCGATCGCGGTGATCTCGATCAACAATTACAAGCACTTCGTCGTCATTAAAGGCATACAGGGCGGCCGCGTCCTGATCGGCGACCCGGCCCAGGGCCTCAAGACCTATTCGCGCGATGAATTCGTCGCGATGTGGAACGGGATCGTCTTTCTGGTCAACGAAGGCCCTGCCCAGCAGGTCGTCTACAACCGCAGCGAAGAATGGAACCCGTGGCCCAAGGCCCCGCTGTCCCATCCGATCAACAACGCCTCGCTCTCCGATTTCACGCGGGAATTGCCGCCGATGTACCAGGTGTCGGGCGCTCTCGACATCGACCCCTACATCGCCGGCGATCTTCCTGTTTCTCGTACTCTTCCGTGAGCTTACCCATGACGCGCTTCGCCACTCTGACCGCCATGCTGGCCGTGCTGACGCTTCCTGGCGTCGCACTGGCCCACACCAGCTTCGACGGCCTGAACGACACGGCGGAAGCCGACATCACTTCGTTGGCGAACGACGCAGCCGCCATTTCGGACATCGCCGCGATCGACCCGTTCAGCCTGCTGAATGCGCCGGAACTGGCCCTGGCCGACGAGCCTGCGGCGTCGGGCGGCTTGGCGCTGGCCGAAGCGGACCTGGAAGGCGAACGCGGCGGGTTTATGACGCCGCTCGGCCTGGATATCGGGTTCGGCGCGGTGGTGCGCACCACCATTGACGGCGCAGTGGCGCTGGAAAGCCGCCTGACCTGGGACACCCAGACCGGCGCCAAGGCTCCCGAGATCCTGCAAGGCGCGCCGACCGCGGACCTCGCCGGAGCGGCCGCTGCTGGCGGCATCAAGCTGGGCGACACCTCGGGCTGGAACGGCGTGGTCATTCCCGGTTCGGGCGGCGCCACCGCGGTGCTGCAGCAACTGAACGGCGGCGGCATCACCAACCTGACGCTCAACACCGCCAACGATCGCACCATCGAACAGCACACAGACATCACCCTGACCATTCCGGGCTTCGACGCCCTGACGGCGGACATGATGCGCTCGCGCGTCGGCTCCAACATGCAAAGCTCGCTGGATCTGGCGCTGACCAACGCCGCCAACTAAGGCTCCGCGCCAGGCCGCCGCGGCTTGGTCGTTACATGCTAAAACACCCCGGATCGATGATCCGGGGTGTTTTGCCGTGTCTCAAAGGGGGGTGGGCGCCGCGCGCGCCTGGCGGCGGCCCTAAAAGCGGTAGGGCACGCGCACGACCATGCGCATGTCGGGCGCGTCGCTGGTGACGCCGAACTCGAAGTTGTTGTTGAGGGTGACGCGTTCGCTGAGGCGGAAGGACCAGCCCATCAGCATACGCCCGACCTGCAGACTGTTGGACCGTTGCACGGTGTTTCCGAGGTCGGAGTCGGTCGGGAAGATGTAGCTGTGGCTGTAGCCCAGCGAGAACGAGAAGCGCGGGTTCAGCGCCAGGCCGAAGCCCAGCGTGGCGCTGATGGAGTCGCCCGGGTCGATGCTGCCGACCGGCACATTACCGATGGTTTTATTGATGTCCTTGGGCACATTGTAGAGGTAGTCGAAGCTGCCGAAGATCACCGCCGGGTCGGTCGGATAGATTGCGGTGACCCCGGCGCTCACGCCCCAGAAGCCGGAGCCGGTGGCCAAGTCCTTGGCGACGCCGAATTCGTCGTAGTTGACGTCGAAGGGGCCCACGCCGGTCGGGGGCTTGGCGCGAAGGTTGGCCACGAACACCGGCCAGCCGCGCAGACCCGCATTGATCTGATAGCGGGCGCTGACATCGAGGTCGCCCCACTCCTGGCCCTCGAGCTTGATGGCGCGGGCTACCGTCTCGTCGCGCTGCTGGACCGTGGTCACACGATCCTGGCGATAGACGTAGGGGATGCTCGCCGACACTTCGATGCGGTTGGTCAGGCCGAAGCGGGCGGACAGGGCGCCGGTCAGCGAATCGCGGTCCGCGTCGTTGGCTTCGATGACCCCCAGCTGGATGCCCGGGACGATTTCGACGCCGCGGAACACCAGGCGGTTGGAGCTGGTGCGGGTGTATTCGATCGACGGATCGATGATCAGCGTTCCGCGCGGGGTCAGCACGCCCATGCCCTCGGGGATGGCGGCCACTTCGCGGGCGCGGCGTTCAGGCGGCGGCGCTTCGCCCACCGGCTGTGGCGAATCATCGGCGGTCGGCCCGACCTGGGCGACCGAAGCGTTCGAGGCCACCGTCAGCGGGCGCTCCGTCTCGGCCAGTTCACGGCCGGCGCGGATGTCGCTGAGCAGGCGCTCACGTTCGTTATGAAGCCCGTTGAGCTGGACCGCCTGAGCCTGGATGATCTGTTCCTGCGTCTGCAGACGCCGCTCCTGGTCGGCCAGTCGCCGGTTCTGGTCTGCGAGTTGAGCCTCGATGTTGGCCAAGCGTTGGGCCGTAGAGGCGCTGACCTGAGCGAAAGCAGGTGCGCTCGCGGACAATAGCGCGAACGCGGCAGTTCCAGCCATCAACAGGCGAGCAGTCTGTGAAGACCCGGAAGCCAACGAAGTCATGTGAGATGCACCGGCGGTTTAGTCGACAGGGATAGTACCAAACTGACCGGTATTAGTTCAGGAGCCGTTAAACAAATGCCGGACGCCCGTTAACGGTGGACGCAGTTTGTTTTGGCTCATTTGGCGTCGATCCCGCAAGGTCGAAATCGGTCAGTTTGGCCAATCTTTCGCGGGCGCGGTTCACGCGGCTCTTCATCGTGCCAACTGCACATCCTGTGATCTCCGCAGCCTCCTCGTAGGTCAGCCCAGCGGCCACCACCAGAAGCAACGCATCGCGGGTGTCCTTGCTCAGGTGACCCAGTGCTTCCAGCAACTCGTCATAGACCAGCCGCCATTCCTGATCGGGGTTGCAGGTGAGCTGTGCGGCGAGCTTTCCGTCCACATCCTGAACCGTGCGCCAGCGGCGCTCCGATTGAGTGTAGAAGGTGTTGCGGAGGATCTTGTAGAGCCAGGCCTTGAGGTTGGTCCCGACCCGGAAGCCTGAGCGGAACT
The DNA here is from genome assembly GCF_030697305.1 of Phenylobacterium sp. Classification (GTDB taxonomy): domain Bacteria; phylum Pseudomonadota; class Alphaproteobacteria; order Caulobacterales; family Caulobacteraceae; genus Phenylobacterium. The sequence goes on along the minus strand of NZ_JAUYQL010000101.1, from coordinate 11,708 downwards.
GCCAAGCCCGCACCAGAGCGTCCTGCACAAGGTCGTCAGCTTCGGTGCTCGATCGTGTCAGGGCGATCGCATAGCCGCGCAGTGGCGGAATGAGAGAGATAACTTCATCCCTGAATGGATCTGACATCCCGACCTCCGACCCCTTGGCGAAAACGACGCAGACCGTCACTTTCGCCAAACCTGGATAACGGCCGCCGCCCCCGTACAGCCCGCCTTCGATCCGATGCCCTACCAGGCACCCGCGTCGATGACATACAAAGCTAATAGTCCGTTAATTCGATGTACTCAAGCCCTGAAATCGGTCCGAAAGATGATCGGAAACAGGTTCCGTGAACGTAATCGGGCAAACATGTGTCAGTTTTGTAGTGCCAGTTTGACACAAACACCAGAGTGGGGTTCCCGACACAGTGCGCCGTGCGGCTCAATCGCGGCGACAACTGCATCCGAAAGCTTCACCGTGCGAAGTCATACTAATGGTGTTCGACCGCATGGGATTCGCAACACATTGCGTATCGCCGTCCACATTCTTCAGATGGGCCGCGCAATGGACCAACGCAAGGCGTCGAGCCGGCGAATCGGGGTTCGGACCTGATATCGACGCGGATCGATCTAGCAGAGCCCGAAAGACGGTCAAACGCCGTCCAGCGCCCTGGGCGCGGTGATCACCAAAGGCTCACGCGGAAGTCGTCCAGCGACGATGTCGGGGGCGAGGTACGCGAACGCCTCCGGGTAGACGGGCTCACCGCAGGCCAGCAGGTCGACCAGGCGCCACCAGCGGATATCGTCGACCAGCCGCCGCTCCACCTCGTCCCACCCCTCGCGATTGGGCTCAGCGCCGGCGCAATGGGCTACGAAATAGGTTTCGCAGAACAACACCGCTTCGCCGCCTTCCAGCGCCAGCACGCTTTCGCGCAACCATACTGCTGGGCCCAACACGACGTCGCTGAAACCGGTCTCTTCGAACACTTCGCGCAGGGCCGCCTGCTCCAGCGTCTCATCAGGATCGGCCCCACCGCCAACTGTGAACCACGCCCCCGGCGCATCGGGCCGGCTGGGCAGGCGTCCCTTCATCAGCAGGATCCGGCCGTGCGGATCGAGCAGCAGCACCCTGGCGGTTCGGCGTTCGCGCATGGGCTTCAATACAAGTCCGCCGGGAGCTGATCCAGCCGCGGCGAAATGCCCATGCGGCGGCAACCGGGAATTAAGCTTGAGCGGGCAGTGTGCCCCTCTAGCGGCGAAAGGAGCCGATCAGTCTTGTCGCTCGGCGTCCACCGTCTTCTCGGCTTCGCCTTCGCCGGCGCCGACCTCCTGTTGGAGATCGGCCCCAGCGGTTCGATAGACCTCGCGGTCGGCGCCAGTGAAGCGCTGTCTGGCTCTCCCGAAACCCAACTCGTCGGCAGGCCGCTGCGCGATTTCATCGACGCGCGCGACCAACCGATGGTCGACGCCCTGTTTGACGCGCTGCAGGCCGGCGCGCGCGCAGGTCCCGTGCTGGTGGAACTCAAGAGCGCGGCGGGGGCCGCGCCACGCGCGGCGACCCTCCGCGCCTGCCGGCTGCCGCAAAACGGCGGCGCGACCTCCTGCACCCTGGCGCGGGCGGGGAATCCTGCGCCTCGAAATCAAAGTGGTCTGCACGACAAGGCCGGATTCGAAACCCTTGCGGCCACCCTGTTCGAGACCGCCCGGGCGACCGGGGTGGAACTGGAGCTCGCGCTGGTGGAGATGGCCGGCTTCGCCCAGGCGCGGAGCGCGCTGGCGCCCGATGCGGCCAAGGACGCCGAACGCCGCATGGCGGGCCTGTTGCGGGCGCAGTCGCATGGCGGTTCGGCCGCGGCTGAGCTGGGCGGCGACCGCTACGCCCTCGTGCGTCAGCGCACCGCCGAGGCGCCGGGCCTGTTGGCCAAGCGCATGGCTGACCTGCTCGACCTGCCGCCCCCGCACACCGTCGACGCCGGCGGCGCGAGCCTGCCGCTGGACGACGACCCCTCGGCTGGAAAGGTGCTGCGCGCGATCCGCTTCTCGCTCGACAGCTTCATTCGCGACGGCCTGGACGTGGACAACCCGATGACGCTGGGGGAGGCCGTGCAGGCATCCTTGCGGCGAACCATGATGGAGGCCGGCGCGCTGGGCGAAGCCGTGGCCCGCAAGAACTTCCGGCTGGTCTATCAGCCCGTCGTCGATCTGAAGGCTGGCGGGGCGCTGCACCACTACGAGGTGCTGGTCCGCTTCGGAGCCGAGGCTAGCCCCTTCCCGATCATCCGCATGGCCGAGGAACTGGACCTTATCGAGCCGCTCGACCTGGCGATTTTGGAACGCACGGTGGAACGGCTGACCACCTCGCACGACCTGACGCTGGCGGTGAACATCTCCGGGCGCACGATCTGCAGCAGCGACTTCGTCGAACAGGCGCGCCGCATCATCCGCGGCTCGGGCGAGGCCCGCCATCGCTTGATCTTCGAACTGACAGAAAGCGCCGCGATCGATGACCTGGCGCTAGCCGACCGCCACCTGCAGGCGTTGCGCGCCGAGGGCTGCCGCGTGTGCCTGGACGACTTCGGTGCGGGCGCCGCCTCCCTCGCCTACCTGCAGCAACTCAGCCTCGACGTGGTCAAGATCGACGGGCGCTACATCCGAGAACTGCAGCACGGCGGTCGCGGTGCGACATTCATCCGTCATCTGGTGCGCATGTGCGCGGAGTTGGGGGTCAAGACCCTGGCCGAGATGGTCGAGACGCCCCAGGCGGAGGAAGCGGTCCGCCGCGCCGGCGTCGACTTCGCGCAGGGCTGGCTCTATGGCCCGGCCGCCGACGAGCCTGCCTTGCCGATCGCCAAACAGGTGGCGGCCGTCGCCCCGGGTCGCCGCCGCGGCGCCGTCGAAAGCTGGGGCTGACCCTCAATTTTTTTGAGCGCCGCAACGGCGCAACCGGACTTGAGGGACGGCGGTTATCCGCTAGATGTGACGCCTTCAGACCGGTCATCGGGCCGGGCCAGCTGGATCCGAGATGAGAGACCTCAAGAACAACAGTTTCGCCGACCGCGCCGCGGCCGCCGCCGCCGCCAAGCAGGCCCTGCTCGCCAAGTTCCGCCCCAAACCCACGGTCACCGACCCGAACCTCGCTCAACGTCAGGCCGAAAAGGCCGCTGAGCTGGAACGTGTGCGCACTGAGCGCCAGGCCGCCAAGGCCGCCAAGCGCGAACAGGTCGCGATCGAAACGGCGGCCACACAAGAAGCCGAGGCGATCGACCAGGAAGCCCGTGACCTGGAGCTGAAGGCCGCACAAAAAGCCGCCCGCGACGCGCGCTACGCCGCCCGGAAACAGAAGCGCAAGTAACTCACCTCACGCCGCCTTCTGGAGTTCCAGCTTCACGCGCTCGGCGAGCGTCTTGATGTCGATCGGCTTGGGCAGGAACGAGATGTTGCGCTCGCCTTCCAGCAGGTTCGAGAACTCCGCCTCCGCGTAGCCGGAGATGAACATCACCGGCGCTTCGCCCAGGTACTGGCGCGCCTGCTTGAGCAAGTCAGGGCCCTGCATGCCGGGCATGACCACGTCGGAGATCATCAGGTCGATGGTGCCCGCGTGTTCCTCGGCGAGCTCAAGAGCTTCTTCGCCGCTGGCGGCCTCGATCACCTCGTAGCCCCGGGCGCGCAGCAGCTTGGCGGCCACGCCACGCACCGCGTCCTCGTCCTCGACGAACAGAATCCGCCCGGCGCCCGACAGGTCGCGCGCCGCTGGCCTGGTGAGCTTCACCGGCTCCGCCGCCGCGGCGAGCTCGCTGGCCGTGGGGATGTGCACGGGCAGGAAAATGCGGAACGCCGCGCCCTCGCCAGGCTTGGAATGGACGTGGATCCAGCCGTCCGACTGCTTGACGATGCCGTAGACGGTGGCCAGACCCAGACCCGTGCCCTCGCCTACCGGCTTGGTGGTGAAGAACGGGTCGAAGATCTTGTCGATCACCTCGGGCGGGATGCCGGGGCCGTCGTCTGACACCTCGATCAGCGCCTGCGGCCCGACCGCGCCGGCGTAGCCAAGGGCCGCTGCCTCGGCCTCGGTGACGCGCGCGGTGCGGATGCGCACGGTGCCGCCGCCGTGGGCGCGCACGGCGTCGCGGGCGTTGACCGCCAGGTTCATCACCGCGGTCTCCAGCTGGCCGCGGTCGGCGCGCACCTGCGGCAACTCGCGGCCGTACTCGGTCTCCAGCTTGACGTCTTCGTAGAGCACCCGGCGGAGCAGCACCTCGAACTCGCTGATCAGCTCGCCAAGGTCGAGGGTCTCGCGTTGCACGGTCTGTTTGCGCGAAAAGGCCAGCAGCTTGCGCACCAGGTCGGCGGCGCGCGCCGAGGTCTGACGGATCTCGTTCAGACCTTCGTAGGATGGGTCGCCCAGCGGATGGCGCGAGGCCAGCACGTCGAGCTGCATGAAGATCGCGGTCAACAGGTTGTTGAAGTCGTGCGCCACGCCGCCGGCGAGCTGGCCGATGGCCTGCATCTTCTGGCTCTGGGCCAGCTGCAGCTCGATCTGCTTCTGGTCGGAGACGTCCACCAGATAGGCGACCCAGCGGCCGTCCGTCTTCGACAGATAGAGGTGGGCGATACGGGTCGGATCCTGGGCGAGCCGCACTTCCAGCGCGCTGGCCGTGCGGCCCCCGCCGGCGGTCAGCCGCTGGGCCGCGTCGGCGCGGGAGGATGGCTCGATCAAATCGCCGAACACCGCCCCATGTCCACCACCGCCGGCGACCGCCGACAACGCGGGGTTGGCCTCGATGATCGTCGCGGTGAAGGGATCGTCCCCGTCCAGCAGCGCCGCACCGAACGGCGAGGCCGCGGCGAAAGCGTCCAGCATCTTAGGCGGCGGCGGGGTGGCGGCGTTAAAGGCGTTCAGCACCTCCAGGGCGCCCGTGGGCAGAGCCAGTTGGTCGGTGCGTTCTCCCGCCAGCCGAACCAGGAAGCGGCGCGCGCCGACCGGTGAGATCACCGCGGCGTGCTCGCCGGTGCTGTTGCGCAGCGAGGCGCGCGCGGTCTCGCCGCGGCGCGCGGCGGCGAGCGCAGCGAACAGGCTGGTGGCCGAAGCGCCGTGCTTCGGCAGCCGGGGCGCCGCGCCCATCAGCTTGCGCCAGGCGGCGTTGACGGCGTGGATGCGACCGTCGGCGGCGGCGAGCGCGGCCGGCTCCGGCAGGGCCTCCAGCAGGCGGTCGGCGGCCGGCTCGGCCTCGCCCGGCGCCTCGGCCACCCCGCGCAGGGCGAACAGGCCAAGACAGGCGACGCCCGCCAGCCCGATCAGCAGCAGCAGGCCGGCCAGGGTCGCAGGTCCCGCATTGATCGCCGGCGCGGCGGCGAAACCGACAGCCAGGATGAAGAACACCGCCGCCGCCGCCACCACCGGATCGAACCGGGCTGCGCCTTCGCTGATCGGCGACTTGGCCATGGCGGTTGCGCTGAACTCCTGCTGCGGTCGGGCTGGCGCGCCCGGCGAATCATTCATGATGATATCCGATTTCGTTCAGCACGTTGTTTTACAAGTGACTTTCATCACCTGGAATTCCGTGGCCGGTCGGACGTAGGGGAGCGCGGGTTCGCATCGCGAACACCTCGCAGTCCCGCGCCCAGCGCGAGGCGAACCCCTTGGCGCAAACACTGATCGAATATGGTTAATCAGTCCTGAAGATTGGCCGGCCAGGTATTCAGCTACGCAGACCGCGCCGTCCACCGTTCATGACGAAGCCGATCACCTTGGCCACCGCCTCATAGTGCTTCGGCGGGATCACGTCGTCGACCTCGACGGCGGCGAACAGCGCGCGCGCCAGGGGCGCATCCTCGATCACCGGCACCCCGGCGGCTTCGGCGGCCGCACGGATGCGCAGCGCCACCGCGTCGGCGCCCTTGGCGACGCAAAGCGGCGCTGGCGCTTCCGAGGGCTCGTACTTCAGCGCCACGGCGAAGTGGGTCGGATTCATCACAACCACGGTGGCGGTGGGCACGGCCTGCATCATGCGCCGGCGCGCGCGGTCGCGGCGGATCTGCTTTTGGCGGGCGCGCACGTGCGGATCGCCTTCGGACTGCCGGAAATCCTCTTTGAGTTCCTCCTTGGACATCCGCATGCGGACGATGAAGCGCTGGCGCTGCCACAGCCAGTCGCCGCCGGCGATGGCCAGCATCATCGCGACGACCGCGAACACCAGCCGGCGCAGGATGTCGGCGCTTAGCGGCAGCATGGCCGCCGGGTCCAGAGCGGCCAGCGTGCGCATCTGCGGCATGAACGGCTTCAGCACCCACCAGGCGATCAGCGACACCAGCACGATCTTGGCCAGCGACTTGAGGAACTGGACCATCCCGTCCAAGCCGAAGATCCGCTTGAAGCCGGACATCGGCGAGACCTTCTTCAGGTCGAACTTCAGCTTGTCGGGGGCGTAGAGGAAACCGTGTTGGACCAGGTTCCCGGCGGCGCCCGCGAGCGCCGCGGCGAACAGCACGGCGCACAGGATCGGGGCCGAGGCCATCATCATCTGGCGCGCCACCTCGACCGCGCCGCCACCGCTCAGCGACATGCCGCCCGGGTTGGCGATGAACGGCAGCAGGGCGCTGGCCATGTTGCGAGACAGCGGACCGCCGGCGAGCGCCATGACGGCGGCGGCGGCGGCCAGCGAAGCCAGCGGCGCGAGATCCGGGGTCTTGGCGACGTCACCCTTTTCGCGCGCCTGCTGGAGCTTGCGTGGTGTGGGCTCTTCTGTCTTTGACGCGGCGTCGTTTTCTTCGGCCATGGGCTAGACGAAGAACGACAGGAGTTCGCGGTAATGGTCGAGCCAGACCATTCCAAGCAACCCCAGGCTGAGCGCGAAGATCGACAGGCCAAGCAGCACGATCAGCGGCGTGGCGACGAAGAAGATCTGGAACTGCGGCATCACCCGCCCGATCAGGCCGGTGGCGATGTTGAAGATCAGCGAGAACACCACCACCGGAGCTGCGAGCTGAAGCCCCAAGGCGAACGAGCGACCGACCGTCTGCACGGCCAGCTGGCCTGCGTCGGCCACCTGCACTGGGCGGCTGAACGGGAACAGGCTGTAGGAGTGGACGATCGCCGACAGGAACATGTGATGCAGGTCGGTGGTCATCACCAGCACCAGGCCCAGCATGGCCAGAAAGGCCGACAGGCTGGTGGTCGGCTGCGCCTGGCCCGGCGCCGCGGTTTGGGCGAACGACAGGGTGGTCTGCAGCGAGACGATCTCGCCGGCGGCCGCCAGCGACGACAGGAACATGCGCAGGATCGCCCCGATCATCAGGCCGATCAACACCTCCTTGATCACCGCAGCGCCCAGCAGGCCGGCGCTGGCCGGCAGCGCCGGAACGGTGCGCGAGACCACCGGAAACAGCAGCAGCGCCATCAGGAATGCGAACGACAGGCGGATGCGCGCCGGCACCACGGTCTCGCCGATCCCCGGCAGCAGCATGACCAGCGCGCCCACCCGGGCGAAGATCAGGCCGCCCGCATACACCTGCTGGGCTGTGGCGAAGGATTCCATCGGCCCGGCTACATGCCGGCGATGCGGGCGGCGATCTGGCGCATGAAGCCGCTCATCAGCGCGCCCATCATCGGCAGGAACAGCAGCAGCGACAGGAAGATGGCGACGATCTTCGGCGCATAGACCAGCGTCGCCTCCTGAATCTGGGTCAACGCCTGCAACAGGCCCACCGCGACGCCGACGATCAGGCCGACGATCAGCACCGGCGCCGAAAGCTGGACGGTGAGCCAGATGGCGTCGCGCCCGACGTCCAGGACCTCCGCGCCGTTCATGGGCTAACACTCCGAACTGTGGCTGAAGCCAAGAGGATGGCCTGGGCGATCATGGTTAAGAGACGGTAAATCGTGGGTTAACGACTTGCCTACGCACCCTGCCGCAAGCTGCCGCGAAACCGGCCGGACGGGACAAGCCGATGGACATTTCGCAGATCGAGAAAGCGCTCGCCGCGATCATCGCGGTGGGTGCGCTGGGAACCGCGGCGTTCGGCGTGGTCGAGGCGTTCGGCAAGGCGCTGGTCGTCAAGGGAGTGGGCCTCCCTTACGCCGGCTTTGGCTACGTCAAGGCGCTAGTGGCCGATTACGGCCCTGCGCTACGCATGACCTATGGCGAGCACTACAAGGAGATCGTGCAGCGACAATATCGTGACGGTCGCGCCAAGGGCCAGGCGCCCGATTCGCTTCGCCAAGGCGTGCGTCTGGCGTTGCCGTTGATGGAAGAAGGGGCCGCCACTGCGCTGATCGGCCACGCCTGGGGACTGGGCGACGACAAGTCGGCGGCTTTGGCGCGTGCGCTCATCTCTGAACAGTCGGGCGCGATCACGCCGACCGAATCCGAGACCGCCGCGGTGCTCGCAGGACGCTTCGCTCTGGCAGTCGACGCGCGCATCGTCGCCGCCTTCAGTTTGGCGGAAGAGCGCTATCAGGCGTTCGCTCGCTGCGCCGCAGGCCTGGTCGCGATCGCGCTCTCGCTGTTCTTCAACTACGCCGCCAAGGGTGGGTTCGTCGGCAGGGACGGCTATCCCTGGATGATCGCGCTGATCATCGGTCTGGCCGCGGTTCCTCTGGCGCCGATCGCCAAGGACCTGTCCAGCGCGCTGAGCGATTCCCTGCGCGCCTGGCGGCAGGTCGGCGGCGTGAAGGTCTGAGCGTCGTGCTGGTCCTGAGCTTCCGCGACCTGGCCGCCGCCCACGCCGGCGCGGTGACGCCTGGCGTCATGGTGTCGCTGGGCGGCGCCATCGGTCCGGCCTTCGACTGGAACGATCCGGCGTCGCTGCGCGATCGACTGCGTTCAGGCGCCGCGACCTATGTGGGCGATCAGCAGACCCGCGCCGGGCTCAACGGCAAGAGCCTGTGCTTCCTGATCCATGGCTTCAACGTCAACCGCGACCGCGGCTACGCCGGCCTGGGGGCGCTGGCCCAGGAGCTGCTCGGCCTAGGCCCCTCGCCCGTCCCCGGCGGCGTGGAAGGCCCGCCGGCGGCCGGCGCCGACTTGGTCATCCCGGTGCTATGGCCCGGCGACTGGTGGCTACCGGGGGTCAACTACCCCTTCGAGCTCGCCGACGCCCGCGAGACGGCGCAGCGATTCGCCGAGTTCCTGGCCGGGCCTGCCCTGGGCGCAGCCAGCCTGTCCTTCGTCACCCACAGCATGGGCGCGCGCGTCGCCCTCGAGACGCTGGCGCAGGCGCGCCGCGCGGCTCCGACCGACGCCCTGGTGTTGACGGCTCCCGCCGTTGACGACGACGCCCTCGACGATCCGCGCTACGCCCCAGCGATCGCCGCGGTCCGTCGGATCATGGTGGTCAGCTCGGTGAAGGACAGCGTGCTGCGCGACGCCTTTCCGCTCGGCGACCGGGTCGAGGCGGCGCTTTGGCGCGGCGAGCACAGCTCGTCGCGGGCGCTGGGCGCCTTTGGTCCACGCCTGAAGCCGGGGTCGCCCGCCGCCGCCAAGCTGCGCTGGTTTCAGATCGGTGCGGGGGACGACTACGGCCACGGAGACTATGTGCCTGGGCCCTGGAAGACTGACGAGCGGCCCAATGGCTGGACGCCGAAGCGAGCCCGGGTCGGCGGCTTCCTGCGCGGCGCCTTCTCCGGCGGCGCGTTTCAGCCGATTTGGCCGCCGGAACAGCCGCCGGGCTGATCCCCCCGTCCCATTAAGAGACAGATCCGCCCGCATCGCCCAGCTTGTCCCCTTCGCTTTCTCGCAGCGAATGAGGATCTCGCCGGCATGGGCCTTGCTGATCCGCCCTCGCAGAATCCTTCTGGGGGTGGACTATGGCTACGGTTCTTGGCGGCGCCGCTTCGGGCGGCATAAATTTCGACCAACTCGATCTTGGCGCACTGGGCTCCGGTCAGGTGGTCCAGGCGACGGCCACCTTCATCCAGCTCAGCACCCCAGGCGCGCAGGGCGGGACCTTCCTCGACAACTTCTTCGGCGCCTTCACCTACGACCAAGCGGGCTCCTTGTCGGGCGGCACGCTCAATCGCTTCCAGGAGACGTTCAACGGCGGCCTGGTGTTCGATGTGCTCGACGCCAACGTCTCCGTGCCGACCTTCCTGGCCTGGGTGCGGGCCGGCGACGACGCGACCGCGCTGCGCACCATCCTGGCGGGCGCCGACTCCATCGCCGGCACAGGCTTCGCCGACCGGCTGTACGGCTATGATGGGGCGGACACGATCAGCGGCGGCGCAGGGGCCGACGTCATCGACGGCGGCGCGGGCGCCAGCTACCTGCGCGGCGAAGAGGGCGATGACCGAATCACCGGCGGCGCCGGCTTCGACGACATCAACGGCAACATGGGTGACGACACCGCCAATGGCGGCGCGGGCGACGACTGGGTGGTCGGCGGCAAGGATCGCGACCTGCTGTCCGGCGGCGACGGCGCCGACGTGATCTACGGAAATCTCGGCGACGATACCTGCGACGGGGGGAACGGCGACGACATCATGCGCGGCGGTCAGGAGAACGACCGCATGACCGGCGGCGACGGCGCCGACTGGATCTCGGGCGACCGCGGCGCCGACACGCTGAGCGGCGGATCGGGCGCGGACATCTTCCACACCTTCAATCTGGCGGGGCTCGATCGGGTGCTCGACTTCAACCGCGCCACCGGTGACCAGGTGATGGTCGATCCCGGGACGACCTACACCGTGAGCCAGGTCGGCCTCGACGTGGTCATCGACATGGGCGGCGGAAACCAGATGGTGCTGGTCAATACGCCGATCGCTACGCTCAGCGACGGCTGGATCTTCACCGGCCTCTAGAAGCCAGACGCCTTCGCCAGGTCGCGCGCGGCCTGGGCGGGCGACAGCTTGCCCTGGTCGCGGTCGACGCTGTAGTTCGCCGCCCGCATGGCCTCGACGGGGATCGCGCCGACCAGCGGCCTCAGCGTCTCGATGAGGCGCTTGTCGCCGACCTTCTTGGGCGAGATCAGGATCACCGCGTCATAGGGCGGGATCGCGCCCTTCGGATCGGTGAGCACCACCAGCTTGTCGGCGGCGATGCGCCCGTCGCTGGAGAAGGCCGAAATCACGTCGGCGTCGCCGCCGGCCAGCGCCCGATACATGAAGGTCGGTTGGAACGACCGCTTGGCCTTGAACTTCAGCCCGTAAGCCGCGTCGATCGCTTTCCATTCCGGGCGCGACAGGAACTCCAGGTCCGCGCCGAAGGTGAGCTTGGGCGCCTCGCGCGCCAGGTCGTCCAGGCTGACAATCCCCAGCGCCTTGGCCTTGTCGGCCCGCATCGCCAGGGCATAGGCGTTCTCGAACCCCAGCGAGCCCAACACCTGCACCCCGTCGCGGGCCGCGAGGTCCTTGGTGATTCCGGCCAGCACCGCGGCCCGGCCTGGATTGTCCTGGCGGTTCAGGGTGTTGGTCCAGAGTGTTCCGGAATAGTCGACGTAGGCGTCGATCTCGCCGGCGGCCAGCGCGCGATAGGCGACCGCCGAGCCTAGATCCTCCTTGCGGCTGACCTGGGCGCCGCCGCGTTCCAGCCGCTCGGCCATCAGCTCGGCCAGGATGTACTGCTCGGAAAAGTTCTTCGCGCCGATCGTGTAGGCGTGGGTGGAGCCCAGGCCCGCCAGCGGGGTCAGCGCGACGGCGACGCCGATGGCCAGGCCGGCGATCCCGGCGATGACGCGTCGCCGATCGCGCTTCGCCGCACCCGCCTCGATCAGGCCCAGCAGCTGGTCGACGGCGA
>NZ_JAUYQL010000046.1 GCF_030697305.1 Phenylobacterium sp. | reverse complement strand
GATCGGCTTGCCGGTCGCCGGGAAGACGAAATGGCGATTGAGGAAGAAGGCGACCACGAAGCCGATCGCATAGGCGGTCAACACCGCCGCGACGAAGCCGAGCTTCGATTCGAGCGCAATGCGACTGGCGAAGTTCACCCCGGCGGCCACACCCCCGGCCAGCAGGAAGCGGACGAACGAGCCATTCAGATAAAAGGCCAGCACCCGCCGCACAGCGCCCGGCGCTCGCTTCGACGTGTTCATGTGTACACCGGCTCGCGCCGCGGCGGGTGGTCCGTGCCGATCGCCAGCGCCATCTCACGAGCGATGCGCGCGCCTTCCGATACGCCCCGGTCCTCCGGGTAGTAGAAGCAGGTATCGGCGACCTGCAGGCCCGAGATCGGTGTGCGGATCGGCGGGATCCTGGCCGCGAACCCCGGCTCGCAGAGCGGCTGGGCGTAGCGCAGACGCCCGACCCTGCTGGCCAGGCGGTCGCTGTCGGCGAGGTTCGGATTGATCCGGCGCAGATAGCCGAAGCTCTCCTCGATCAGCGCCTCGTCCGACCAGCTCCACTTCGGGTGGTCGGTCGGCATATAGTAGGGGAGATAGACCACCGTCTGCGGTGTCGGACGCAGGTTGGAGTATTCGATCACGCCGGGGACCTCGATCGCCGGGTCGACGATGTTGACCCAGAAGTGCGGAGACACGCTCTGCTTGAGCTTATGCACCACGCAGATCACGCCGATGTTGCGGATCGCCGCATAGGCCGCCTTCGACGCCTCGGGAAGGTCCGGAACGAGACTTGCCACAAACGGCGTCGGCACGGTCGAGATCACCGCCTGCGCCTCGAACAGCCGTCCACCGGCCCGCACCCCGGTCACCGCACCGTCCTGGGTGAGCACCTGCTCGGCGGGCGTCGCCAGGTGGATGCGTCCGCCCTGGGCCAAAATCGATCCGGTCAAGGCCTTGACCAGAGTCTCCGAGCCGCCCTCAACATAGCCCAGCTCCTCCTGCAGCAGCGAACGGCGCGAGCGGCCGACGCGTCGCACGCGTGTGGCGATCCAAGCCGCGGAGATGTCATCCGCGTACTGGAAGAATTTCAGCTCCATCAGACGTCGCCAGAGTTTCTCGTACACGCTGGCGCCCGAGCCTCGCTCGATCCAGTTGCGCGCCGACAGATTCTCCAGGTCGTCGAAGTTCCTGCGGCGCGAGGTGAGGAACATCTGCAGGCCGTAGCGCAGTTTCTCGATCGGGTTCAGCAGCCCGGTCGTGACCAGCGAGATCGGATCGCCCCACTTGTGCAGCCGATCACGGGTGAAGTAGGCCATCGTCGTGGTGCGCCAGCGCATCAAATGGCCAATGCCGAGCTCATCCATCAGGGCGAAGGTCGGCGCGTCCGGCTTGCAGACGAAGTGGTAGAAGCGCTCGATCGAGAGGCCGTCGAAGTCGAAGTGAGCGGCCATGCCGCCGGCGACCGCATCGGCCTCGATGACGTCGACCTCATGGCCTAGCTTGAGCGCATAGTGCGCGGCCGCCAGCCCCATCGCTCCCGCGCCGATGATCACCGTCTTGGTCATCTCTAGAAGTCCAGCACGATCCGCCCATAGCGCGGATCGAGGAAGGTCTGCGCCAGGGCGTCGTCGAGCGGGGTTTCGGCGACGCCGAAGATCGTCGGCCAGTCGATGATCGGGAACACCTCTGGAATGACCAGCGCCTCCAGCTGGTGCGTGGTGAACGGCGGATCGCGGTCGAAACGCGCATAGACCCAGAGCAGGGCCCAGAACAGGCCGAAGGGAATATGCACGATACGGGTGCGTGCGCCCACGGTGCGGCGGATCATGTCGATGAGTTCGACATAGTCCACTTCGGTGCGTCCGGAGATGTCGAAGGTTCCAGTGAGGCTGCGCGCGACGCCGGCGGCGATGATTGCGGCGAAGTCTCCGGCGTACAGGGGTTGTCGACGGTAGCGCCCGTTTCCTGGCACCGGGAACACCGGCGCACGGTCCATGAAGCGGCGCAGCCAGCCCAGATGCTTGCGGTCGAACCAGCCGAACATCAGCGTCGGGCGCAGGATCAGGTGCGGCGTGGGATGCGCCGCGACGATCAGCTCCTGGGCGGTCTTGGTCTCGACGTAGAGGTCGTCGGCCTGTGAGTTCACCACCGACGACGAGATGTGCACGATGTGCGGCACGCCGTGGCGGGTCACGGCGCCCAAGATAAGCTCGGTGGCGGTCACGTTGTTGGCGACGAACGGCCCGCGCTCCAGTCCGCCGATCTGCGCCTGGTTCAGCACCACGCAGTCGGCGCCGGCGAAGGCGGCCTGCCAATCGCCGGGCGTCGCGAGGTTGGCCTCGATCACCGTGATGTCGGGATGCAGCTCGCGCAGCATCGCGGTGTTGGTCGGATGCTTGTCGATGGCGACTACCCGATGGCCGGCCGCCTTCAGCCGCGGGATCAGGTTCTGCCCGACCAGGCCGGCCGCGCCGGTGACCACGACGGACTTGTCCCCGGTGCTTCGATCGTCGACAGCCATCGAGCTCGCTCTAAACCTTCGCGCGCCCCGCAGCGGGGAGCATTCGCCTATCGTTATTCGGGCCGCCGCGGTTCAAAGGCCGCGGATCGCGTCGCACACCCGCACCACCTGTTCCTGGGTCATCTCCGGGAACATCGGCAGGCTTAGGATCTCGCCTCTGGCGACGTCCGTGGCGCTGCAACCCCTCGGTCCCAGCGCGACACGACCCTCGTAGGCCGGCTGGCGATGCACTGGGGCCGGATAGTGGAGGGCGGTGCCGACGCCCGCCTCGCGCAGCCTGGCCTGCATCACGTCGCGGTCGGGCGTGCGCACCACATATTGGTGGAACACGTGCTCGCAGTCTGCGCGGCGCACGGGTGCGATGAACGGCGATCCGGCGAGCGCGGCGTCATAGGCGTCGGCGACAGCACGGCGGCGCGCATTGTTGGCGTCGAGATGGCCCAGCTTCACCCGCAGGATGGCGGCCTGCAATTCGTCCAGACGACTGTTCACCCCGGCTTCGGCGCTGATGAAACGCTCGCGCCACCCGTACTGGCGAAGCGCCTGCAGCCGTTCGACCACCGCTGGGTCCTGGGCGACCGTCGCCCCGCCATCGCCCAGGGCCCCTAGGTTCTTGGTCGGATAGAAGCTGAAGCTGGCGGCCTGGGCGATGCCGCCGACCTTGCGGCCACGCCAGGTCGCGCCGTGCGCCTGGGCGCAATCCTCGATCAACGTCACGCCGTGCGCCTCGCAGGCGGCGAGGATCGCGCTCATGTCGGCTGCCTGGCCGTAGAGGTGCACCACCACCGCGGCGCGAATTGGCGGCAGGCCGGCGGGCGGGCGTTCCAGCACCGCGCGCAGCTCTTCGGCGTCCAGGGTGAAGCCGTCCGGCTCGATGTCCAGCAGCAGTGGAACGGCCCCCGTCATCTCGATGGCGGAAACCGTCGCCACAGCGGTGTGGGAGACGGTCGCCACCGTACATCCAGGGCCGATGTCCAGGGCGCGCAGAGCCAGCGCGATGGCGTCGGTGCCGTTGCCGCAACCCACAGTCTGGCCGGATCCCAGCCACGCTGCGAATTCCGCCTCGAAGGCGCGGCCCTCGTCACCCAGGATGTACCAGCCAGAGCCCAGCGCGCGCAGCGCCGCGGCGTCGATCTCGGCCTTCAGCGCGCGGTATCCCGCCCCCGGATCCGTCTGAGGGATCATCGCCGGCGCGCTCACAGATAGTCCGCCAGGCGTTCGCGGAACCAGTCGATCGAACGGGCGACGCCGTCCTCGATGCTGACTTGGGGGCTCCAGCCGGTGGCGGCGCGGAACGCCGAGTCGTCGGCGTAGTAGTCACCGATGTCGATACGCGCCCGTTCTGCCGGGAATTCCCTCGTCACATAGCCGGCCTTGCCCTTGGTCAGGCTGACCATCAGGTCGGCGATCTGCTGCAGGCTGACCGGCGGCGGGCCGCCGATGTTGAAGATCCTGCCATGGCAGGCAGGCGTCGCCGCCGCGTCGATGAAGGCGCGGGTGACGTCGTCGACATAGGTCATGTCGCGCTTCTGCGCGCCGCCCCACACCTCGAAAGGCTTGTCCTCGAGCACCGCGCGGATCCACACGCCGAGGAAATTCTGGCGGGCGTCGCGGATGCGCTGGGCAGGGCCATAGCAGTTGGTCAGCCGCAGCGACACAACGGGCCGCCCGCGCACCCGCTGCTCCAGCATCCAGTATTGTTCGCCGGCGAACTTCGAGACGCCGTTGGCGTCGGGCGGGGCGATCGGATGATGCTCGTCGACCGGCAGAACCTCCGGCCGGCCGTAGAACTGCCGGGTCGAGGCGTGCACCACAACCGCTTCGGGCGCCGCTTCGCGCGCCGCCTGGATCAACCGAAGCTGGGCGACGGCGTTGACCGCGATGTCGGCCAGCGGGTCGGCCTGGCCGCCCATGTGGCTGGTCTGGGCGGCCAGGTTGAAGATCACCTCGCAGCCTTCGCACAGCACCCGCAGGTCGAGGTCGCGGATGTCGCCCTGGACGAACTCGACCGGCGCGTCGCGCAGGTTGGCGACATTGGCGCCGCCGCCGAACAGGAAGCCGTCGAGCGCGGTGACGCGCGCACCCTGCCGCGCCAGTTCGCGCGACAAGTTCGAGCCCAGGAAGCCTGCGCCCCCGGTCACCAGAACCTTACGACCCGTCCAATCCATCGTCTTCGCCCGTCTTGTGGGTCCAGGCCGCTTGGGCCGGACGCTCGCGCCGGTATAGGACCCGGCGCCTAAATGAACAGAGAATGCCGCTGTGCTGGAGCCGTCAGCGCGCCGCCGGCTGACGCGCGGAGGCGGCGGCGGACGGAGCGGCCGCGCGCAGCGGCTCGGCGTGCTCCACCGAACGGATGGTCGCCTGCGGCTTGCCGTTGGCCGACAGGAAGGTGCGCCCGACGTATTCGCCGATGACGCCCAGCATCATCGACTGCACCCCGCCCACCAGCAGCAGCACGACCATGGTCGAAGCCCAGCCCGACGGACGGTTGGCGGTGACCAGCGCTTCGACGATCACCGCCACCGCGCCTAACGCGCCCAGCGCGGCCATGGTCGCGCCGGCGAAGATCGCCAGCCGCAACGGGATCAGAGAGAAGCTGGTGGCGAGGTTCAGCCACAGGCGGATCAACCGGGTCAGGGTGTAGTTCGAATGCCCTTCGGCGCGCGGCAGGTGCTGGACTTCCAGGCTGTCGATGCGTTGGGTGGACTGCATGATCAGCCCGTCGATGTAGGGGTAGGGACCCTGATAGCGGACCACCGCCTCGGCCGTCAGCGCCGACATGCACCGGAACGACGACAGGTAGAGGCCGGACGGCTTGTCCAGCAGCGTGTCGGCGACGAGATTGGCGAACCGGCTGCCCAGATTGCGCCATCCAGCGTGCTGCTTCTTTGCGTAGCGAGTGTAGACAACGTCCCAGCCGCCGTTGCGGGCATGGTCGTAGAGCCTGACCACCTCCTCAGGGGGGTTCTGCAGGTCGTCGTCCATGGTGATCACGTAGCGGCCGCGGGCGTGCCGCAGGCCGGTCATGACCGCATTGTGCTCGCCGTAGTTGCGGGCATGCTCGACGTAGATGATCGGGACCGGGGCCTGGTCCAGCAGGGCGCGACAGACCTGGTCGCTCTCATCTGGGCTCCCGTCGTTGACCAGCACCACCTCGAGCCCGCCCTCTGGGTGCAGCCTGGCCAAGGCTTCGACCAGCCGGCCGACGGTGGTCGCGCCGCGATACACCGGCACAACGATGGAAAGGCCGGGCGAGAGTCCGGCGCCGTCCCTGGTCGCAGCATTGCGCGTCATCTGCGGATCATCGCCTCAACATCAGTGCGCCGCGATGCAAGGCTCGCGCCGCGCATCAGGCTGGCCGCTCTCCGGTCGCCATCACCGACCCTCCAAACGGCAGCGCCGGTAGCGCCGCCTGCTCGATATCCAGCACGCTCAGCAGCGCACGGTTCAGTAGCGGCGGGTAGGCTTTGACGTCGGAGTCGGCCTCTTCTCCACGATTAAGGATCTTTCGTTCGAGAATCATTATCGGCAGCAGCAGACTGTTCCAGTAGCGCGTGCGCACCCGCACGAAGCCGGCCTTTTGCAGCATCTCACGCACCTGGGCTGCGTCCATCCGCCGGGCGTTGTGCACGCGATGGTCGTGGGCCGACAGCAGCCAGTCGTAGGCCGGCATGTTGACCACCACGAACCCGCCAGGGCGCAAAATGCGGTACAGTTCGCCGAGCGTCGCCGCCGGATCCACCTGGGCGTGGCAGAGCACATCGGCGCTGATCGCCGCGTCGAATGTGTCGGACGCGAAGGGCAGGGCGTTGACGCTGCCACGCGCGACCGCCGCGCCGGACTTGGCGATGGCGCGCGCCGCCGCCGCGGCGTCCCATTCCAGTCCGCTCAGAGCCAGATCGGGACGCGCCTGGCCTGCAGCGCGCAGGAAACCTCCCGTACCGCATCCGGCGTCCAGCACGCGTCCGCGCACCGGGCGCAGGGCGGCGATCAAGCGCTTGTGGAGGGCGCGATACCACCACATCGAGCCTTCCTGCTCGTCCATCAGCGCGTACTCGCCGGCTTCCATGCGCTCGCTGCTCCTTCCGCAGAGCTTCGGCCGCCCGAAGTCCCCACGCTTTCGCCGAACCGGACTAATCCGGTGTTCGCCAGGCTCGCGCAAGACGGGCGCCGGCGTCGATGGCGGATGGATCGCCGGCTTGGCTCGGTTCTATAGTCGGTCCAGCGACCAGCCCGACCCCGCGATGTGCGATGGAGCAGAGACAGGCGCGAAAGAGGAGGGCGATCTCGATGGCCTATGACAGGCGTCCCGTCCAGAAATCGGCCCTGGCCGATCCCGATCAGCCCTCGCCCGAGGCGCTGGCCCCGCTGGCCGCCTTCAAGGGCGCCGAGCCGCCGGCTCCCCAATGGTTCAAGGACGCGCTGGCGCGCGAGCCGGAACGCGGCTTCGTGGACTCACTGGGCTCGAAGATCGAGACCTTGACCTGGGGCGAGATCGGCAAGCCGGGCCTGCTGCTGGTGCATGGCAACTCAGCCCACGCCGACTGGTGGAGCTTCATCGCTCCGTTCCTGGCCACCGAGTACCGGGTCGCCTCGATGTCGCTGGCCGGCATGGGCGCCTCTGACTGGCGCGAAACCTACGCCTTCCAGGACTTCGCCGAGGACGCCGAGGCCTGCGCCCAGGCCGCGGGCCTTTACGAGGGCGGCCGCAAGCCGGTCTATATCGGTCACTCGTTTGGCGGCTCGCAGGTGTTCTACGCTGCTGTGAAACATCCCGAACGCATGCACGCTGCAATTCTGGTCGATGTCGGCTTCGGCGGTCCCCCGCCTGACTCGCCCGAAGGCAAGCGCATGCTGGAAGAGCAGCGTCAGCGGATCGCCAACATCCCGACTGGCGACCGCGCCCAGCGGGTCTATCCGACCATCGGCGCGGCGCTCGACCGCTTCCGTTTCATGCCGCCCCAGGCGGCCGGCAACTTGTTCGTCGCTGATTTCATCGCCCGTCGCTCGCTAAAGCGCGCGCCGCTTGAGGATGGCTCGGGCGAGGGCTGGTCGTGGCGATTCGACCCCAATATGTGGAACAAGCTCGATCGCTCGGCGATGATGGCCATGACCACGGACGGGCCGCCGCCTGTCTCCACCCCGCTGGCCCATATCTATGGCGAGCGCTCGGTGGTCATGTCGCGCCGCAGCGGGGGCGAATCCTCGCCGTTGCCGGAAGACATCATCGAGATCGCGATCCCGGATTCGGCCCACCACATCATGGTCGATCAGCCGCTGGCCCTTGTGGCGGCGCTTCGATCCATGCTGGCGGTCTGGCCGGCCTGACCAGCAGCCCTTGAGGCCGGGCTACGGTTCGTGTAGTCCGGCTCCACCTGAGTTTTTGAAGAAGAGAGACGCCTCCGCCATGGCTTCCGAATATCACCGCGGCGACATGGAAATCCAAGAGCAGGTCTCGACCTACCACCTGTTCGTCAGCATGGCGAAGTGGGGCTCCCTGGCGCTCGCCGCCTTGCTGATTTTCCTCGTCCTCTGGTTCTGCACGGCCACTGGCTTCATGGGCAGCGCCGCCGTTGGCGTGGTCATCGCTGTCGCCGGCTTCTTCGTCCTGCGCGAGCACGGCGAACCGGCCCACTAAGGCCATCGGACGCGGCCGGCTCTTCTGGAGTAGGCTCGCCCCAGGTTCTCACCTCGGTTGAGTGTTGACCCATGCCGACCTCGCGGTCGGCGTGGGTTTTGGCATGTCTGGAGCGCGCGAACCGTAGTTCTATTCACCGCAGCATGAATTTTTCTGAGTTGAGCGCGCCGCCGCGTTCGCCGAAGAGCGCCATGGGCTGGGACTCAGTCGGCGGATATTCGACAAACCTTGAAGCTAAAAGGGGTTTGAGCTCAAACAATTGTTTGAAGTCCGCTGTTCGATTGCTGGACAATGGCTAAGGGCGGCTTCTATGGTCGCCCAAAGTTCGAAGACTAAAATGGGGGAACCGGGCGCATGACGACCATCGCCGTCACCAAGGAACGCCGCGCCGGAGAGACGCGCGTGGCCGCGACTCCAGAGAC
>NZ_JAUYQL010000012.1 GCF_030697305.1 Phenylobacterium sp. | reverse complement strand
CGCCTATGGCGTGGCGATGAACACCCGCTTCAACGGCTTCGGCGACGCCGAGACGGTGCAGATGGACGACGCGCCCATGGCCTCAATGTACGGCCTGGCCCCGCGCTCGATTTCCGCGCCTCGCGCCGAGACGCAGAACGTCGTCAAACTGTCGCGCGCCCGCGGCAGGAAGCGTCGGCGGAAGTAGGCTCCGCCTGTCGTTCGTTGGACTTCGCGCGGCCGGTCGCTCCGTCCCGACCGCGCGCCTTTGCTTGGACGGGCGCTCAAACTCCCCGAGAGGACCAGAGAATGAACGCTGAGGTTCAACCCAACCGCAAAGCCGAGCTGCTGAGCGACACCGTCGAGCACGTCGCCATCGACCAGTACGACGCGCGACCGGTCATCGACGCCATGCGCAAGATGAGCTTCACCAGCCGCGACACCGCGCGCGCCGCCGACATCCTGACCATGTCGCTGGAGGACAAGGGCTGCTCCACGTGGCTGACGCTGGCCGGCTCCACCAGCGCCGGCGGCTGCATGCACATCTACCGCGACATGGTGAAGTACGGGATGATCGACGTGGTGGTCTCCACCGGCGCCTCGATCGTCGACATGGACTTCTTCGAGGCCCTGGGCTTCCGCCACTACCAGGCCCACGCCGAGGTCGACGACCGCGACCTGCGCGCGCTCTACATCGACCGCATCTACGACACCTACATCGACGAGGAGGAGCTGCAGAGCTGCGACGCGACGATCAAGGATCTGTGCGATGCGCTCGAGCCGCGCCCCTATTCCAGCCGCGAGTTCATTCACGAGATGGGCAAGTGGCTGGCCGCCGGAAACGCGAAGAAAGCGGGTTCGCTGATCCAGACCGCCTACGAGGAAGGCGTGCCGATCTTCTGCCCGGCGTTCACCGATAGTTCCGCCGGCTTCGGCCTGGTGAAGCACCAAGTGGAACGAATGCAGGCCAAACAGCCCTATCTGACCATTGATTCCGTGGCCGATTTCCGCGAGCTGACCGACATCAAGATCGCCGCCGGCACGACGGGCCTGTTCATGGTCGGCGGCGGTGTGCCGAAGAACTTCGCCCAGGACACCGTGGTCTGCGCCGAGATCCTCGGCCACGAAGCCGAGATGCACAAATACGCCGTGCAGATCACCGTCGCCGACGTGCGCGACGGGGCATGCTCGTCCTCAACACTCAAGGAGGCCTGCTCCTGGGGCAAGGTCGACGTCACCTGGGAACAGATGGTGTTCGCCGAAGCCACCACCGTGGTGCCGCTGATCGCCTCCGACGCCTGGCACCGCAACGGCTGGAAGTCCCGTGAGAAGCCCCGCTGGGCCAAGCTGTTCGCCAAGGCCTAGATCAACGAAGCCCAAGCCACGCGGACACGGTCGCTCATCCTCGCAGCCGCCGTGTCCGCGCAGCCGCCCGCCCAATGTCGGACGCGGCGCCTTGCGACCAAGCGCCGCCCTAGCGCGTTAGCGCTGCATGTCCAACGAAACGCCATCCGCGCTGGGCCTTCCGCAGGCCCGCATCGCCGAGTTGATCATCGATCACGCGCGCGACTACGCCATCTTCACCATGGAGCTGGGCGGGCGGATCACCAGCTGGAGCACCGGCGCCGAGCGCATCACCGGCTATACCCCGGACGAGGCGGTGGGCATGGACTTCCAGGCCTTCTTCACCGCCTCCGACCAATCCACGGGCCAGGCCCAGCTTGAGCTCGACAAGGCCTGGCGCGACGGCCGGGCGGAAGACACCCGCTGGCACGTGCGCAAAAACGGCGAGCGGTTCTGGGCCAATGGCGTCACCTCCTCGTTCATCGAGGGCGAGCTCAAGGGCTTGGTCAAGGTGATGCGCGACGAGACCCGCAACCGCCTGGCCGACGAGCAGCGCATCCTGCTGCTCAACGAGCTCAACCACCGGATCAACAACACCCTGGTCACCGTCCAGTCGCTGGTCGAGCAGACCCTGCGCGCCACCGACACCGACCGCAGCATACGCGAGAACCTCACCGCGCGGCTGCTGGCGCTGTCCGACGCCCACCGCCTGTTGGTCGATCAGAACTGGGCCGGCGCCGATCTCGAGGCCATCGTCGAGAAGGCGCTCGCGCCCTATCAGGACGGCGACCGGTCCCGCCTGCGCATGGACGGGCCCAACGTCCGGCTGAGCCCGCAACAGGCGGTGTCGATGGCGCTGGTGCTGCACGAACTCACCACCAACGCCGTCAAGTACGGCGCGCTGTCAGTCCCGGACGGCTTCGTCGAGACCGCCTGGAACCTCCACTACGACGAGCTCGGCGCCCGCCACATGACGTTCCTCTGGCAGGAGCATGGCGGCCCAGCGGTCACCGAGCCGATGCGGCGCGGCTTCGGCTCGCGGCTGATCTCACGCAGCTTCGGCGAGGACGGCGGCGGAGAGGCCCGCATCGAATTCCATGCCGACGGCGTGCGCTGCGGCGTGCATCTGCCGCTGATCACGCCCGCCGAGATGGAGATGATGGACCCGACCGCGATCCATCAGGAGGCCGGCGACTAGGGCGGCGGGCCGAGTTCGGCGATCTCCACCGCCTCCAGCGCCTCGACGGGATGGCCGGCGGTCTGGTGCAGGTGGGTGTCGTCGAACCAGGCGCACCACACCTTGGTCTCGCCGTTGCTGTCCGGACTGACGCCGGTCACCGCCATCACCGCTTCGCCGCCCTTGAGCCGCACGCGGTCGCCGCACTTGAATGTCTGCGTCATCTGTTCCTCGTGGGCATCGATCAGGCGAATACGCCATCGGGTTCCCAGACCAACGGTCCGCGGCCGAGCTTGGCCAGCCGGTCCTCGGCGCTGGAGCGGCCGGTGACCAGCGACGGGGTCTCCAGGCGGAACGAGTGGTAGCCGCGCGAGCCCGAGCCCCAGCCGAGGCCGGTCTTCTGCGCCGCCTTCAGCCGCTCGCGCTCCTCGGCCAGCTCGGCGTCGGTCAGGTGGAACACGCGGCGCTTGCTCTCGCACGAGATCGGCGAGGAGATCTCCAGGAACACCTTGCGACGCGCCTCGGCGTAGGCGTCCAGCACCTCGTCGCCGCGCTCGCCCTTGACCACCGCGGCCAGGGCGTCGATCAGCGCGAAACTGTCGAACATGCCGCCGGTCAGGCCGAAGCCGCTGGTCGGGTTGGTGACGTGGGCGCTGTCGCCGGCCAGCAGCACGCGGCCGACCCGCATCTTCTCCACGCAGCGCTGGTGCATGCTGTAGGGCGAGAACAGGTCGAGCTGCGCGCCCTCTCCTTCGTTGGGCAGCACCCGGCGATAGTATTCGAAGATCCGCTCGCGCACGCCGGCGACCGGCAGCTCGGCGTCCTCGTGGAACGTCACCCGCCACTGCCCGTCGCGGGTCAGCCGCACGATGATCGCCCCGTAGTGGTTGTCGATCATCAGGTTGCTCATCGGGTGCCAGCCGTGGCCCTCGAAGTCGAAGCGCATGTTGGTGGCCACGAACCGGTCGGGCCAGGTGTAGCCGATCAGCTCCTGGCCGATCGCCTTGCGTACGCCGCTGCGTCCGCCGTCGGCGCCGATCACCCATTTGGCGCGGATGGTCTCGGGCCCCTCCTGGGACTCGGCCTCCACCTCGACGTAGTCGTCGAACTGCTTCAGCCCCATGAACCGCGAGCCCCAGGTGCAGGTGGTCTGCGGGTAGCGGTCCATGTGCGCCAGCGCCACCTCGGTGAGCTCGTTGATCGCCAGCGTCAGGGTGTAGGGATGGTCGAGCCCTTCCGGGTACTGCGACTTCGACACATAGGCCTCGCCGGTCTTGTAGAACCGCGAGCAGTTGGTGTTGCTGAGGAAGCCCGCCTTGGTGGCGTCGTCGAACAGGTCCAGCAGCATCAGCCCGTCCAGCGCCTGGCGGTGATAGGTCATCGCCCGGGGCGAGGGCATCACGCCCTGCTCGGCCTCGATCACCCGCACGCTCAGGCCGTGCCTGGCCAGTCCGATGGCGGCGATCAGGCCCACGGGTCCGCCGCCGACTATCAGGACGTCGTCCATACCGTTTCCTCCCATTGCTCCCGGCCGCGCCGCGCGCAGTCCGTGTCAGCCCGCCGACCTTGCCCCCGATCGCTCGCCCAGGCGATTGAGAAGCGCGAAACCCGCGATTGCGCGCCACGCAATGTTCCTATCGATGCATTGCGCCGGCCTGCGCTTCTCCCCTTGCGGGAGAAGCAACGCGACATCGCCCTCTAACTCCCGCCCAAATTCACCGGCACAAGGATTGCACCCAGGCGGGCGAGCAGGCGCGAGGCGGATATCCATTGAAGACCGTGGCGGTGATCGCGTTGAAGGGCGGCTCGGGCAAGACCACGGTCGCCACCCACCTGGCGCTGGCCGCCTATCGCCGCGGCCTCGCCGTCCTGGTGGTCGACATCGATCCGCAGCATTCGGCGCTCGATGCGCTGGGCGCGCGTGAGACCCCTGGCCCCGACGTCGTCGCCTCCACCGGGCCGAAGCTGGTCTCCGCCCAGTTCGCCGCCAGCGGTCTGGCCAAGGACCTGCTGATCATCGACACCCCGGCCGGCGCGGTCGAGGACGTCGGCGAGGCCCTGGTGCTGGCTGACCTCGCGGTGATGGTCGTGCGCCCGACCCTGCTGGATATCGCCGGCCTCGTGCGCACCTTCACCATGGTGCGCAAGCTGGGCAAACCCGCCGTCGTGGTGGTCAACCAGGCCCCGGTGGCGCGCGAGGCGGTCGAGGCGCCGCTGGTCAAGCGCGCCCTGCGCGGCCTCGAATACATGCAGGCCCCGCTGGCCCCGGTGATCCTGCGCGCCCGCGCCGTCTACCAGACCGCCCTGGAACGCGGCCGCTCGGCGGAAGAGACCCCCGACCGAGCCGCCGCCGCCGAGATCGCCGCGCTGTGGGACTACATCGCCGCCAAGGCCCAGATCACCAAGGCCCAGCCGCAGGAAGCGTAAGGCCTCTCCGGCCCTTCCCCCTTCCAGGGGGAAGGGAGGCACGGCCCCCCCAAACGCAGCAGGGGCGCCCAGGTCTCCCCGGACGCCCCCTCTACGGACACGTGAGGCGCGGCGGAATCAGACGCCGCGCAGGGTCGGGTCGATCGGCCGTTGCGTCGGGTCCGACGGGTCGCCCGCGGTGCGGTCGATCACGCCCTGGCCGCTGAACGAGCGGGCTTCCGCATAGCGGCGGCGCTCGGCGGCGATCTCGTCGGCGCTATAGGGCGCAGCGGCTTCGTCGAACTGCGCCCAGCCGGCGTCGCGATAGACGCCGCCCCGCTGCAGCGCATCGACGCCGCCGCGGCCGTTCAGCACCTGCTCGGCGGTCGCCCGCTCGGCTTCGGTGTCGGCCCGCACGCTGACCAGGGTGCCGCCGCGCCGCACGCCCTCGGCGTAGACATGGGCGTCCTCGTCGGAGTGGCCCGCGTCCTTCAGGGCGCCGAGCAGACCGCCCGCCGCGCCGCCGGCCAGCGCCCCCACGACGGCGCCCGCCGCCGTCGACACCAGCCAGCCCGCCGCGACCACAGGGCCCAGGCCCGGGATCGCCAGCATGCCGAGGCCGGCCAGCAGGCCCGCGCCGCCGCCGAGCAGGCCGCCGGTGGTCGCGCCCTTGCCGGCGCCTTCGGCGGTGTCGTTGTCGTCGTCGCTTCTGAGGTTGTCGTCGTTCAGGCGGTGGCGGCCTTCGGCGTTGCTGGCGATCAGGCTGATGTTGTCGTCACGCACGCCCGCGGCCTTCAGCTCGCGGACCGCATGGGCGGCGTCGTCGTGGTCGTCGAACAGTCGGGTGACAGCTTGCACCATGTGGGGCTCCTATCTTGAGAGGGAAAAGTGGGTTCCAGACGCGCGCCTACTTGGCGGTGACCGCGCCCTTGAAATCGAGCGAGACGTCCATCGCCTTGCCGCCCTTCTTGGCCTTGGCCATCCACATGCCGTCGGCGGTCTTGGTCAGGCCGGTGACGTCGGTGTAGCCGGCGTTGGTGATGTGCCCGCGCGCCTGGTCCTCGGTGAAGGAGTTGGCGGCGGCGGCCGGGGCCCCGTCGGCCGAGGCGTTGGTGTCCACCGCGGCGTTGGCGGCCGGCGGAGAGACCGCCCCGCCCGGGGCCATGGCGCCGTCGGCGGCGGCGTCGGTCGCCGCAGCCGTCGCGGCGGGTGCGGACGCCATCGCGGCGCCGGTGTCATTGGCCGCATCGGCGGTGGTCTCGGCGGCGGGTTTCGAACAGGCGGCCGCGAGCAGGCTCATCGAGAGTGCGGCGGCGAGGGTGAGTACGGGTCGTGTCATAGGGCGGATCCTTCAGCAGCAAGCCCGCACAGCGCGCCGCCGCCGCAACCGTTCCTATGGTCAAGCCGGGTTTTGACAGCCGGCGCCGAGAAATTCGGCACGGCCTTGTCGCCCGGCTTTTCGCGGGAACCGCGCGCCCGCCCGCGGGCTTTGGACGGGGGTCTGCAGCCTTGCCGATAGCGCAACCCTGAGCGCCTGAAGCCGCCAGCGCCGCGCCCGCAGCCGCCAACATCTGAAGGGGTTCGCCCCATGGGTATCGAGACCATCTTCGCCCACGTGAGCTGCAGCCCCGGACCCGGCCCGTTAATTCGAGCGGAACCGCACTTTGCTATCTCCGCGTCAACCGCCGGAAGTGCCACCATGCCCGTGCTCGTCGAGCGCATCGACCCGATCGCCGTCAACTGCCTGATCTGGGCTGGCGCAGTCTCACGCGCCGAGGCGCTCGGCTTCCCGGCCCGCATCGACGCAAAGCGGTCTGACTTCGGCTGCCGCTGGATCAGCTATTTCTGCGCCGACGCCGACCTCTCAGACCTCGACGCCGCCTGTCCTCTGGAGCTGCGCGAGCGGCTGCGCCCCGTCGTCGCCGGCCTCGCCGCCAAGGGCGCGTTCCGGATGATGCTGGTCTCCAACCACCGCTACAGCGACCCGATGCTCAGCGCCTGGCGCACCATGACCGCCACCGACGCCGACTACGCCTCCGACCCGGTCATCGTCCACGATCTCCCGACCGCCGCACGCACGCTGGGCCTCACGCCGGCCGAAGCCGAGCACGCGCGCGTATGGATCGATGGGTGTTTGGAGAGGATTTAGTGGGATGCGCTCGCCGGCCAGTGCTGGCCGCACGGCGGTTCACCCAATAGCTGTGCTCTAGCTCCGCCCGCACACAGACTGCACCCTGCCTGTGGCTCCACCCACTGAGCGATCTTAGAGGCGACGCCGAGCACAAATGCGCGGTCGCGACGCCAGACAGGCGGGGAGGCGACGCGCAGACGAGCGACAGTCCTAGTAGGGCCTCCTCGCACCTGAAGCGTCGCCGCTTCGCGCGCAAAAAGATCAAACATCCCCCCTCACGTATTGGGGAAAACGACGACGCCGCCAGCTGTCTCTTCGATCCTAGTCCGACAGGCGGCTTTGAATGCGTCGTCCTTAGGGTGATCTAAGAGATGGAGCGCGACCGCATATAAGTCTGCTGTGCGAATGAGCGCCGAGCCAAGCCGCTTGGCGTTCGTGAGGCTTTTCTGTGTGAACTGCTCCGCGCGAGTCGCTGGCGCGGATAGACGAAAGCCGTTGCCGAATAGAATACCCTTAGCCGGCTCATCGATGTCTTCACGCTCAAAATCCTCCCCGATGTTCGACTCTAGTTGACGAAATTTCGATATGTCGATGGCGCTAGAGTCCTTGCCCTCGGATTCTCCGATCAGTCGTCTTCCGGTCGGACTCACGATCAAGTGGTCGATCTCCAGATCGCCAATACGGACTGTCTTAACTGCATAGCCTAGCAGGTGAAGCACCTTCTCTATCGCACGCTCCAGTGGTTTACCGGTTTCGTATAGGAGGTGCGAGTACTCCAAAATATCTGCCCTTCGACGCGTTTCCCTGTCCCTCTCACCGCGAAGCTCCTCGAGCCGAGCATCAATTTTGGCAATGACACCTTCAATCTCGTTGATGGATTTAGGCTTGGCGACTTCGTTCAACCAATCTGGTGGAGGGGTCAATTCCGCCGAACCCTTCAGCATACGATCAATCGCGATTAGCTGTCCGACCAACGCACTTGAGACTTTAAGAGCTTTTCTACTCCAAATCTCTCCGTCCTCCTCGGAAAGCTCGACAAATTCGTCAGTCTGGAAATCAAAATGAGGAAGTAGCACCAGATGTCCTGGTCGATCTTCAAAACTTACCACCCCCCCGATGGCAGTTCCATCCTTCGCGGCAAAGACCTTGCGCATCGACGTCGAATCTTCGAACACTACACGGTATTCTGCTATATCTTTTATAGCATCATAGAGACCCTTGAACGCTGAGTCTTTCACCATCACATTGCGGCCGTGCGCATTTCTAACTTGTATTTTTCCAGGAATTAGGCTATAGTTATCAATGGTAGCGGTTTGATAGTTTCTGCTACTTTTCGATGTCATAGAAGTACTAACGACCACAAGATCTTTCTTATAATCACTTAGCACCACGAATATTGTCTTTCCGGTATCAAGCGCGTCACTCAATTCGCGCGACCAATGAGATGTCGATCTCCTGAATTGCGCCGTACCTTCTACAGATATACAAGATCCTCCTGCCGAGAAATCGATGCGATCGTACCAAGGTAGAGTTGGATTGAATATTATTATATCGTAGTCAAGAAGAGATCTTTCGGAATTATATTCGAGTTCATTTTTTATAGTCGGTATTTCAATGTTGATGCAGGCGATGGTTTTCATAGTAGACTCATAGTCTATGATATGCGTGCGCTGCCAGAATCTGGCAGTCAGTGTGCCTGCTGGCGGCCCAAAGGAAATTTATCGCGTCACCGTCTCCGAGTCGCAAGACGTAGCGATGACCGAGTGCGGTAGGAAAGCCAATGCCGCGTCGTGCGAGTTTACTAGCCGGGACGGGCAACTGTGAGGTCCGCCTATTTTCCTCGTGATCGAGATTGCGTCCGTCGTTGCGTAGTCCCGCGGAAATTCGGACCGGCCTCAATGACGACTGCTTAGCCGGATAGTCACGCTTGCCAACCTCAAGAATCACAGCGGACGGATGGTTTTCGCGTTGAACTATACGTCGAGGCGCACTCCGCGCGCCGTCCGTCACTCCGCTGCTACCTCCACAGCCTCGCCACCCCGCCCCCGCGCCTTCGCCGGCTTGTGGACCACCGGATACACATACGGCCCGAGCGCCAACAGCAGGCCCAGCGCCACGATCATCAGGCCGCCGAAGCTCAGGAAGGCGGTGACGTAGCTGCCCAGGCGGTCGTAGGCCATGCCCAGCAGCGCCGGGCCTAGCCCCGCGCCCATCGCGAAGGCGGCGAACAGGTAGCCGTAGATCTGGCCGAACCGCTTCTGGCCGAAGTAGCGCGAGGTGAGGAAGCCGACGAGGTCGATCTCGGTGCCGGCGGCCAGCCCCAGCGCGATGATCCCCAGCAGCGGCGCGTGCCCGCTGGCCAGCAGCCCCAGGCCGCCGACGCACAGGGTGAAGAAGAACGCCGCCACATAGGGCGCGAAGATGCGGTCGACCAGGTAGCCGGAGATCAGCCGCCCGGCCATGGTCGAGAACCCCACCGCCATCATCATCTGCGCCGCCGCCGTCGGCGTGTAGCCGCGGTCGGTGAGCAGCGGCACCACGTGCACCATGGAGCCGTTGACCACGGTCGACACCATCAGCACGCTGGGCACCAGCAGCCAGAACGGCCGCGAGCGGATCGCCTCTGCGATGTGCATGCCCGGCAGCACGTCGCTGGAGACCGTGCCGGTGACGCCGGCGGCGCTGGCCGGTTCCTGCACGAACAGCCACACCGCCGGAATGGCCAGCACCGCCATGCCTGCGGCGATGACCATGTAGGCGTAGCGCCATCCCACCTGGTCGATCAGCGCCTGGGCGATCTGCGGCATCATCGCCGCGCCGACGCCGACGCCGGCCATGGCGATGCCCAGCGCCAGGCCCCTCCGCTCCTCGAAGAAGGCGGAGATCGACTTCACATAGCTGATCGGGCTCTGCGCGCTGCCGGTGATGCCGCACAGGGTCCACAGCAGGGCGAAGGCCACGAACGTCGGGCTGGCGCCCAAGGCGACGATGGTCAGCGCATAGAGCGCGATCGCCGGCAGCAGCACCCGGCGCACGCCCCAGCGGTCCATGGCCATGCCGACCAGCGGCAGCATCGCCGCGCCGACGAACGACGAGAACATGTGGGTGGCCGACAGGTCGCCGCGGCTGACGCCAAACTCGGCGGCCAGCGGCTTGAAGAACACGCCGGAGGTGTACATCAGCACCGGCCCGTTGGCGACCATCAGCGCCGTCGTCGACCCGGCGACGATCCACCAGGGGTTCTTCAGGTTGAGCCCGGCCATGCAGTGTTCCTCCCGAGCGCGTCAGGGTGAAGTGGGAACCAGTTCACCCGCCCGACGCGCGACATACTTGGATCGCGACCCACCGGGTCGCGGGGGGCGTCTGACGCGCCCTGCGGCTAGGCGTAGCACGGGCTAGGGGATGCGTCCTCTGTCCGCACCGCCGCATGCCCCACCCCCCGCTCATCCCGGCGAAAGCCGGGACCCAAGCGGGCCCTCTACGCGCAAACTGCGCCTCAGCTTGGGCCCCGGCTTTCGCCGGGGTGAGCGGATGCTGGGGAAATCCCCCTCGCGCCGGCCGCACCGGGCGCCTAAGCTCCGCCTTGCCGGGCGCGCAGACGCCGCGGCGCGAGGGAGGCTTCCACATGACCCAAC
>NZ_JAUYQL010000006.1 GCF_030697305.1 Phenylobacterium sp. | reverse complement strand
TGCATGCAGCCGCCGGCGCTGGTGGAGCCCGCCAGGGTGAGCCAGGTGGAGCAGGCCTTGTCTTCCAGGGCCATGGTCAGGATGTCGGCGGCGCGTGCGGTGTCGCGGCTGGTGAAGCTCATCTGCCGCATCGAGTCGATGATCGGACGGGCGTCGTACTGGTCGATGCTCACGTGCTCGACGGTGGTCGAGAGCAGCTCGGCCTTGCGGTTCGTGTTTTGAACGTCAGCGTTCATTCTCTTGATCCTCAGGAGTTTGAGCGCCCGTCCGTGGAAAAGGAGCCCAGCCGGGACGGAGCGACCGGCTGGACCATCAACAACTGAGCGGGCGGTTATTTCCGCCGACGCTTCTTCCCGCGCGCCCGTGACAGCTTCACGACGTTGTGGTTTTCCGTCTTCGGCACCGAGATCGAGCGCTTGGCCAGGCCGAACATGGAGGCCATGGGGGCGTCGTTGACCTCGATGGTCTCGGCGTCGCCGAACCCGTTGAAGCGGGTGTTCATCGCCACGCCATAGGCGCCCAGCATACCGATCTCGACGTAGTCGCCTTCGCCGATGTCCTCGGGCAGCCAGAATGGTCCCGGCATGTGGTCCAGCGAGTCGCAGGTCGGCCCGTAAAAGCGGTAGGGCTTCAGCGCGCCGTCGACCTCGACCGCCTCGCCGGCTTCGCCGCGGAACAGCTTGACCGGGAACGGCCACTTGGTGTGCGCCGCGTCGAACAGGCTGCCGTAGGAGCCGTCGTTCAGATACAGGGCGTCGCCCTTGCGCAGCTCGACCTTGGTGAGGATCGAGGACGCTTCGGCGACCAGCGCGCGGCCGGGCTCGCACCAGAGCTCGGTGGTCTCATGGACCATCATCTCAGCGAAGCCGCGGTCGATGGAGTCGATGTATTCGGCCAGCGCTGGCGGCGTCATGCCCGGATAGACGGACGGAAATCCGCCGCCCACGTCGACCACATCGGCGAACACGCCAGCGCGGACCAGCGCGCGCGAGGCCTGGCTCATCGCCGCCTGATAGGCGGTCGGACGCATGCACTGGCTGCCCACGTGGAAAGAGACGCCCATCAGGTCCTGGGTGGCGCGGCGCGTGGCCAGCAGCAGGGCCGGAGCCTCGTGGGCCTCGACGCCGAACTTGCCGGACAGGGAATAGGCCGCGCCGTCAGCGGCCACCGCCAGGCGCACGATCAGGTTGAGGTCCTTGGCGCCGTCCGTCGCCTCGAGGATCTTCGCCAGCTCCTCATGGGTGTCGAGCGAGAAGGTGCGCACGCCGTGGTCGAAGTAGGCGGCCGCGATCGCGCGCCGGCTCTTCACCGGGTGCATGAACGCCATGCGCGAACCGGGCGCATATTGGGCCACCAGCTCGATCTCGGGGACCGAAGCCACGTCGAACGACCTCACCCCATTCGCGGCCAGGGTCTCGATGACCCATGGCGAAGGGTTCGCTTTCACAGCGTAGAAGACGTCGCCTTTGAAATTCGCCTGGAACCAGTTCGCCGCTACGGCCACCGCATCCGGTCGCGCGATGGCGACAGGACGTTCCGGGGATCGCTCACGGACCAGGTCCAGGGGCGTATGATACGTGTGCAATGCACGTAGCCCCCAATGGATAGTTGAACCCAATCCGGCGTTAGCAGCGCTTTTCAGGACATCGGGTCCGCCGGAACGGTGCGAAATAGGGGCATCGGACCCGGATGTAAAGAGTTCTGCGCATGCAAGCGTGCGCAGGCGGTTGTCGCGACGGTAGACCGATCGGCGAAGCGCATGCCATGAAGCAGCGGAGCGTCTTCGGCGCGGTCTTCGGGGGAGCATGGCCGGGATGGCCGACGCTGCGGTCTTGTCCGTGCGCAATGTGTCGAAAAGCTTCGGCGAGCGCCGTGCGCTGGCCGGGGTGTCGTTGCAGGTCGCCCGCGGGGAAATGATCGCCCTGATCGGCCCGTCGGGCTCCGGCAAGTCGACCCTGCTGCGCTCGATCAGCGGGCTTCAGGCCATCGATCCCGGCGAGGGCGTCATCGAGGCGTTCGGCGAGACCGTCCAGGCCCGCGGCAAGATCAGCGACAAGGTCCGCCAGGTGCGCGCCCGCATCGGCTTCATCTTCCAGCAGTTCAACCTGGTCGGCCGTCTGACCCTGTTCACCAACGTGGTGCTGGGCGCGCTGGGGCGGCTGCCCGGCTGGCGCGGCGTGCTGGGCCTTTGGCCGGCGGACACCCGCGCCCAGGCGATGGCCGCGTTGGCCCGGGTGGGCGTCGCCGACTACGCCGCCCAGCGGGCCGGCACGCTCTCCGGCGGCCAGCAGCAGCGTGCGGCGATCGCCCGCGCCCTGGTGCAGCGCGCCGAGGTGGTCCTGGCGGACGAGCCCGTGGCCTCGCTGGATCCGGTCTCGGCGCGTCGGGTGATGGAGACCTTGAGCGAACTGAACCGCGACGACGGCCTGACGGTCGTGGTCACCCTGCACCAGGTGGATTACGCGCTGCGGTACTGCCGCCGAGTGGTGGCGCTGAAGGCGGGTCTGGTGGTCTATGACGGTCCGCCGAGCGGCCTCGACCGCGACCGGCTGGTCGACATCTACGGTCCGGAATTCGAAGACGTCTTCTGGGAAGGAGCGCCGCAATGAACCTGCGCCTGACGGCCGTCCTGGCCCTGGCTCTGCTGGCCCTGGCGGGCTGTTCGCCAAAACCGTCCGAGACCAAGGGCGAGACGCCGAAAGAGCTGACCTTCTCGATCCTGTCGGCGGAGAACCAGTCGTCGATGCAGCCGCTGTGGCAGCCGCTGATCGACGACATGTCCGCCAGCATCGGCATCAAGGTGAAGCCGTTCTTCGCCACCAACTACACCTCGTTGATCGAGGCGATGCGCTTCAACCAGGTCCAGGTGGGCTGGTTCTCGGCGCTGCCGGCGCTGGAGGCGGTGCGCCGGGCCGACGCCCAGGTGCTGGGTCGGGTGGTCGATTCCGGCGGCGTGGATTCCTACGAATCCGTGCTGATCGTGAAGAAGGGTAGCGGCATCACCCTCGATCGCGTCCTGAAGTGCGACAAGACGCTGACCTTCGGTCTGGGAGACGCGAAGTCGACCTCGGGCACGCTGGCGCCCAAGACCTACCTGTTTACGCCGCGAGGCATCGACGTCGCGGCTTGCTTCAAGTCGGTACGCTCTGCGAGCCACCAGGCGAACGTGTTCTCCGTGGCCAACGGCGTGCTGGACGTCGCCACGAACAACAGCGTCGGCCTGGTGTTCGCGGCGCGGGAGAACCCGGCGATCGCCAACAAGATCGAGACCATCTGGCGCTCGCCGCCTTTGCCTGAATCCTCGATCCTGGCGCGCAAGGACCTGGACCCGGCGATCCGCGAGAAGCTGCGGCAGTTTTTCCTGACCTACGGGACCGGTGACGGACCGGTGGCCGACAAGCAGCGCGAGGTGCTGAAGGGCCTCGCCTACGGCGGCTTCCGCGCCGCCGACGACAGCTACCTAGACCCGATCCGCGAGATGGAGGCGGGCG
The DNA here is from genome assembly GCF_030697305.1 of Phenylobacterium sp. Lineage (GTDB taxonomy): Bacteria > Pseudomonadota > Alphaproteobacteria > Caulobacterales > Caulobacteraceae > Phenylobacterium. The sequence goes on along the minus strand of NZ_JAUYQL010000006.1, from coordinate 35,063 downwards.
AGGCGCTGGCCGACGCCAAGCGCAGCGGGGACGCCGGCCGAGTGGCCACGGCGCAGAAGGCCTTCGACGACATCCGCGCCAAAGCCGCACAGCGCCGCGCAGTCAATCCAGACCTGTAGATGAGCACGCCCACGCCGCTTTCTGGGGGGATACCGCCCCCGCCCAGCCGCAGCCTGGCGCAGCGCGCGCCGGACATGCTGGTCTGGGGCGCGGTGATCGTGCTGCTGGTGATCAGCTTCAAGCCGGTGGAGATGTCCAACCTCGGCCGGCTGTTCTCCAACTCCGAGAACATGCGGCAGTACGGGGCCGAGCTGCTGCGGCCGGACTTCACCAACATCGGACTCTACGTCTCGCAGATGTGGCTGACCGTGCAGATCGCCATGTGGGGCACGGGTCTGGCGGTGTTGCTGGCGATCCCGTTCGGCCTGGTCTGCTCGCGCAACATCTCACCGCCCTGGCTGCAACAGCCGATGCGATTGCTGATGAACCTGCTGCGCTCGATCCCCGATCTGGTGATCGGCACCTTCTTCATCGTCGCCGTGGGACTGGGGCCGTTCGCGGGCGTCCTGGCGCTGGCGATCAACACCGGCGGCGTGCTGGCCAAGCTGTTCTCCGAGGCCGTCGAGGCGATCGACCGCGGACCGGTGGAAGGCGTCCGCGCCACCGGCGCCGCGCCGCTGCAGGAGGTGGTCTGGGCGGTGATCCCTCAGGTGGCGCCGCTATGGGCGTCCTACGCGCTGTACCGGTTCGAATCCAATTCGCGCGCCGCGACCGTGCTGGGGCTGATCGGCGCCGGCGGCATCGGCCAGGTGCTGTTCGAGTCGCTGAACGCCTTCGCCTATCAGGAACTATCGACGATCATCATCGTGATCATCGTGGCGGTGTCGCTGATCGATCTTCTGTCGCAGGCCATGCGCAGCCGCCTGATCTGAACGATCGTCCGTAGACGGATCGACTGTCACAAAACCGAAGCCGGTTTGTCGCGAAACTTTGCGCGGACCGTCACGGGACGTCGTTAAGCCGCCCCTACCCTGAATGGGTACGGGGATAGGCAAAGGACTTCAAAAATGAATATCAAGACCTCGCTGTTCGGCGGGGCCGGCGCAGGCGTCATCCTTGCGCTTGGCCTCGGCACGAGCGCGCATGCGCAGGACACCACGGTCGCCTGGAAGGGCGCGCCGCAATGGACCAACGATACCGTCACGTTCAAGGTGCGCGGCCGGGTCTATATGGATGCCATCCACCAGGAGGTCGATCGCCAAACGGGCGCAGATCTGACTGCTGATGTGTCGCGCGTTCGCACTGCACGCCTGGGCGTAGAGGGCACGTGGAATGCGAACTGGGCCTACAAAGCCGAAGCGTCGGTTTCTAGCGCTGGAGGCACTACGCAGTGGGAGGACCTGATCCTCGAATATAAGCCCAACGACACTACCTCGATAATGGTCGGCAATTTTAAGACCGTGTCGTTCGAGAACATCTCGTCCTCGCGCTACATCACTTTCATGGAGCGCGGACCCTTCAATGACGCGCTGGACGTCGGCCGTGTGATGAACGTCGCTGTGAAGCTAAACGGCGAGACGTGGACGGCGATGGCGGCGGTGTCTGGAGACTCGGTCAACGCAGCGGACCCGGCGCAAGGGCCGACCGGCGGTAGCGAGACCTTCGGTGCGAACGCGCGCGTAACGTGGGTTCCGATCAACGCCGACGCCACCAAACTGCACTTGGGCGCCTGGGCGCGTTATCGCGATCGCCAGGACCAAGCCAACTTCAACTACCAGGTCCGCAACAATACCAATTACGGCGCCCGCTACACCTCTAGCGGCGCGGTCGGCGTCTCGGATCGCATGATCGGTCTGGAGGGCTTGTTCATCCAAGGTCCATTCTCGGTCCAGGCCGAGTGGGCGAACGTGGATGTAGACCGGCTGGCAGGCCTGAATCAGGACTTCCGCACCTTCTATGTGGCCGGCTCCTGGTTCGTGACCGGCGAGATGCGAAACCTGGACGTCAAAAAGGGTGAACTTGGGCGGACCCGCATCCTCAACCCGATGACCAGCGGCGGGTTCGGCGCGGTGGAACTGGCCGCTCGCTACGACAACGTCGATCTGACGAAAATCACCGGCGCGCCAACCACGGCAGGCGAGTATTCAGCCTGGACGCTGGGCGCGAACTGGTATCCGCACCCCTACGTCCGCTTCATGGCGAACTATACGAAGTCCGAGAACGACAATCCGGCTGTCGGCGCTGACGTGGACGTCGAGACCCTGCAGTTTCGAGCGCAGTTCGACTTCTAGATAACCCCAGGCGGCTCTGCCTTAGGGGCAAGGCCGACCGTTTCGAGGAGAACCTCATGATCAAGCAACTGATGGGATGTGCCGCTGCCGCGGCCCTGCTCCTGCCGGCCACCGGGGCGCAAGCCGCCCGCGACTACGTGTGGGCGGCGGGATCGTCCACCGTCTTCCCGTTCGTGACGCGGGTGGCGGAGAACTACGCCAAGAAGACCGGCTCGAAGGCCCCCAAGGTCGAGAGCCTGGGCACCGGCGGCGGCATCAAGCTGTTCTGCAGCGGCGTCGGCGACGCCTTCCCGGACATCGCCAACGCCTCGCGGCCGATGAAGAAGTCCGAGTTCGACCAATGCGCCGCCAAGGGTGTGAAGGACATCGTTCAGATCAAGATCGGCTTCGATGGCATCGTCGTGGCCACCGACAAGGAAGGCCCGAGCTACAACTTCAAGCTCGAGCACCTTTACCTGGGCCTCGCCGCCAACGTCCTTCGCGGCGGCAAATTCGTGCCCAACCCCTACACCACCTGGGATGAAGTCGGTTCGGGCCTGCCCGGCAACCGCATCCAGGTCTACGGCCCGCCGCCGACGTCGGGCACCCGAGACGCTTTCCTGGAATTGGGAATCGAAGCGGGTGCGCGCAAGTTCCCGACAGCCGATGAACTGCGCTCGAACAACGAGAAGAAGTTCAAGGAAATGGTCGACCCGCTGCGTAAGAACGGCTGGATCGACGCAGGCGAAAACGACAACGCCATCGTCCAGACCCTGACCAAGACGCCGGGCGCGCTGGGCGTGTTCGGCTACTCCTTCCTCGAGGAGAATATGGACAAGGTTAAGGGCGCGTCGGTCAACGGCGTGGCGCCGACGGCAGGCGCGATCTCCGACGGCTCCTACCCGCTGTCGCGCTCGCTCTACATCTACGTGAAGAAGGCCCATGTCGGCGTCACCAAGGGGCTGCCGGAGTTCATGCAAGAGCTAGTTTCGGACGCAGCGACCGGGCGTGGGGGCTATCTGCAGTCGCGGGGCTTGATCCCGCTACCCCAGAGCCAGCACGATGCCCAGAAGCAGGCGATCGCCAAGCTCACGCCCATGGCCCGCCCGACGTCCTGATCAGACGCCGATCCGCTCGATTCGATCAAAGCCGTCGCGGCTCACCCCGCGGCGGCTTTTTTTCGTGGCGCCGCGCCTGCGGTTGCGGCCGTTGGGCGCGCCACCTCCCACGTTGCACGGGGAGTTGCCGCAAGCGAAAGACTGAAGGGGCGCGCTGCGGCTCAGGCGACCGACGGGCGGCGGCGGACCCGGGCGAGGCGGCGCAGGCGGCGCCAGAAGCGGGTCTTCTCCGGCTCCGGATAGGGCTGGAGGTTGCGCAGGAAATCCTCGGCGCAGGCGCGCCAGGAGAAGGTCTCGGCGAAGGCGCGGACCACCGAACGATCCAGCTTCAGCGCGTCCAGACAGGCCTCGCGTAGGCCCTCGGTGGCGCTGTGGGCCAGCACGCCCGCGCCGGAATTGGGGATCAGGTCGATCGGGCCGGGCGCCGGATAGGCCGCCACCGGGGTGCCGGCGGCCATCGCCTCGAGGATCACCAGGCCGAAGGTGTCGGTGAGCGACGGGAAGACGAATACGTCGGCGCAGGCGAAGTGGGCGGCCAATTCGTCCCCGAATTTGGCGCCGACGAACTTCGCGTCCGGATGCTCGACGATCAGGTCCTCGCGCTGCGGGCCGTCGCCGACCACCACCTTGGTCCCGGGCAGGTTCAGGCCGAGGAAAGCCTCGATGTTCTTCTCGACGGCGACGCGGCCGACATAAAGGAACACCGGCCTGGCGAGGCCCTCGAAGATGTCCGGCTCGTGCTCGGCGCGCGGGTGGAAGCTGTTGGTGTCAACACCGCGCGACCAGGCGGAGATGTTGCGGAAGCCGTGGCGCGCGAGCTCGTCGCGCATGGTCGGCGTGGCGACCATCAGGCGGCCCGACGGCTTGTGGAACCACTTCATGTAGGCGTAGCCGGCGGCCAGCGGCAGCGGCAGGCGGGCAGACACGTATTCCGGGAAGCGGGTGTGATAGCTGGTGGTGAAAGGTAGCTTCCATTCCACGCAGATGCGCCGCGCGGCGAGGCCGATGGGCCCTTCAGTGGCGATGTGCACGGCCTCGGGCTCGAAGGCCTTGAAGCGTTCCTGCACCGGCTCATAGGCGCCCAGAGCCACCTTGATCTCCGGATAGGTGGGCAGCGGAAAGGTCTTGAACTGGTCGGGGCTGACCACCTCGACGGTGTGGCCCATCTCGCGCAGCTCCTGGACGACGCGGGTCAGGGTGCGCACGACGCCGTTGACCTGCGGCTCCCAGGCGTCGGTGGCCAGCAGGATGCGCATCGGGCGCTGGGCGTCCCGGGGCGCGGTGATCGCGTCGCGCAGGCGCGCGGGCCTGGGCCGCACGGGCGGCGCATCCGCCTGTGCCGCCTGGGTCTGCAGCCAGGCCCAGAAGGCGCCCAGCAGCGCTTCCTTGGTTGGGAAGTGGCGATAGACGGTGCGCTCGCCGACGCCGGCCGCCTTGGCGACCTCGGCGTAGCTCAGGTCCTCAAGCGGGCCTGCCTCGATCAGGCGCGCCACGGCCCGCAGAATCTGTTCTCGGGTCGCGGCCTTCTGGCGATCGCGCAGGGTCGCGGGCATCGGCGGGATCATGGCAGGGGAACTGCCTTCAATTCGACGGGGCTGTCAACGCGCGCTCAGGCGAGCGCCGGCTCCGGCTCGGCGTTCGCCAGGCCGCGCGCGGCGTGGACTGCGGCGAGGGGCCGCGCCTTGGCCCAGTCGAGGATCTCCAGCCGGCCGTCGTCGTGCTCGACCAGCGCGGTGCAGCTTTCCACCCAGTCGCCGTCGTTCACATAGAGCACGCCGTCGATCATCCGCATCTCGGCCTTGTGGATGTGGCCACAGATCACCCCGTCGACGCCACGGCGTCGCGTTTCGTCGGCGAGCGCGGTCTCGAAGCCATCGATGAACTGCAGCGCATTTTTCACCCGACCCTTCAGGTAGGCCGAGAGGCTCCAGTAGCCGAGGCCGAGGCGCCTGCGCAGGCGGTTGAAGGTCGTGTTGGCGGCGAGCAGAGCGCAGTAGGCCGCGTCCCCCAGATGCGCCAGCCACGGCGCATAGCGGACCACGCCGTCGAACTCGTCGCCATGGGTGACCAGGAACCGGCGGCCGTCGGCGGTCTGGTGGATCGTGTCGCGCGCCACTACCACGCCGCCAAAGTGGATGCCGCAAAAGTCACGCACCTGATCGTCGTGGTTGCCGGGGATGTAGATCACTTCGACGCCGCGCCGGGCGAGGCGCAGGATCTTCTGCACCACATCGTTGTGGCTCTGCGGCCAGAACCAGCCACGCTTCATCTTCCAACCGTCGACAATGTCTCCAACCAGATAGAGTCGGTCAAACTCGGTGAGGCGGATGAAGTCCAGCAGAAGCTCCGCCTGACAGCCACGCGTGCCGAGGTGGACGTCGGAAATGAACACGCTACGATAACGCTGTAATCCGAAATCGGGCATGCCCCGCCCCTAGAGCCCTAATCTGCCTGCGGGTTAAGCTGATTTTGCGTCGCTTTCGTGAAACAGCAGCTCTGCGCTAGCGTGTCGCAGGGGAGGGCTGGTAGACGTTGCGGCGATCCTCCCCGATCGCTCGTTGTCATACGATGGACGCCAGAACCTATTCCCCCAAGCAGACGCCGAAATCCCGGCGTACCCGATCACGCATTCTCGATGCAGCCATGAAGCTGTTCGCGGAGGTGGGGTACCACGCCGCGACCAATGGCCTGATCGCCGATGCGGCGAAGCTGACGCGCGGGGCGATGCTCTATCATTTCGCCGGACGCGAGGAGCTGGTTCAGGCCGCCGTCGCGCACATCGAGGTCGAACGCGCGCGACTGTTCGAGGAAGCCGCTTCCAAGCCCGCCTCGCCGGGCGGCGACGCCACTGAGCAGGCGATCGACGCCTACTGGGCGCTGCTGCACACTGCGCCGTTCGTGGCCTTCGCCGAACTCGAATCCGCGGCGCGCACGGACCCGATGCTGCGCGAGCGGCTGTCGGCGGCGCAGAACGCCTTCGACCGCGCCCAGGTGGGCGAGCGCTTCCTGGCGCTGGCCCAGGCCGGCGGCGGCGCGCGCTTCCAGGCCAGCCGCGACCTCGGACGCTTCCTGCTCGAGGGCCTGGCGCGCGGCGCGCTGACCTACGATCAGGATGCGCGGCGCGAACGGCTGCTGGCGATCGTCAAGCGCGCGGTGCGGATGCTGAACCGCAAAGGCGACGTCCAAGACCTCTGGCCCGAGTAGGACGCCCTTTCCTCACTGACGTCACCCTCGAGCCAAGCCGGGAATGACGTGCCGTGGATGTTGGGTCTCAGACCCTGATGTCGAGCAGCGAGCCTGGGCGCAGGATGCGGGTCGGCGCGGGCGCCTCCGGATCGGGGATCCGTTGGACCGCCGCGGGCGCCACGGCCTGAGCTTGGGCAGGAACCACGGGATTGGGCGCAGGCGTGCGGCCGAGCGCGGCCTCGAAGAACGCTCGTTGTGCGGCGTCGCGCGCCGGGTCGCTGCGCTGGACGGCCGGGGAGTCGGTGATCGCGGGCGGGCGGATCGGGGTCACGGGGCGCGGGTCCGGTGAGCGGGATTAACCTTGCGCTTACCATGTTGGCGCGCTGCTCAACAGCTGGTTAACGGGCCTTGGCGAGCAGCGCCTGCGCCTGGCTGAGCGACATCGGTCCGGAGTGCTTGGCGGCGATGACGCCGTCGGCGCGCACGGCGAAGGTCTCGGGCACGCCGGTGACCCCGAACTCGATGCCGCCGCGGCCATCGCGATCCACCAGGCGCGCGGCGAACGGGTCGCCCAGGCGATCGAGGAAGGCCTGGGCGTTCTGCGGCGCGTCCTTGTAGGCGACGCCGATGATGCGCACGCCACTGGCCTTCAGGGCGACGAGGGCCGGTTGCTCCACCTCGCAGGGCGCGCACCAGGAGGCGTAGAAGTTGACCAGGGCCGGGCCGTCGCCCAGCGCCGCGCGCAGGGGCCGGGCGACGCCGCCATCGAGGTCGGGCAAGGTCAGCGCCGGGACCGGCTTGCCGACCAGCGCCTGGGGCTCGACGTGCGGATTGCGGTTGAGGGCGTAGAGGGCGAATAGCGCGCCGAGCGCCGCCAGGGCGATCAACGGCAGGGCGGCCAGCCAGCGCTTCACGTCGTGTCCCTGGGCGCGTCCTTGCGGACCTCCCCGGCGCGGGCGCGCCAGCGCCTCGCATGCGCGAGCGACAGCCCGATCATCGCCACGAACACCAGGGCCGTTGCGGCGTAGGCCGGCCAGACGTAGGCGGCGTAGGGTGCGGGGTCGAGGTCGAGCATGCGACCCTCAGCCCCGCGCCGCGCGCATGGCGGCGGCCTCGGCGCGTCGGCGCCACAACTCCGCGCGGATACGCACCAGCCACAACGCGCCGAACGCCCCCATGTAGGCGAGCGCCATCAGCAGCAGCGGCCAAAGGTACACCGCCGCCATCGTCGGGCCCTGGGCGCGGAACACCGAGGCGCCCTGGTGCAGGGTGTTCCACCAGTTCACCGACCAGTGGACGATCGGCAGGTTGACCAAGCCGACCAGGGCCAGGATCGCCGCGGCGCGCGCGCTCTTGGCCTCGTCGTCCATAGCGCCGCGCAACGCGATGTAGGCCAGGTAGAACAGGAACAGCACCAGCACCGAGGTCAGGCGCGCGTCCCACACCCACCAGGCGCCCCACATCGGCCGTCCCCAGAGCGCGCCGGTGACCAGGGCGAGGAAGGTGAAGGCCGCGCCGAGCGGAGCCGCGGCCTGGGCGGCGGCGTCGGCCAGCACGTGTCGGAACACCAGCGACAGCAGGCTGGCGCCCCCCAGGCAGAGGTAGACGAACAGGCTCATCCAGGCGGCGGGAACATGGATGAACATGATCCGCACCGTGTCGCCCTGCTGGTAGTCCTCGGGCGCGGTGAAGCCGAGCCACAGGCCAGCCAGCGCGAGCCCTGTAGCGATCACGCCGAACAACGGCGCCGCCCAGCGCGAGAACGCCATGAACCGCTCCGGATTGGACAGGAAGGCGGGCGCCGGGATCATGCGGCGGGCTTAGCCTCCGGCGCGGTCTATGCCAATGGGTTGAAGCCCATCGGCCGTTCAGGCACGACGCGTCGATGACACCCCTCCGCCTTCCCCTGCTGCGGGGCCCCACGCCGGTTTCGTTCTCCACAGGCTGCCGCGCAGCGCTCAGCGCCGTCGCAGTGGTGGCGATCACCGGTTTTGCAGCCCATGCCGCGGTGGTCGGAGACCTGCGTCTCGAACCCTTACTCGCTCCGCCGATCGGCGCCTCGGCGGTGCTGATCTGCGCGGTTCCTGCAAGTCCCCTGGCCCAGCCGCGCGCCGTGATCGGCGGCAATGTCCTGTCGGGACTGGTGGGGCTGGGCTGCGCGATGGCGATCCACCAGCCGATCCTCGCCGCCGCCGTCGCCGTGGGCGCGGCGATCCTGGTGATGCTGATGCTCGGATGCCTGCACCCGCCCGGAGGCGCGGTCGCGCTGGGCGCAGCTCTGGCGAGCGCTCCAAGCCTCGAGACCGTTGTCGGGCCGGTTGCGTTGTGTTCGGTCCTGCTGGTCCTCTCATCAACGGTGGCCGTGAAGCTGAGCGGGCGCAGCTATCCGCACCGCGCGCATCTGCCAGCCAGCCCGCATGGGACACATGACCGTCCACCCAGCGAGCGCGGCGGATTCACCTCCGCCGATATCGACGCAGCCTTGGCCCAGTACGGCGAACTGCTGGACGTCAGCCGCGAAGATCTCGACGCCCTGTTCCATCAGGTTGAGATCCAGGCCAGCCGGCGCATCCATTCGCAGATCCGCTGCGAAGAGATCATGTCCCGAGACGTGGTGGCGCTCGACGCTCATCAGAGCTGCGAGAGCGCGCTTGCCTACCTTCGCCAGCACGACTTGCGGGTAGCCCCTGTGATCGACGATCGCCGTCGCGTCGTGGGCATGGCGCGCCGCGCCGAGCTCGCAGCCGGGCGTAGCCGACCGGTGGAGAGTGTGATCGACCCGTTCGTGCACCGCGTTCCACCGCGCGCGGCGATCGAGACGTTGTTCCCGCTCCTGTCCAGCGGCAAGGCGCACGAGGTGATGGTGGTGGACGCCGACCGCGTGCTCCTGGGCGTGATCACCCAGACCGATCTACTGGCGGTGCTCTACCGGGCCCATGTCGTCGAGGCGGTTGTGGCCGGCAGAGAACGCCAAGGCGGTTCGCTACCTTGACATATGAAGGTCAGGTCTGCGCGGTCAGGGAAGGTCTCTAGGCGGGACGACGGCGATCTCTTCGGGGGTCAGCTTGCGCAGCGACTTCGCGATCAGCGGCTGGCGGAAGCCGTCACGGTCGGACAGCGTCAGGTCGAGATCGATGGCCGAGCAGATCCAGGTGGAGCCGCGCATCTCGTTGACCAGGAACCGGTTGGGGCTCTTGTTGACGTGCACGCCCGGGGTCAGGTCGACCCGCCAGATGTCTCTCCCGCTCACCCGCAACAGCAGGAAGTCGCTGTCGCCCGGCGCGCTCCAGCCCTGCCAGCTGTTGCTGACGAAGCAGTTGCGCTCAGGCTTCGGCGCGTCGGCGGCGGAGGCCGTGGACGCGGCGATCGCCAGGACGGCGGCGGCTGAGACGATGAGTGCGCGCATGGCGTGGACCTTCGGAAGCTCTCTCGTCAGCTCGACGATACTCTTCCAAACGTCCGGGACGAACAGCCGTTCATCGCGCAGGGGCGCTAGCCCTGCCAGCCGCCTACATCATGCTGAGCGCGGCGATGACCTTGGTCAGTTCCTGGCGGCGGGGGTTCTCGACGCCGAGCGCCATGTACTCTTCGATGCACAGGTCAGGCGCCAGTGCGCCGTATTGCTTCAGGCGCTCTTCGGCTTCTGCAAAGGCGCGGGCGTTGGCGAGTTCCAGGGACATGCCCATGTGATTGTCTCCCGATGATACGGCCTGCTGGCCGGTGAATCGGGAGGAGCAATCTTCGCGCCACAGGCGAGCAGGCGCCGTTGCGTCAGTCGTACCAGGCGCGCCCGGCCCGCTCGATCAGCGCGAAGGCGCCGGCGGGGCCCCAGCTTCCGGCGGCGTAGGGCTTGGCGGCGAGGCCGGCGTCGCGCCAGGACTCGGCGATGCCGTCGATCCAGCGCCAGGCTGCCTCCACCTCGTCGCGGCGCACGAACAGGGTCGAGGCCCCGTTGACCACATCCAGCAACAGCCGCTCGTAGGCGATGCGCCGGCGCGCGCCGGGACCGGAGTAGGCGCGCAGCAGCGACAGCGACAGCGGCATGGCCTGCAGGCGCATGGACCCCTGCGACAGACCCGGCGACTTGTTCATCAGGGTGAGTTCGATGTCCTCGTCGGGTTGCAGGTCGATGACCAGGCGGTTGGCGGTGAGGTCGGCCTTGGCCGCGCCGCCGAAGATCGAGTGTGGCACCTCCTTGAACTGGATGGCGATCTGGGTGCGGCGCTCGGGCAGGCGCTTGCCGGTGCGCAGGAAGAACGGCACGCCGGCCCAGCGCCAGTTGTCGATGTCGGCGCGGAGGGCCACGAACGTCTCGGTGGGGCTGGGCTGGCCGCGCTCTGTCTCATAGCCCTGGGCGGTTTCCCCGCCGACCACGCCGGCCGCGTACTGGCCGCGCACGCTGGAGCTCTGCGCCTCGGCGCGGGTGAAGGGGCGCAGCGAGCGCAACACCTTGACCTTCTCGTTACGCACGGAGTCGGGCTCGAGGTCGACGGGCGGCTCCATGGCCACCAGGCAGAGCAGTTGCAGCATGTGGTTCTGCACCATGTCGCGCAGGGCGCCGTACTCGTCGTAGTAGGGCCAGCGCTCGCCGACGCCCTCGGTCTCGGCGACGGTGATCTGCACGTGGTCGATGGTGAGATTGTTCCACAGCGGCTCGAACAGGGCGTTGGCGAAGCGCAGGGCGATAAGGTTCTGCACCGTCTCCTTGCCCAGGTAGTGGTCGATGCGGAAAATCCGGTCTTCGGAGAACACCGCGCCGACCGCGGCGTTGATCTGGCGCGAGGTTTCCAGGTCGCGGCCGATAGGCTTCTCCAGCACGATGCGAGTGCGCTCGTTGACCAGGCCCGCGTCGGCCAGCGCCGAACAGACCCGCCCGTACAGGCTGGGCGACAGAGCCAGGTAGAACATCGGTCGTCGGGCGTCGGCCAGCAGCGGCTTCAGCGCCTGCAGACCCTCGGGCCGCGTGGCGTCGGCGGCGGCGTAGTCTAGGCGGGCGGCAAACCGCGTCCAATCCGCGTCGCAAAGCCCCTGCGCGGCCCGCTCGCACACCGCCTGTCGGGCCATCTCGACGAAGGCGTCGCGGTCCATCTCGGCGCGTGCGGTTGCGACGATGCGCAGGCCTTCGGGCAGGAAGCCGTCGACGTCGAGGAAGTAGAGCGACGGCAGCAGCATGCGCTGCGCCAGGTCCCCCGTGCCGCCGAACAGCACGATGATGTCGGCTTGGGATTCGGGCATGGCGTGCACCTTCTGCTCACAAGAACGCGAAGCGCGAGATAGCGTCGAACGCGCCTTGCAACGTCAAGGCGTCTGCATCGTTCATATCCACGGACGGAAGAGTTGCACCACGGCTGCACGCCGCGCGGGCCGCTGCGCGCGGAGGCGCCGCTGCGCAAGCGGCAACCAGAGGAAATATGGGACTGCAGGAACTCAGCATCGGCATGCCGCCGCCCGCGCTCAAGCTTTCCGGGACGGCGCTGTTCCTCGACCTGGACGGCACCCTGGCGCAGATCGCGGCCAGGCCGCAGGACGTCGTGCCCGACCCACGACGCACCAGCCTGCTGGAGCGACTGGCGATCGCGCTGGATGGGCGCCTCGCGGTGATCAGCGGCCGGGCTCTGGCCGATGTCGATCGCATCCTGGAGGGGCGCGTGGCCGCGGTCGCCGCGGTCCACGGCCTGGTGCGGCGCGACGCCGACGGACGCATCCACGCCGCCGCGGTTCATCCCGGGCTGTTGATGGCCCGCAGCGGGTTCGAACGGTTCGCGGCGCGTGACGCGGGTCTGATCGTCGAGGACAAGGGCCCGAGCGTCGCCCTCCATTTTCGCCAGGCTCCGGCGCTGGCGCAAGCCGCGGGCGTGCTGGCGGGTGAGTTGGCGGCGGCCACGGGCCTGATGCGCCAGGATGGCCACATGGTGGTGGAGCTGCGCACCCCAGGCCCCGATAAGGGCGATGCGCTGGCCGCGTTCCTGAAGAGCGCGCCGTTTGCCGGCGCCCAGCCGGTGTTCGTCGGCGACGACCAGACAGACGAGGACGGTTTCGTGGGCGCGGAGGTCGCGGGCGGCTTCGGCGTGCTGGTGGGACCTGAGCGGCGCAGCCACGCCCGCTGGCGGCTGGACGACGTGGACGCGGCGCTGGCTTGGCTGGAGGCCTCGCTGTGAGCCGGCTGATCGTGGTGTCCAACCGGGTGAATCCGCCCACGGGCAAGGGCGACGAGAGCGTCGGCGGCCTGGCCATGGCGCTTTCGGCGGCGCTTCGCCAATACTCGGGCCTGTGGTTCGGCTGGAGCGGGCGCACCGTGCCGGCCTTCACCGGCGAGCTCAGCATCGAGGAATTCGACGGGGTGACGGCGGCCACCGTTGATCTCGAGGAGACCGACTTCAACGAGTACTACAACGGCTACGCCAACAAGACGCTGTGGCCGTTGTTCCACTACCGGATGGATCTGACCGCCTACGACCGTTCGTACGGCGAGGGCTATGAGCGGGTGAACCGGCGGTTCGCCGAAACCCTGCGGCCGCTGATCGCGCCGGACGACCTGATCTGGGTGCATGACTACCACCTGATCCCGCTGGCGCGCGAGCTACGGGCGCTGGGGGTGCGCAACCGCATCGGCTTCTTCCTGCACGTGCCCTGGCCGGCCTATCAGGTGATCGCCACCCTGCCGGGCCACCGGCAACTGGTGCAGGCGATGTTCGACTACGACCTGGTCGGGTTCCAGACCCACGAGTATCTGCAGGCGTTCGAGGAATATGTGCTGACCGAGGCCGCCGGTGAGCGGATCGCGCCCGACAAGCTGCGCGCCTTCGGCCACACGCTCAGCGTCGGCGAGTTCCCGATCGGCATCGACGCCAAGGACTTCGCCCAGATGGTCCGCGGCCCGCGCGCCCGGCGGATGCGCGACATCATGACCGCCTCCACCGTGTTCAAGCAGATGATCATCGGCGTCGACCGGCTGGACTATTCCAAGGGCCTGGAGGAGCGCTTCTTAGGTTTCGAGCGGCTGCTGGCGGACAATCCCGACCTGCGGCGCGAGGTGCTGATGCTGCAGATCGCGCCGGTGTCGCGCGAGGGTGTCGACACATATCAGGAGATCCGCGCCCGGCTGGACGCCCTGTCAGGTCGGATCAACGGCGAGTTCGCCGACGTCGACTGGAACCCGGTGCGCTACGTCAACCGCAACTACCGGCGCGACGACCTAGCCGGCATCTATGGCGCAGCGAGCGTCGGGCTGGTGACGCCGTTGCGCGACGGGATGAACCTGGTGGCCAAGGAGTTCGTCGCCGCCCAGGACCCGCAGGACCCCGGCGTGCTGGTGCTCTCGCGCTTCGCCGGCGCGGCGACCCAGTTGAAGGAGGCGCTGCTGGTCAACCCCAACAGCCCCGAGGAGATCGCCGATGCGCTGAAGCGAGCCCTGTCGATGGGGCTGGCGGAGCGAATCCGCCGCTGGCGCGCTCTGTTCGAGAACGTCCAGGGCGAGGACGTGGAGGGCTGGCGCGACGCCTTCGTCACCGCGCTGGCCGACGACGACGCGCAGTCCAAGGCCGCCCTGGCGGGCTGAGGCGTCCCTAAGGGGTTGGGGCAGATGGCGCTCGACAAGCTCGCTCGCTACCGGTCGATGCGGGATTTCAACCAGACCCCGGAGCCCAGCGGCGCCGATCAGACGGCTAAGTCCGAACGCTTGCGTTTCGTGATCCAGAAGCATGCCGCAACTCGCCTGCACTACGACTTCCGGCTGGAACTGGACGGGGTGTTCAAGTCCTGGGCGGTGACCCGCGGGCCGTCGCTGGATCCGGCCGACAAGCGCCTGGCCGTGCAGACCGAAGATCACCCGCTCGACTATGGCGACTTCGAAGGCACGATCCCCGCCGGCCAGTACGGCGGCGGGACAGTGATGCTGTGGGACCGCGGCTATTGGGAGCCGGAGCCGGGGTTCGACGCCCACGCAGGGCTGGCCAAGGGCGAACTGAAGTTCATCCTCGACGGAGAACGCCTGAAAGGCGGCTTCGTCCTTATACGGATGAAGCGCCGTGAGAAGGAAAAACACGACAACTGGCTGCTGATCAAACACCACGACGGCTGGGCGGTGGACGGCGCCGCGCAAGGTCTGGTGGAGGTGGAGACCAAGTCCGTCGCCTCCGGGCGAGCGCTGGACGACATCGCCGCCGGCAAGGGCCGCGGGCCGACGCCGTTCATGACCAAGAGCGCCAAGGCGGCTGCGCCGGACGCGGTGTGGCGGTCGAACCGCGCGGAACCGGCGACGGCTGAACCGAAGACGGCGACGAAGGCGAAAGCCGCTCCGAAAGCCAAGGCGGCCTCGCCCACCCCCAAGATCGCTGCGACGCCGGGGTTCATTGAACCGGCCCTATGCAAGCTGGTGGACCGGCCGCCGCCCGGCGCGGGCTGGGGACACGAGATCAAGTTCGACGGCTACCGGCTGCAGCTTCGCGTCGAGGGCGGCAAGGCGACACTGAAGACCCGCAAGGGCCTGGACTGGACGGCGAAGTTCAAGGCCATCGCCCGCGAGGGCGCGAAACTGGCCGACGGCGTCTATGACGGCGAGGCCTGCGCCCTGGACCATGCCGGTTCGCCCGACTTCCCCGCCCTGCAGGCGGCGCTGTCGGACGGCAAGACCGACGACCTGATCTTCTTCGCCTTCGACCTGCTGTTTGCGGACGGCGAGGACCTGCGCGACCTGACCCTGCGCGAGCGCAAGCAACGTCTGGGGGCGGCGCTGGAAGGCGCGGGGACGCGCATCCGTTACGTCGACCACTTCGAGACCGCGGGCGACGCAGTGCTGCAGTCGGCCTGCCGCATGTCGCTGGAGGGCATCGTCTCGAAGCGGCTGGACGCGCCCTATCGCTCGGGCCGCCAGGACGCCTGGACCAAGTCCAAGTGCCGGGCTGGCCACGAGGTGGTGATCGGCGGTTGGACGGGCGAGGCGGGGCAACTGCGCTCGCTGCTGGTAGGCGTCCATCGCGACGGCAAGCTGATCTACACCGGCCGGGTGGGCACAGGCTTCGGCCGCGAGACGGTGGCGCGCGTGCTGCCCAAGCTGGCGCCTCTTGAAGCGCAGGCAAGTCCGTTCAGCGGACCAGGCGTGCCGCGCAAGGGCCCGGGCGTGCACTGGGCCAAGCCCGAGCTGGTGGCCGAGATCGAGTTCGCAGGCTTCACCGGCGGCGGCATGGTGCGGCAGGGATCGTTCAAGGGCCTGCGCGCCGACAAGCCGGCGGAGGAGGTCGAGGCCGAGGCGCCGGCCCATCCCGCCGAGATCGAGCTCGCCGAACCGACCCCCGGCAAGGCGCAGACCGGCTCATCCAAGACGCCGGCGAAGCGCGCCGCGCCGGCCGGCCCGCCGGTGGTGATGGGCGTCACACTGTCCAACCCCGACAAGCCGCTGTGGCCGAACTCGGCCGAGAAGGACCAGCCGGTCACCAAGCTCGACCTCGCCCGCTACTTGGAGGCGGTGGGGCCGTGGATGATGCGGCACCTGAAAGGGCGGCCGTGCTCGATCATCCGCGCGCCGGACGGGGTGGGCGGGCAACTGTTCTTCCAGCGCCACGCGGGCAAGGGCTCGTCCAGCCTGCTGGAGGAGGTGGAGGTATTCGGCGATCACAAGCCCTACCTTCAGGTCGACCGCATCGAGGGGCTGGCGGCGCTGGCCCAGATCGGGGCGCTGGAATACCACCCGTGGAACTGCCAGCCGTTCGCGCCGGAGGTCCCTGGCCGCCTGGTGTTCGACCTCGACCCCGGGCCGGACGTGACGTTCGAGACGGTGATCAAGGCCGCGCTTGAGGTGCGCGACCGCCTCGACGCCCTGGGCCTGGTCAGCTTCTGCAAGACCACGGGCGGCAAGGGTCTGCACGTGGTCACGCCGCTGAAGGCGCAGAAAGGCGCGGGCAAACCCGACTGGCCGGCGGCCAAGGCCTTCGCCCAGAAGGTGTGCACCCAGATGGCCGCCGACAGCCCCGACCGCTACGTGGTCAACATGGCCAAGAAGCTCCGCCAGGGCCGCATCTTCCTCGACTACCTGCGCAACGACCGCATGGCGACGGCGGTGGCGCCGCTGTCACCGCGCGCGCGGGAAGGGGCCACGGTGTCGATGCCGCTGACCTGGAGCCAGGTGAAGGCCGGGCTGGACCCGAGGCGCTACACCGTGCGGACCGTGCCGGGACTGCTGGCGAAGACGGAGGCCTGGGCCGATTACTGCGACGGCGAGCGGCCGCTGAGCGCGGCGATCCGGAAGCTGGGGTGAGGGTTTCATGCGCTGGGGCAGCGGGCCTTGACCAGCCTGCAGACACAGGCTCGCATCATCAATGAGCTTTAAGGCGGGGACCAGGATGGGCTGGCTTACTCAGTTCCAAACGCGGCGTGCAGCGCGGAAGATGGTGCGTCAGCTGCCGTTGGTGATGACCAGGAACTGGGGGTCATCGAAATACTACACGCCGCAACAGGTGCGTCGAGCTTTGCAGGAGACCGGCCTCCACGGGAAATTCGATTTCATCGCCCTGGCGGCGTTCCTCACACCCGACGACTACGATACCTGCCTGCCCCAAGGCGCCCATCCGGAATACGACGTTGCGAGAAATCTGTTCGAGAAGGAATTACCCGGCGGATTTACCGGTACATACTGGGCCTCCGCGATCTCGAATGATGCGGCCGCCAGCCGTTATGGAGGAGCCTGGCACTTCTAGGATTCGCATGCGACGTATCCTGGCCAGAACCACGGCGGGCATGACACCTTCTGCGGCGGAGAGAGGTTTGGATCTTCGCAGTATCTGGCGGCTGGATTCGAACATCAGGATTTTTTGGGGAGGCGAAAAACCAAGCTGAGTAGAACCTCGGCGCCTTCTAATGCACGAGGGTCGGTTTGTATTTGATCCAGGGTGAACCTCTTACTTAGCAATACGGCCGCGCGCCCAAATCCGTAGTTCCCTGGGGTTTCTGTTTGCACCGTGCAGCCGTTGAGCCCTCGCGTTGGGCTTATGCGACACAGCAGGATCGCTTTCCCCTCGACGGAATCTCGTTGCGCTACAGCCGGAAAAACATGCGCGAAGTCGCCACCGCTCGGCGTGGATCGCCACTTCAGCGACGCTGCTCTCAATGGCCCAACGTCATCTACAGGCGGCGAGGCCGGGGAAGACGCCAGCGCATCCAACACGAAGGGGACGCGAACCATTATCGCCTCGCCTGGCGGATGGCTCGAGACGGAGAAAATTCGCTTACGCTGCGCCAACGTGGTCGCGGCGACGCCGAAGTCGTAGCGAGCGGGCCGCTCCGAGATCACCTTGCAGCGCGCCAGTGCGCCGGCCGGACCGGTGTGGCACCGGATGATGGCTTCTCCATTCTGCCGAGCCTGTGCCGCTGAGGCAGGGTAGAACGGCCCGACGGGCCCAAGAGCCTCAAAGGCGCGCTCGGATGTCGGCAGCGGTGCGAACCTGACCTCTTCGATTGGCGGAACCGGCGCGGTGCTTGCGTCACCCGAGGCTGCGAGGGCCATGAGAGCCAGGATCGACATCATCCTCTTACTTCTCCCGGTCGCTCGATTCGCTTCAACCGCTTGCTCGTGTCGACCACGACCATCTCGCCCTCCGTCGGGTCTTCGCTGTCCAAGACGTAGCCGAGGTTGGCGTCGAGCTGCAGATCTCTTTGGTCTAGAGACGGCGCGCCAATCCGCCATTGGTCGCTAGAGGCCTTCCGCCGGCGGCGATTTCGTTGGAACCTGCACGTCACGTCGGGCGGCCTGACCGATCAGAGGGAGAGACGACATGACGATGTTGCGCAGTCTGTCCGCGTCGGTCGGCGCTCTGTTGCTGGTGCTGAGCGTCGCGCCTGCAGAGGCGGCTCCCGCAGCTCCCATCAAGAACGTGGTGCTCGTCCATGGCGCGTTCGCCGACGGCTCGGGCTGGCGCGGGGTCTACGACATCCTGAAGAAGGACGGCTTCAACGTCAGCATCGTCCAGAACCCGACGCTGTCGCTGGCCGGCGACGTCGCGGCGACGAACGACGTTGTGGACGCCCAGGGCGGCCCGGTCGTGCTGGTCGGGCATTCCTACGGCGGCGCGGTGATCACCGAGGCCGGTACGAACCCCAATGTAGCGGCGCTCGTCTACATCACCGCCTTCGCGCCGGACAAGGGCGAGTCGGTCAACAGCCTGATCGCCAACCCGCCGCCAGGCGCGCCGGTCCCGCCCATCCTGCCGCCGAAGAACGGCTTCCTGTCGCTGGACAAGGCCAAGTTCCCGGCCGCGTTCGCCGCCGACGTCGATCCGAAGACGGCGGCCTTCATGGCCGACTCCCAGATTGCGTGGGGCCTCGAGGCGGTCGGCGGACAGATCACCGAGCCCGCCTGGAAATCCAAGCCCAGCTGGTACCTGCAGGTCGCCGACGACAAGATGATCCCGCTGCCAGCCCAGCAGGCGATGTCCAAGCGGGCGGGATCGACCATTGTCGAGGTCCCGGGCAGCCATGCGATCTATGTATCCAACCCCAAGGCGGTCGCCGCGATCATCGAAAAGGCGGCCAGTGGCGTCAAATAAGGCTCCGAAGGCCCGATGGCGCAGTTTGCAGCAGATTGAGCGAGGCTGATGGCGAAGCTGGTGTTCGGCATGAACCAGTCGTTGGACGGCTACGTCGACCACACGGCGTTTGCGCCCGACGCGGCGGTGTTTCGTCACTGGATCGAGCAGGTGCGCGACCTGGCCGGCAGCATCTACGGCCGGCGGATGTACGAGATCATGCGCTACTGGGATGAGGACGATCCCGCGTGGGACCCGGAGCGGCGTGAGTTCGCGACGGCGTGGCGAAAGCAACCGAAATGGGTCGTCTCGCGCACGCTGAAGTCCGTCGGCCCCAACGCCACCCTGGTCGACGGCGACCTGGAGGCGGCGGTCCGCGGGCTGAAGGCCCGACTGGACGGAGAGATCGCCGTCTCCGGGCCGGACCTGGCGCGGACCATGACCGACCTTGGTCTGATCGACGAGTACCGGCTCTACATGCACCCGGTGGTGCTGGGCGGCGGCGCGCCCTTCTTCGCCGGGGCCCGTCCGCCGCTCCGGTTGGCGGCGAACGAGGTGATCGGCGACGACGTGATCAGGCTCACCTACGTCCCGACCTGATCGCGCGGCGGTGAACCGGCTCGCGACGACCGGCGTTCAGACCCGGACCCGACATGGAGGAAGACGATGGCTGGCAAGATGACCAACTGTCTTTGGTTCGACAATGGCGAGGCGCGCAAGGCGGCGGAGTTCTACGCCAGCGTCTTTCCTGACAGCCATGTGGGCTCGGCGATGGCGGCGCCGGGCGACTACCCCGACGGCCAGAAGGGCGCGGAGTTGACGGTGGAGTTCACCGTGCTGGGCGCGCCGTTCATGGGGCTGAACGGCGGTCCCGCGTTCAAGCCGAACGAGTCGGTGTCCTTCGTGGTCGAGACGCAGGACCAGGCTGAAACCGACCGTTACTGGGACGCCATCGTCGGCAATGGCGGCGCAGAGAGCGAGTGCGGCTGGTGCAAGGACCGCTGGGGCTTCTCCTGGCAGATCACGCCGCGACAGCTCCTCGAGGGCATCACCGATCCTGACCCGGCGGTGGCCAAGCGGGTGTTCGAGGCGATGATGACCATGGGCAGGATCGACGTGGCGAAGATCGAGGCCGCGCGCCGCGGCTGACCGGGGCAAGGCGGCTTTGGGGCGACGATCCAGCTCGCCGGCGTGACCCTCACTGCTCAGGCGCGGGCGCGCTCAGGCCCTGACGTTCTGGCGCTTGACCATCTCGCCGATCCACAGCGGGGCGAAGGGCGAGGTGCATCCCGGCGGCGTCGGATAGTCGCGGTAGACGCCCAGGGTTTCCCCGATGGCCAACGCGCGAACCCGGTGCGCGGCGTGGTGGATGCCGATGTTGGCCAGCGCCATGTTCATCGTCCACTGCGGCTGCGGTGCGGCGCCGGCAAGCTCGCGCTCGATCCTGTCCAGCAGGGCCGCCAGGTCGAGGTCGCCGGCGTCCTTCGCGATCCGTTCGGCGGTCAGGCTCCAACCGGCGCGCGCGGCGATCGGGTGGTCGCTCTCCATCCACTGGCGGCGCAGGGCCTCCTTTTCGGGATGTACCTTGACCACGTAGGCGTTGAGCCAGTCGCAGGCCTGGATCACCGCGTTCGAACGCACCAGTCCGTCGAGGTCGGTGGGCGAAAGCGCCTTGGGTTTCATCCACAGGATGGCCAGCAGCCGCGCGTCGAGGTTGCCGGTCTCCCATAGGGCCATGGCGAGGTCGTGATCGCCCTTGGCCTGTTTGGCGAGCGCGCGGATGTCGCCCAGCTTGACGCCGAACTGCCGCGCGTCGGCGCCGTTGCGGATGTCGAGCTTGCGGACCTTCTCGTTCCCGAGGGCCTCGAGTTTCGCCAGCGCCTCAGTGACGGTCATCAGCTCGCTCCGCTTTGGCCGCAATAGAGGCAAAGAGGTCGCCGTCCCGCAAGCTCACGGGAGGGCGGCCTCTTGGTTTCGGCGGCGTGGTTCAGGCTGGCGCCAGCGCTGGCTTGCGGCCACGTCGCCACGCGCCCCAAAGGAACACCGCCGCGCCCGCCCAGATGAACGAGAATGATGCGCCCCGTAGCGCCGTGAAGGCTTCGCCCTGCGCGAGGCCCATGAAGAAGGTGATCGACGGCGCGATGAACTGCAGGAAGCCGATCGCCGACAGGGGGATGCGCCGCGCGGCCCAGGAGAACATCACCAGCGACAGGGCAGTGATCAGGCCGGAGAACAGCAGGGCGAACGTGACGCCGTTGTCGCCCAGGAAGTGGCCGGCGCCCGATTGCTCGACGTTGACGACGTAGATCAGGCCGATCGCGCCGATGATCAGGCACTCGATGAACAGGCCGGTCTGGGCGTCCGCGGCGACCCGCTTGCGGACCAGGCCATAGCTGCTGAAGCTCAGCGCCAGCAGGATCGAGAAGATCGGCAGGTGGCCTAGCGCCATCGTTTGCAGGGCGATGCCGATCACCGCCAGTCCGATCGCGACGAGGGACCAGCGGTCCAGGCGCTCGCGCAGCAGCAGCGCGCCCGAGGCGATGTTGAACAGCGGGGTGATGAAGTAGCCGAGGCTGGTGTCTAGGACTCGGCCGGTGTTCACGGCGATGATGAACACCACCCAGTTCACGCTGATCAGGAACGCCGACAGAGCCAGCATGCCCAGCACCTTGGGCTGACGCAGGACCGCGGCCACCTGCGACTGCTGGCGCGCCAGCAGCACGAACACGCCAGCGGCGGGGATCGCCCACAGCGTGCGGTGGGCGAGGATCTCCCACGGGCCGACGTGGCCGCGGCTCAGGTACTGGAAGAGAAGGGGCAGAAGGCCCCAGATGACGTAACAGCCCGCCCCGACCGCCAGCGCCGTGCGCTGGTCGTCGCCGGCCGCTTTCTGCTGAGCGGTCACGTGCGCATCCCCCGGTCCTCGTTCGACATCTCGGCGTCCTCTTCAGATTGCATGCGGGCAGGGTGGAGAGACGCGGGGGCGCCGACACTCCGGCCCTTGCTTTCAAATTCCGAAGGCGATGCGAATTCGAAAGCAAGGCGCGGAGTTCGGGACTGGAGACCGTCGACGATGGTCGCTCGTCAACAGACGAAGGGCCCTGGTCATGAACATGCAGACCCCCTCCCGCGACGCATTGCGGTTCGGCTACCGCGACACCGAACTGGGAACCATCCTGGTGGCCGCCAGCGCCCGCGGCGTCGCAGCGATCTTCATGGGCGGCGACCGCACCCGGTTGTCGCGTGACCTGAAGGCGGCCTTCCCCGGCTCGAACCTGACCCAGGACCAGGATGGGATGGCGCAGATCATCTCTAAGGCCGCTGCGCTGGTCGAGGCCCCGCACCTGGGGACCGACCTGCCGCTCGACCTGCGCGGATCGGACTTGCAACGGGCGGTGTGGACGGCGCTGCAGGCGATCCCGTCGGGCGAGACGCGCAGCTATGGCGCCATCGCCAGAACGCTGCCCGTGGCGGCCACCGCCCAGGAGGTTGGCGCCGCGTGTGCGGCCAACACGATCGCCGTCGCCATCCCGTGCCATCGGGTGGTGAAGGCCGACGGCTCGATCTCCGGTTACCGCTGGGGCGTGGAGCGCAAGCGTCGGCTGATCAACCTCGAGGCCGTGGCGTGATGCCGTTCTCAGCTTGCGGTCACGCTCCGAGGCCTGCGAAACGCTCCGCCGGCCTTATATGGAGTTTGAAAGCAAGCGACGGAGTTTCGAGGCCGCGACGGCGGTCCAGCATGGCGTCATACTCTTCTAAGGAGGCTTCAATGCTTGCCCATACGACCGCCGATGACGCCCGCTGGGCCAGCGTGGTCGCCAAGGACCGCGAGGCCGACGGCCAGTTCTTCTATTCCGTGCGCACCACGGGGATCTTTTGCCGTCCCTCGTGCCCGTCCAAGGCGGCGAGACGCGAGAACGTCGCCTACCACGACACCGCCGAGGCCGCGCAGGCGCAAGGGTTCCGCCCTTGCGAGCGCTGCCGGCCCACCGGCGCGTCGCAGGACGAACGCCACGCCGCGACCATCGCGCTGGCCTGCCGCGCCATCGAGGCGGCCGAGACCCCGCCGAACCTCGAGGACCTGGCCCAAGCCGCGGGCATGAGCCGCTTTCACTTCCACCGGGTGTTCAAGTCGGTCACCGGCGTGACCCCCAAGGCCTACGCCGACGCCCACCGCAGCCGGCGGGTGCGTGAGGAGCTGGGCCGCTCCGACACCGTGACCCAGGCGATCTATGACGCCGGCTTCAACTCAGGCGGCCGCTTCTACGAACAGTCGGCGGGGTTGCTGGGTATGACGCCAACCCGTTACCGCAAGGGCGGGGAGCGCACCGCGATCCGCTTCGCCATCGGTGAGACTTCGCTGGGCGCGATCCTGGTGGCGGCGACCGACCAGGGCGTCTGCTGCATCCTGTTGGGCGACGATCCCGATGCGCTCGCCCGCGACCTGCAAGACCGCTTCCCGCGCGCCGAGCTGATCGGGGCGGACGACGATTTCGAGGGCCTGGTGGCCCAGGTGGTCGGCCTGGTCGAGGCGCCGGGCCTGGGCGTCGACCTGCCGCTGGACATCCGCGGCACCGCCTTCCAGCAGCGGGTGTGGGCGGCGTTGCGCGAGATCCGGGCCGGCGAGACAGTGAGCTACGCCGATGTCGCGGCGCGGATCGGCCGACCGAAGGCCGTGCGCGCGGTGGCCCAGGCCTGCGCGGCGAACAAGCTGGCGGTGGCGATCCCCTGTCACCGGGTGGTGCGCAATGACGGCGCGCTCTCGGGCTACGCCTGGGGCGTCGAGCGCAAGCGCGCACTGTTGGACCGCGAACGGGCGGCGGCCTGAGCGGCGCGGGAACCGCGTCGCCGGCGCAGGGGTTTTCTCACCTTGCTTGCTCTCGGAGATCCCGGATGGAAACCCAGGAACTGCATCGCGGCCGGTTGGTCGATCACATCCAGCTCGTCGTGAAGGACCTCGGCGCGACCCGGCGCTTCTACGGAGCGGTGCTGGACGTCCTGGGCGTGCCGATCGGCGGCGAGGCGGACGACTATTTCTGGGTCGACGAACTGTTCGTATCGTCGGCCGGCAGCGCGGCGGCGCAGGGCAAGCTGACCGGGCGCCATCACCTGGCGTTCCAGGCGGCCGACCGGGCCACGGTCGACGCCTTCCACGCGGCCGCGATCAAGCACGGCGGAGCCGACAACGGCGCGCCGGGCGAGCGGCCGTACCACCCCGGCTACTATGCGGCCTTCGTGCTGGACCCCGACGGCAACAACATCGAGGCCGTCTATCACGGCGAGGCGAAGCGCTCCGCGCCCAGCGTGACGATCACCTTCTGAGGATCGACCGGACGGCGCGAACCCGCGCCGGCCGGTCGACCTCAGCGCTTCATACATCGCCGCCGGTCAGGTCGAGACGGTGACCTTCAGGTAGGCGGCCGGGATTTCCGTGCGATCGGCGTCCCCGCGGTTCTGGCTCTCGAACAACTGCTCGAGTTCCGCTTGCAGGTCCGCTCGCCGTCCATCCCGCTCGGCGGCTTCGAAGGCGTTCATGGTCGGCCCGTAGTAGTCGCGAAACAGACCCAGGAACGCGGCCGGCGCGCCGGGGTAGCGGAAGGTGTAGGTCGCGCGCTCGCATTGGATGCGCTCGGCCGCCACGCCTGCTGCACCGAAGCGCTCGCGGACATTGGCCTCGACACCCCAAGTCACCGGACTGATGAACCCCTCTGGCGGCGGGGGCGTGTAGGCGGCGCTGATCTTAAGAATGCTGGCCACCAGCGTCGGGTCGCCCGGGATCCAGTTGCCCATGACGATGCGCCCGCCCGGCCGCGTCACGCGGACCATCTCGCGCGCCACGTCGAAAGGCCGCGGGGCGAACATCGCGCCGAAGATGCTGACCACCAGATCGACGCTCTGGTCGGCGATCACGTCCAGGCTGGCGGCGTCGCCCTCTTGGAAGCAGAGGTTCGTCAGACCCTCGGCCCGGGCCCGCGCCTGGCCGGCCGCTACCAGGTTCGAGGCGATGTCCACGCCCCTGACCTTCGCGCCGCGACGGGCGCTCGGCACGGCGGTGGTGCCGTCGCCGCAGCCCAGGTCGAGGACGTCCATGCCAGGGCGGACATCCAGGCCTGCGATCAGTTCGTCGCCGCTCTCACGCATGGTGGCGGCCAGTCGGGTGAAGTCGCCCTTTTCCCACAGGGCCTTGTTCGCGTTCATGTCAGATGCTCCTTGAAACGTTGGCGCGTCTGATACCTCCGGCGCCGGGCGGCGAGATATGGCCGCGCAGCCGGAATGATTGACCAGAACGCCGGGCGCTCGCCTAGGCGTCCGCCGCGTGCGCGACCCGGGCAAGATCGGTCTCCGCATCGACCCGGCGCTTCCAGGCGGCGGGGGGTTCGCCGTACTCCCGCTTAAAGGCGCGGTTGAAGGCGGCTTCGGAGCTGAAGCCGATGTCGGGGGCGATGGCCGCGGCGGCTCCGTCGCCGTCCAGAAGCCGGCTCACCGCCACCTGCATGCGCCAGCGGGCGCAGTAGCGCATCGGCGGTTCACCCAGCAGCCGTCCGAAGCGCTCGCCCAGCACGGTGCGCGATACGCCCGCCTCCCGCGCCAGGGTGTCCACGTCCAGGTCGTCGGCGTAGCGCGCGTGAATCACCGAGAGCGCACGGGCCACCGCCGGATCCCGCAGTCCGGCGAGCCAGCCGCCCTGGCCCTCTCCGAAGCTGTCGGCATAGCGCCGCGCGGCCTGGGCGAAGAACAGCTCGGAGATCTTCGCCACCATGGCGGGACTAGAGCTCCAGTCTCTGGCCGCGACGCTGAGCGAACTGGCGATCCAGTCGGCCGCGTAGTCGTCGCGCTTGACCAGCAGCAACGGCGGAAGCGCGTCGAGCAGGGGATGGGCCCCGTTGATCACCCCTAGCCAGCCGCAGAACAGCGACGCCTCCTCGCCGCCGAAATCCATGGCGATGGCGTTGAGCGCGCCGCCGGCGCCCGGAGTGACGTACTGGGCGATATCGGTCGGGGTTTGGCCTGGGCGCGTGAACAGGTGGTGGACGTCGTTGCGCGGGAACATGACCATCGACCCCTCGCGCAGCTCGACGACCTCCTGGCCGGGGATCTGGGTGTAGAGCACGCCCTTGCGGACATAGTGGTAGGAGATGATCCGCCCTGGCACCGGGAAGTAGGGCGCACAATCCTCCGGGCGGAACTGCGAAACCAGGCACCAGTCGCCGTGCGTCACGGCGTCGAAAACGACGCCGCCGCTAAAGCGCAACGAGGCGAGGATGTCGTCCAGCACATGCACGGGTGTGCGCTCACGCCCAGCGGTTGGTCGCGCCGATGATGAAGCGTGGCCTTAGGCCTGACAAGTCACGACACCCTGAGGCGACTACGCCTCTGTGTGCAGGCTCAGGGTCTCTGGCAGTACGCCGTCGGCGTCCATGGCGGCTGCGGCGGCCGGGGTCTGCAGGGCGGCCAAGACGGCGTCGAGGTCGGCGACGTCCATGATCAAGGCGACCTGGGTCGGATCGCCCGGGTTCGCGAAGGTGCGGATGTTGGTCACGCCGAGCGGGCCGAAGAATTCCTGGCGCTTGCGCGAAGCGAGCCAGTGGGCCTGGTCCTTGACCTTGTGGGTGACGACGACGGTGGGCATGGGCGGTTCCCTCAAATGACGCCGAGGCGGAGTCTTGGCGATTCCACCTCGGCAGATCAGTGCACGACGGTGACCGGGTCTGGCAGGTCGTTGCGCCAGATGTCGCCGATCTCCGGCGTCGCGGGCAGGATGCGGGCTTGGTGGTCGTCGGGCAACTGGGCGTGGTCGTAGCAGAACTTGAAGTCGTACCGGCGGGCGGCGGCGCCTTGAGCTGAACCGAAGATATCGCGGACTTTCCTGCTGAGGTCGCCGAGGGAACGGCGCAGGCAGAGCCCTCAGGCCCGTTTGCGAGCCGGACGTCTGGGGGCCGGTTTGGCTGGAGCGGCAGGCTTGGCGGCGGCGCGTTTGGCGGGCGCGCGGCGTTCGCCGCCCTGGCCCAGGCTGCGCTTCAGCGCCTCCATGAGGTCGACGACCTCGGCCTCCTTGGGCGCTTCCGGCGCGGTGACCTTGGCGCCCTTCTCCTTTTCCTTCAGCAGCGCGCGCAGGGCCTCCTCGTAGCGGTCTTTGAACTGGCTGGGGTCGAAGGGGCCTTCCTGCTGGTCGATGATCTTGGCGGCGATCTCGACCATCTGGGCGCTGGGCTTGGCGTCGGGGATGGAGGCGAACACCTCGGCCGGGTCCTTGACCTCGCGGTTGCTGCGGATCGTGTAGGCGAGGATGCCGCGGTCACGAGGCTCCAGCGCCATCAGCCGCTCGCGCTGGTGCATGACCAGCCGGCCCAGGGCGACCTTGCCGGCCTTCTTCATCGCCTCTCGGATCACGGTGAAGGCTTCCACCGCCATCTCGCCGTCGGGGACCAGGTAGTAGGGGTCGTTCCAGTAGAGGCGGTCGATGTCGGCCTCGTCGACGAAGCGCTCGATGTCCAGGCTACGGGTGGTCTCCAGCCGGACGTTCTTGATCTCCTCGTCGGTGACGACGACGTAGTGGCCCTTCTCGATCTCGTAGCCCTTGACGATGTCGGAGCGCTCGACCGGACCTTCCTTGGGATCTGTGGGGATCATCCGGATGCGGTTGTGGGTCTCCTTGTGCAGCATGTTGAAGTGCACTTCGCCGGCCCGCGATGTGGCGGTGTAGAGCGCCACCGGGCAGCTCACCAGGGAGAGGCGCAGGTATCCCTGCCAGGTCGGACGCGTGGCCATGGCCGTTCTCCCCATTCGATCAGACGCTTGAAAGGACTCTGGAAACGCCTGGCCGGAGGATTCGGTTCTCAAGCTTCGCGGGGGCCTTGACTCTCAGGGTGTGATGCAGAACAAAATAGGAACGAAAGGAGTCCGAATTTCCATGTCCGATTTTCGCGCCGGCCGCCTCGACGCCGTGCGGGCGAAGGTCGCCGCCCTTGAGGCAGGGGGACGGGGAGATTGCGGCTCGCTGCCGTTCGGCGACGCGCGGATCGATGCGCGCCTGCCGGGCGGCGGCCTGCCTCTGGGCCGCTGGCATGAGGTGACGGGAGAAGGGATGGAGGCCGAGACCGCCGCCGCGCCCGCCGCCTTCGCCGCCCTGCTGGCCGCCCCGTTGGTCCGGCGCGGCTGGGCGGTGTGGGTGCTGCGACGCGACGACCTGCATGCGCCGGGGCTGGAGGGTCTGGGGTTTCCGCCCGAGCGGCTGATCCAGGTCTGCGCCCGCGATGACGCCGAGGCGCTGGGGGTGATGGAGGACGCGCTGGCTTCCACTGGGGTCGCGGTAGTGCTGGGCGAGGTGGGGGCGGTGGACTTGACGGCGGGCCGGAGGCTGCAGCTGGCCTGCGAGAAGGCGGCGGCCACCGGACTGGTGATCCGCCGCAATCCGTTCGGGGCGGGGAGCGGCGGCAAGGCCCACGGCTCGGCCGCGGTCGCCCGCTGGCGGGTCGCGGCGGCGCCGAGCGCGCCTGAAGCCAATCTTTATGGCGAGGTCGTCGGCCTGGGCGCGCCGCGCTGGCGGGTGGAGCTGGAGTACTGCCGCGGCGGCCGGCCCGGGGCCTGGTTGTTCGAGCGACGGCCGTTTGAGGAAGACATCGATGGGACGCATCCTTTGCGCCTGGTCGCCGAACTGGGCGATCGACAACTGGCGCCGCCGCAACCCGTCCGCGCCGCAGGATAGGCCGTTCGCCCTGGTGGAGACCGCCCGTGGCGTGCGTCGGCTGGCGGCGGTGGACGAGGCCGCCCGCGCGCTCGGTCTATTCGCCGGTCAGAAGGCCGCCGACGCCGCGGCCCTGGTCCCCGAACTCGACAGCGCCGAGGCTGAGCCCGCCGCCGACCTGGCCGCCCTGGAGGCGCTGGCCGACTGGTGCGTGCGATTCTCCCCGGCCGTGGCGCCCGATGCGCCGGACGGCCTGCTCCTCGACGTGGAGGGCGTGTCGCACCTGTGGGGCGGGGAGGGCGCGCTGATGGCCGACTTTCGCCACAGGCTGGGGCAGGGCGGGATCGGCGTCAGGTTGGCGCTCGCCGACACCCCCGGCGCGGCCTGGGCGCTGGCGCACCATGGCGTGGATGGGACGATCGCGGCCGTAGGTGAGCAGGCGCCGCTGCTGGCCCCGCTGCCGCCGGCGGCGCTGCGCCTGGAGCCGCAGGCCGCCGCCCAGATCGAGCGGCTGGGGCTGAAGCGCCTGGGTCAGTTGATGAAGATTCCCCGCGCGCCTCTGGGCCGCCGGTTTGGGGCCGCCACCCTGATGCGCCTGGACCAGGCGCTGGGCCGCGCGCGCGAGGCGCTGGCCTTTCGCCGTCCGGCGACCCCTTGGTTCGCGCGGCTGGCTTTCGCCGAGCCGATCAGCGCGCCTGAGGACATGGGACGGGTCAGCCGCGACATCCTGGAGGCGCTTTGCGCGCGACTGGACGACGCCGGCCAGGGCGCGCGGCGCTTCGAGATGGCCTTCCATCGGGTTGACGGACAGGCGCCTTCCTTAAGCGTCGGCCTGGCGTTCCCCGGGCGCGACGCGAGACGCCTCGCAAGGCTGTTCGCGCCGAAGCTGGAGACGGTCGATCCGGGCTTCGGGATCGAGGTGGTGACCCTGAGCGCCCTGGACGTAGAGCCGCTGGCGGGCCGGCAGACGTCGTTGCGCCAGAGTCCCTCCAGATCGTCATCCTCGGGCTTGTCCCGGGGATCCATGCACACGGGAGACGCGGAAGGGACCTCGGCGTTGCTGCGTTTCCCCGGCGCCTCGGTGTTCATGGATCCCCGGGACAAGCCCGAGGATGACGGCCGAAAGGATGAGGTGTTCCAGTGGGACCTCATCGACGAGGCGGAGCTGGCGCCGCTGGTCGACCGGCTGGCCAACCGGCTGGGCGAGGAGCGGGTATGGAAATCGGCAGCCTTCGAAAGCCACGTGCCGGAACTGGCGTCGATACGCGCCCCGCCGCTGGCCGGCGCACCCCACGGCGGCTGGGACCCTGACCTGCCCAGGCCGCTTCGGCTGTTCCGCCGTCCCGAGGCGATCGAGGTCACCGCGCCGGTGCCCGACGACCCGCCGATCCAGTTCCGCTGGCGAGGCCGGGTGCACCGGGTGAGCCGTTCGGAAGGGCCGGAGCGGATCGCCGAAGAATGGTGGAAGGCCGCGCTCTCCGCCGCCTCTCCCGCCCATGTGCGCGACTACTACCGGGTGGAGGACCAGGAAGGCGGCCGCTTCTGGGTGTTCCGCGCCGGACTCTACGAAGCCGGCCAGCCCGCCCGCTGGTGGCTGCACGGCCTGTTCGGATAGGAGTCCAAATGAAACCCAAGATCAGCCTCATCACCTTCGGCGCGCGCGACCTGGAACGGATGCTCTCCTTTTACCGGGACGGCCTGGGCTTTCCACTGCACAACTATTCGCCCGGCGATGACATGATCATGTTTCGCCTGGAGGGGACCTGGCTGGGACTCTATCCGCGCGATGCGCTGGCGCAGGACGCCACCATACCGACCGAAGGCTCCGGATTCAGCGGTGTGGCGCTCGCCCACAACGCGCCTTCCAAGATTGATGTCGATCGCGTTTTCGCCCAGGCGCTCGCCGCCGGGGCGGCGTCGGTCAAGATTCCCCAGGACGTCTTCTGGGGCGGCTATTCCGGCTATTTCGCCGATCCCGAGGGAAACCTCTGGGAGGTCGCCTTCAATCCTTTCACCGACCTGACCTGATCCATGGCCGCCTACGCCGAACTGCAGGCCGCCACCAACTTCTCGTTCCTGAGGGGGGCCTCGCATCCGTGGGAGCTGGTGACCACCGCCGAGGCCCTGGGGATCTCGGCCATCGGGATCACCGACCGCAACAGCCTGGCCGGCGTGGTGCGCGCCTGGTCGGCGATGAACGACCTGCGCTCAGGCGGGGCCAAGGTGCGGGCGCTGACCGGCTGCCGGTTGGACTTCGCCGACGGATCGCCCAGCCTGCTCTGCTATCCGTCCGACCGCGAGGCCTACGGGCGGTTGACCCGGTTGCTGACCGTGGGCCAGCGGCGGGCGAAGAAGGGCGGGTGCGAGCTCGCCTGGGCCGATTTCCTGGATCACGCGGAGGGGCAGCTCTGCCTAGCGGTTCCGCCCGCCCGATTGGACGAGGACTTCGCGGCGCGGCTGGCGCGCATCGCCGGCGAGCTTAACGGGAACGTCTGGCTTGCGGCGGCGCGGGGCTACGGCGCGCGCGACGTGCAGCGGCTGTCGCGGCTGGCGGGACTGGCGGCCTCCAGCGGCGCGCCGATGGCGGCGACCGGCGACGTGCTCTACCACGCGCCCGATCGGCGACCGCTGCAGGACGTGCTGACCTGCATCCGCGAGAACTGCACGATCACCGAGGCGGGGCTTCGGCTGGAGGCCAACGCCGAACGGCGCCTGAAGCCTCCGCACGAGATGGCGCGGCTGTTCGCGCGTTTCCCGGGCGCGGTGGAGCGCGGGCTGGAGATCGTCGAGCGCATCGGCTTCGACCTGTCGCAGCTCTCCTACGAATATCCCGACGAACCCGTCCCGCCCGGCAAGACCGCCATCCAGCACCTACACGACCTGGCCTGGGAGGGCGCGGGCTGGCGCTATCCGAACGGCCCGCCTGGCAAGGTCCGAGACCTGCTGAACAAGGAACTGGCGCTGATCGAGAAGTTGGATTTCCCCAACTATTTCCTGACCGTCCACGACATCGTCCGCTGGGCGCGCAAGCAGGACATCCTGTGCCAGGGCCGGGGGTCGGCGGCCAATTCCTGCGTCTGCTTCTGCCTAGGGATCACCTCGGTGGACCCGACCAAGGAGGACCAGGACCTGCTGTTCTCGCGGTTCATCTCGGAGAAGCGGGGCGAGCCGCCGGACATCGACGTCGACTTCGAGCACGAGCGGCGCGAGGAGGTGATGCAGTATGTGTTCGACCGCTACGGGCGCCATCGTGCGGCGATCGTCGCCACCGTGATCCATTACCGCCCGCGCATGGCGATCCGCCAGGTGGGCAAGGCGCTGGGGCTGACCGAGGACGTCACCGCGGCGCTGGCGGGCACGGTGTGGGGCAGCTATGGGGACAGCGTGCCGGACGGCCATATCCGCCAGGCGGGCCTCGACCCCGACAATGAGCAGATCCGCCGCGCCTGCACGCTCGCCCAGGAGCTTTTGGGGTTTCCCCGGCACCTGTCGCAGCACGTCGGCGGTTTCGTGCTGACCCAGCGGCGGCTGGACGAGACCGTCCCGATCGGCAACGCGGCCATGGCCGACCGCACCTTCATCGAATGGGACAAGGACGACATCGACGCGCTGGGCCTGATGAAGGTCGACGTGCTGGCATTGGGCATGTTGAGCGCGCTGAAGCGCAGCTTCGCCATGCTGCCGCCGCTGGACGACGGAACGCAGATCCGGGAGATCGCCGACGTCCCGCAGATGGTCCCGCAGGTCTACGATATGCTCTGCCACGCGGACTCGGTGGGCGTCTTCCAGGTGGAGAGCCGGGCGCAGATGTCGATGCTGCCCAGGCTGAAGCCTGCCAAGTTCTACGACTTGGTGATCGAGGTGGCGATCGTGCGGCCAGGCCCGATCCAGGGCGACATGGTGCACCCCTACCTGCGCCGCCGCGAAGGCAAGGAGCCGGTGGACTATCCGCGGCCGGCGGCGGAATTCCCCCAGGACGAGCTGGAAGGCATCCTCAAGAAGACCCTTGGGGTGCCGCTGTTCCAGGAGCAGGCGATGCGCATCGCCATCGAGGCGGCGCAGTTTTCGGACAACGACGCCGATGGCCTGCGCCGCTCCATGGCCACCTTCCGCCACCTGGGCACGGTGGGTGAATACGGGGTGAGGTTCGTCGAGGGGATGGTCGCGCGCGGCTACGATCCCGAGTTCGCGGACCGCTGCTACAAGCAGATCGAGGGGTTCGGCTCTTATGGCTTCCCCGAGAGCCACGCGATCAGCTTCGCCCTGCTGGTCTATGCGTCGGCCTGGGTGAAGTGGCGCTGGCCGGACGCCTTCTGCGCGGCGCTGCTGAACAGCCAGCCGATGGGTTTCTACCAGCCGGCGCAACTGGTCCGCGACGCACGCGAGCATGGGGTGGAGGTGCGCGGGCCCGACGTGCTGGCCAGCGACTGGGACTGCACGCTGGAGCCGCCGACGCATGCGCATGCGAAGGGCTGGCGCGCGGTGCGGCTGGGCCTGCGGCAGATCAAGGGATTGAACCAGGAGGAGGCCAAGGCCCTGGTGAGCGCGCGCGAAGAGGGCGTGCGCGACCTCAACGCCCTGGCCCGGCGCGCGAAGCTGTCCAAACGTGCGCTGGAGCTCCTGGCCGAGGCCGACGCGTTCCGCTCCCTGGGGCTGGATCGCCGCCAGGCCCTTTGGGCGGTGAAGGGCATGGCGGGCGAGGCGCGGATCGAGAGCGACGCCCCCCTGCTGGCCGCCATGGGGGTGTCGGAAGAGGCGGTGGCCCTGCCGCTGATGAACCTGCCGCAGCATGTGGCCGAGGACTACCGCACCACCAGCCTGTCGCTGCAGGCCCACCCGTGCAGCTTCTTCCGCGAGGACCTTGTGCGCATGGGGGCGGTCCCGGCGCAGGCGCTGAAGACGCTCAAGGACCGCCGCAGGATCACCGTCGGCGGGCTGGTGCTGGTGCGCCAGCGGCCGGGTACGGCCAAGGGCGTGGTGTTCCTGACCCTGGAAGACGAGACGGGCGTGGCCAACATCGTCGTGTGGCGCGACGCCTTCGAGCGGCATCGCCGGCTGGTGATGACCTCGGCCTTCCTGGTGGTGCACGGCCGGCTGCAGCGCGAGGGCGAGGTGGTCCACCTGGTCGCCGAACGCTTCGAGGACCTGTCGCAGCGACTGAGCGAACTGCGCCGCGAGGACGACGCGGCCCCGGTGACGGTGCGTTCCAAGGTCAGCGGCCGCCTGATCCGCAGCCGCGATTTCCACTGATTGGCGCCCGCTTCGCTCCTCCCCCGTTCACGGGGGGAGGAGCTTGAACGGTCCTAGAACCGCAGGGTGCGGGCTTCCTTGACGTGGGGGAGGCTCTGGATGCGGGAGAGCAGGTCCTCGCTGGGCTCCTGGTCGACGCCGACCAAGGCGATGGCGTCTTCTCCGGCGGAAACGCGACCCAGGTTGAAGGTGGCGATGTTGACGCCCGCGTCGGCGAGAATGGCGCCCAGGTTGCCGATGAAGCCCGGCTTATCCAGGTTGTTGACATAGAGCATGGTCGGGCCGAACGGCGCGTCCAGATCCATGTCCTTCACCTCGACCACCCGCGGCGTGCCGGCCAGCACGGAGCCTGCGAATGAGCGGCGGCCCTTCTCAGTGGTGACGGTGATGCGCATCAGGCTCTCGTAGATCGGCGACTCGTCCTGGGTAGATTCCGAGACAGTGATGCCACGTTCCTTGGCCACCGCCGGCGCGGAGACCATGTTGATCTCGGCCAGCATGGGCCGCATCACGCCGGCCAGCGACGCGGCGGTCAGCGGCTTGGTGTTGAGTTTCGCGATCTCGCCCTCGTAGGCGATGTCGATGGACTTAACGCCGAAGTCGACCATCTGGCCGGCGAAGGCGCCGAGCTTTTCGGCGAGCGCGATGAAGGGGGCCAGACGCGGGGCTTCCTCGGCCGTGACCGAGGGGCTGTTCAGCGCGTTGGAGACCGCGCCGGTGAGCAGGTAGTCGCTCATCTGCTCTGCGACCTGCAGGGCGACGTTCTCCTGGGCCTCGTTGGTGGAGGCGCCCAGGTGCGGGGTGGCGATGAAGTTCTCGGCCCCGAACAGCACGTTGTCCTTGGCCGGTTCCTCGACGAACACGTCGAAGGCCGCGCCGCCCACATGGCCGCTGTCGAGCAGGGCGCGCAGGGCCTTCTCGTCGACCAGACCGCCGCGGGCGCAGTTGATGATCATCACGCCCTTCTTGGTCTTGCCCAGGTTCTCGGCCGACAGGATGTTGCGGGTCTTGTCGGTGAGCGGGGTGTGCAGGGTGATGG
>NZ_JAUYQL010000002.1 GCF_030697305.1 Phenylobacterium sp. | reverse complement strand
CCGGTTCTTCACCAGCATCGGGCCGACCGTCATCGGCTCATACAATTCAGGTAGAAACATCCACTCACTCCCAAATGCGGACCGCGGCGGCCGGCGCAAAATGGCCCGGCGTCAAGGCGGAGAAGCGCGATCCGAAATAGGTCGCACGATTGCGCGAATAGTGCAGCACGCCGGACCCAGCAGCAAACGCAAAAGGATCAGGCGGCCTTGCCGAACCGCGTCTCGTAGAGCGCGGGCTTGAAACCCACCGTCAATTCACCGCCGGCCTCGACCACCGGCCGCTTGATCATCGACGGCTGGGCGACCATCAGAGCGATCGCCCTGGCCTCGTCGACGCCGTGCTTGTCGGCCTCTTCCAGCTTGCGAAAGGTGGTCCCGGCGCGGTTCAGCAAAACCTCCCATCCCACCTTCGCCGACCACGCGGTCAGGGTCGCAACGTCGATCCCCACGGCCTTGTAGTCGTGGAAGGCATAGGCGACGCCGTGTGCGTCCAACCAGTCGCGCGCCTTCTTCATGGTGTCGCAGGCCTTGATTCCATAGATCGTCACGGGCGCGGTCATGGCGGCGTCTCCTGCAGGGTGTTGCGCCCTCTCTTGCCTAGACGCCCAAGCCGCGTCCACCCTGGCCCGTCGGCGAATGTGCGAAGGGACAGTCCGTGGCTGGCGAGAAGATCGAGATCGAGAACATCAAGCAGCCTGGCGCGCGCTATCGCGTCGACGCCGCCAAATACCATGCGGCGCGGGCTGCCTATCTACAGGCCATCGCTGCGGGCGGGCCAGCACTCACAGTGGCCGAGATCGCACCCCTGGTGCGCGAGCGCCTGCCGCAGGATCTGTTCCCAGGCGGCGCCACCGCCGGATGGTGGACCAAGGCGGTCCAGCTCGATCTGGAAGCGAAGGGCGTTCTGGTGCGCGATGCCGGCAAGCCCCTGCGCCTGCGCCGGGCTTAACGCGCCGCGCGGACCGACTCTTCTTCCTCACTGGCGTCCAACACCTGCTGCATGACCGCCAGCAGGTCGGCGAATTTGATCGGCTTGGCGACGTGGGCGTCCATGCCGCTGGCGAGATACTCAGCGACATGGCCGGCCATGGCGTTGGCGGTGAGCGTCACGATAGGCGTGCGCGTCCGCCCTTGAGCCGCCTCGAGCCTGCGGATCTCACGTGTCGCGCTCGGGCCGTCCATCTCCGGCATCTGCACATCCATCAGGATGACATCCCAATCCTCGGCGGCCCAGGCGTCCACCGCCTCGCGGCCGTTGGCGACCACGTGCGGTTCGATGCCCACCTGCTGCAGCAGGGTCTTGAGCACCAGTTGGTTGACCGCGTTGTCTTCGGCGGCCAGCACCTTCATCGCCAGAGGCGCGCGTGTCGTGTCCACCTGCGCAACGGCCGCCGTGACGTCGCCGATCCATTCCAACGGCAGCTCGACCACAAACCTGGAACCTCCGCCCGGCTCGCTCTCGGCGGTGATCGACCCGCCCATGGCCTCGGCGAGGTTCTTGGAGATCCACAGCCCCAGGCCGGTGCCGCCGAAGCGACGTGTCGTCGAGGCGTCCGCCTGGACGAACGGCTGGAACAGGCCATGCAGCGTCTCGCGGGTCATGCCCACCCCGGTGTCGGACACCGAGATGCGCAGGACGTCGTCGCGGGACACCTGCACCCTCACGCCGCCCGCGTCGGTGAACTTGAGCGCGTTGGAGATCAGGTTGCACAACACCTGGCGCACTCGCACCGGATCGCCGCGATAGAGGCCCTCCGCGCCCGGCTCCAGATCGAGCTCGAACGAGAGGCTTTTATCCGCCGCGGCGCTTGTGAAGACGCCCCAGGCGCCCTCGGCGACCTGGCGCAGATCGAAGGCGATGGCCTCGAGCTGCAGCTTGCCCGCCTCGATCTTCGACAGATCAAGGATGTCGTTGAGCACTGCCAGCAGGTACTCCCCGGACTCGCGGATCACCTCCAGGCGGCGGCGTTGCGTGGGGTCCGGATGGTCGGCCGCCATGGCCTGAGCCATGCCGAGGACGCCGTTGAGGGGCGTGCGAATCTCGTGGCTCATCACCGCCATGAAGTCGCTTTTGGCGCGGACGGCCTCGACCGCCTCGGCGCGTGCGACCCGGGCCTCGTCGATGAGCTGGTTGCGCTCGCGCCGCTGGGCGAACAGGAACTGCTTGTTGGCGGCCGCTTTGGCGCTAACGCCCAGTATCAGGCCGGCCAGCGCTATGACGCCCAGCCACAGAGGAAGAGCTGCGAGGCCGCGTCCAGCGACCGCCGCCGCGCCAGCCAGCACGATCAGCGGCGGCGCGATAGCAAGCCTCAGCAGCAACGGGCTGAACAGGCACTGGAACAGCGAGGCGACGGCGCTGAGCGCCGCGAGCACGCTCAGCAGCAATAGCTCCGGCGTACCGGGCGCCATGACGAACGCGGCAAGCGGCCCGGCCAGCAGCACGGCGTTGCGGCCGAACAGGTGGAACATTAGCGGACGATGGCTCGACGCGCCCTGCGCCGGCGGCTCGGCCTTTGCGCGCAGGCGAGCCTGGGAGATCACATCATAGCTTGCGGCCAGCACGACCCAGATTGCGGCGACGATCGGGTGCCCCAGCACTGCCAGCACGACGCCCAGGATCACGTCGAACAGGACAAGCGCCCGGGGCGGAGTCGACAGATTTCGCGCCACCAGGCGATAGGCGATTTGTTCCGACTCGGCGTCCGCGCTTGCGGACGCAGGCCCTGAGGGCGCGTCTTCATGAGGGGCGGGGTGCGACGATCGGGCGGCGACGAACATGGCGCCAGCCTAGGCCCACAGACCTGAACGGGTGGCTAAGGTTGAACGAAAACCGTGTGCGTCCTACCGGCGTCCGGCGGTCGCTACTCCCACTCGAT
The DNA here is from genome assembly GCF_030697305.1 of Phenylobacterium sp. Lineage (GTDB taxonomy): Bacteria > Pseudomonadota > Alphaproteobacteria > Caulobacterales > Caulobacteraceae > Phenylobacterium. The sequence goes on along the minus strand of NZ_JAUYQL010000002.1, from coordinate 7,793 downwards.
AGTGCCCGGCGGCTTCGACGTCACATCATAGACAACGCGATTGATGCCTTTGACTTCATTGATGATCCGGGTCGCGGCGCGGCCCAGGACCTCCCACGGGAACTCGAAGAAGTCGGCGGTCATGCCGTCTGTCGAGGTCACCGCGCGCAGGGCGCAGACCTCGTCGTAGGTGCGTGCATCGCCCATAACGCCGACGGTTCGCACCGGCAACAGCACGGCGAACGCCTGCCAGATCGCGTTGTAGAGGCCGGCCTTGCGGATCTCGTCGAGGAACACCGCGTCCGCTTTCTGCAATACGGCCACCTTCTCGGCCGTCACTTCGCCCGGAATGCGGATGCCCAGGCCCGGCCCCGGGAACGGGTGGCGGCCGACGAACGCCGGAGGCAGGCCGAGTTCGACGCCCAGCACCCGAACCTCGTCCTTGAACAGCTCACGCAGCGGCTCGACCAGCTTCAGCTTCATGTAGTCCGGCAGGCCGCCGACGTTGTGGTGGCTCTTGATCACCGCCGAGGGGCCGCCCTTGGCCGACACGCTTTCGATCACGTCGGGATAGAGGGTGCCCTGAGCCAGGAAATCCGCCCCGTCGATCTTCGCCGCCTCGCGATCGAACACCTCGACAAAGACCCGTCCGATGGTCTTGCGCTTGGCTTCAGGGTCGCTCACCCCCTTGAGTTCGCCGAGAAATTCCTTCGACGCGTCAACGTGGATCAGCGGGATGTTGTAGTGATTGCGGAACAGCGAGACGACCTGCTCGCCCTCATCCAGCCGCAGCAGACCGGTGTCGACGAACACGCAGGTCAGCTGGTCGCCAATCGCCTCGTGCAGCAGCACCGCGGCTACGGAAGAGTCCACGCCGCCGGACAGGCCGCAGATCACCTTGCCCTCGCCCACCTGGGCGCGAATGCGGGCCACCGCCTCGGCGCGGAACGCGGCCATGGTCCAGTCGCCCGACAGTCCGGCGATGCGGTGGGTGAAGTTGCGCAGGATCAGCGCGCCGCGCGGCGTATGCGCCACCTCGGGGTGGAACTGCACGCCATAGAAGCGGCGGCCCTCATCGGCGATGGCGGCGAACGGCGAGCCTTCGGACACGGCGATGGTCTCGAAGCCAGGTGGCAGGGCGGTGACCTTGTCACCGTGGCTCATCCAAACCGTTTCGCGATGACCCTGGGCGCCCAGGCCTTCGAACAGCGGGCTGTCGCGCACGATCTCGATCTCGGCGCGGCCGAACTCACGGGTTTGGCCGGCCTCCACAGCGCCGCCCAGTTCCGCACACATGGTTTGTTCGCCGTAACAGACCCCCAGCACCGGCACGCCCAGCTCGAACAGCCGCTTCGACGCCGCCGGGCTTTCGGCCTCGTGCACGCTTGAGGGCCCGCCCGAGAGGATCACCGCCCTGGGGCGCATGCCGTCCAGCGCCGCCTCGACGCGGTCATAGGGGTGGATCTCGCAGTAGATGCCGCTCTCGCGCACCCGACGTGCGATCAGTTGGGTCACCTGGCTGCCGAAGTCGACGATCAGGACGGGCTCATGGATGGATTCGGTCATGGGCTCCTTGCGGTCAGGCTTTGGGGTCGGAGACGCGCTCCAGCACCGCGACGAAGAAGCCGTCGGTGGCCGAAGTCCGGGGCGAAAGTCGAAGATAGCCTTGCGGCGTCAGATATTGCGTCAGCGCCGGATCGGCGCTGGCCGGCCGCGCGCGATACGCGTCGTTGCGCACCAGAAACGCCGCCACGCGGTCCTCGTTCTCCTGTGGAAGCACTGAGCAGGTCACATAGATCAGGCGGCCGCCTGCCTTGGCGAAGGTCGCGCCCATGTCGAGCACCGCGTCCTGATCGGCCATGCGGCGCGCCAGCGTCTCCTCGCTCAGCCGCCACTTGGTGTCAGGATGACGTCGCCACGAGCCCGAACCGCTGCAAGGGGCGTCGATGAACACCACCTCCATGCGCCCCTCGAGTCCCGCCAGCGGATCGGGGTTCACCGGCGAGCGGACCTGCAGGTTGCGCACCCCGGCCCGGTCGGCGCGGCGGATGGTGTCGGCCAGCCTGCGGGCCTCGGAGTCGTAGGCGTAGATCTGGCCGGTGTTGGCCATGGCCGCGGCGAGCGCCAGCGTCTTGCCGCCGCCGCCGGCGCACAGGTCCAGCACCTGCTTGCCCTTGATCTCGCCCGCCACGGATGCGGCGATCTGCGAACCCAGGTCCTGCACCTCGAACCAGCCCTTGGAGAAGGCGGGAATCGTTTCCACCGAACCTGCCCGCTCAGCCGGATCAGGCGCGGCGATGCGCAGCGCCGTGGGCAGCATCTCCACCGTCTCAGCGTGCAGCGGGGTCAGCGCCTTCAGCGCGCGCACCGGATCGGTCTTCAGCGTATTGATCCGCAGATCCACCGGCGCGCGTTCGGCGAGCGCTGCGCCCTCCTCGGCCCGCACCTCGCCGAAGGCGCGCTCGAAGCTCGCATCCAGCCAGTCGGGGTAGTCGCCGCGCACGGCGGGCGATGCCTCGCTCAACGAACGTGGGGTCTCCAACGCTGCAAGCTCCTCGAGGCTCAGCGCGCCAGGTCCGTGCTCGCCTTCACAGGCGGCGGCGATGCGGTCTCGGGGCCATCCCCAATCGAAGTGCAGCGCGGCCAGCGCGCCGGCGCGCGGGGCGGCCTCGCCCATCCGCCAGCCCAAAGATCGGCGGCGGCGAAGAACGTCCATCACCAGGCCGGAGATCCACGCGCGGTCCTTTGAGCCAGCGAAGCGCGAAGCCTCGCCCCAACCCTTCAACGCCAGGCGCGCAGGGCGGTGACGTGTTTCGATGTCGGTGAGGATCTCGATGCTTGCGGCGATGCGCCCGCCGTCACGCAATGGCCGGCCTCACAGGAAGATCGCCGCGGTGACCATCAACAGCCCGACCATGCTGACGCCCCAGACCATAGAGCGAATGATCGGCACGCCGGCGGCGTACAGCGGCACATACACGGCGCGGCCCGCCACGTAGAGCCCAGCGCCCCACAGCGTCGTACTGCCGAGCTTGCCCGCAAGATAAGCTGCGAGCAGCGCCGCGGCGAACAGCGGGAAGGTTTCCAGGAAATTGCGAAGCGCCCGATCGAGGCGGCCGGCGACGCCGGTCAGCGGCGGCTTAGGCTCGTCGCGGGGGCCGCCGGCCCACTTCAGGTCCTGCTGACCGCGCGCGGCTCCAGCCGCCCACATGAGTTGCACGATTCCGATGATCACCGCGCATCCCAGCAGCAGCAGTTCAGGCGCGGTCTGAGGCATCAGTGAGGGCTCGGATAGTTGGGCGCTTCGCGGGTGATCATCACGTCATGGACGTGGCTTTCACGCAGGCCGGCGCCGGTGATGCGGATGAACCGCGAGCGTTTGCGGAATTCGGCGAGGTCGGCCGAGCCGGTATAGCCCATCGCCGCGCGCAGGCCGCCCACCATCTGGTGCAGGATCGGAGCGATCGGGCCCTTGTAGGCGACCTGGCCCTCGATACCCTCGGGAACCAGCTTCAAGGCGTCCGACACTTCCTTCTGGAAGTAGCGGTCGGCGGAGCCGCGCGACATAGCGCCCAGCGAGCCCATGCCGCGGTACGCCTTGTAGGAACGTCCCTGATACAGGAACACCTCGCCCGGCGCCTCGTCGACCCCGGCGAACACCGAGCCCATCATGGCGACGCTGGCCCCGGCGGCGAGCGCCTTGGCGAGATCTCCAGAATACTTGATGCCGCCGTCGGCGATCACCGGCGCGCCGCTACCGTCGGCCGCACGGACCGCGTCGAGGATCGCCGTAAGCTGAGGCACGCCCACGCCGGCGACGATCCGCGTGGTGCAGATCGAGCCCGGGCCGATGCCGACCTTCACCGCGTCCGCGCCCGCATCGATCAAGGCCCGCGCCCCGTCGTAGGTGGCGACGTTGCCGGCGATGATCTGGACGCGGTTGGTCTCGCGCTTCACCCGGTCGACCGCCCTGGCCACGTCCAGGTTATGGCCGTGGGCGGTGTCAATCACCACCACGTCGACGCCCGCGTCCACCAGCGCCATCGAGCGCTCGAAGCCCAGGTCGCCGACCGTCGAGGCCGCGCCCACCAGCAGGCGGCCCTGCAAGTCCTTGGCGGCGTTGGGGTGTTCCTGCGCCTTCTCCATGTCCTTGACGGTGATCAGGCCGACCGCGCGGTAGTCGTCGTCGACGACGATCAGCCGCTCGATCTTGTGGCGGCGCAGCAGGTCCTGAGCCTGGGCCTGAGAGACACCTTCCTTCACGGTGATCAGATTTTCGTGCGTCATCAACGCCTTGGCCGGGACATTGTCACCAGCTTCGAAGCGCATATCGCGGTTGGTGAGGATGCCGCAGAGCCGCCCCGTCCCCGGTTCGACCACGGGGAAGCCGGAGATCCGGCGCCGCGCCTTGATCTCGCGCACCTCGCGCAGCGTGGTGTCCGGATTGATGGTCAGCGGATTGATGACCATGCCGCTTTCGTAGCGCTTCACCTCGCGCACCTGATCAGCCTGCTCCTCCACCGTCAGGTTGCGGTGCAGCACGCCCAGGCCGCCGTTCTGGGCCATGGCGATGGCCAGCCGGCTTTCGGTCACGGTGTCCATGGCGGCGGACACGATCGGTATGTTCAGACTGATCTCACGCGTGAACTGGGTCCGGGTGTCTACCTGGGTGGGCATGACGTCCGACGGACCGGGTTCGAGCAAAACATCGTCGAAGGTGAGCCCTTCGCGAATCTCCATGGAGACACCTCGTTTTGCGGGGCGGGTATAAGCCCTTGGTCCACGGAAGGGCAAGGCCCGGAGCTGGTGATTCGTGCGACTCTATCCACGCGCACCGGACAACCGCAGGGAATTCCGCAACTTAGCCTCGCCCCTTGAACCCCGTGGCGACGAAGTAGAGCTCGGAGCTGTCGCTGCGGCTGGACTTCGGCTTGACGTTGCGCACCTGGGCGAAGTGGTGCTTCAGCACCGCGATGACCGCGGCCGTCTCGCCGCCCTGGAAGGCCTTCGTGACGAAGGCGCCGCCCGGCTTCAGCACCTGGACGGCGAAATCCGCGGCGGTCTCGATCAGGCCGACGATGCGCAGGTGGTCGGTCTGGCGGTGGCCGACGGTGTTCGGAGCCATGTCCGAAAGCACCACGTCAGGCGGTCCGCCCAGCGCCTCGATAAGCAACGGTCCGCAGGCCGGATCGGTGAAATCCATTTGCAGGATATAGGCGGGCGGCAGCGGGTCGACGGGCAGCAGGTCGACGCCGACGATATGCTTGACCCCACGCTCCAACGCCACCTGCGTCCAGCCGCCAGGCGCCAGGCCCAGGTCGACGACGCGGGCTCCCGGCTTGAGGAAATGGAACCGGTCGTCGATCTCGGTCAGCTTGAAGGCCGCGCGTGACCGATAGCCGTGCGCACGGGCGGCCGCGGCGAACGGATCGTTGATCTGCCGCTCCAGCCAGGCCTGGGACGAGGGCGTGCGGATCTTGGCGGTCTTCAGTCGCGCCGGCGGCGTGCGGCCGGCGTCGCTGCCACCGCTTGGCGGTTTGACCATGCGCTTGCGCGGCGGAACCGGAGGCTCGCTCATCCGCTCGTCGTCCGCCGGGCGCCCCTGCGCCGCCGACGACGACCGCCGCCCCCGGCGCTGGCGCGCTCAGCCATCAGCGACATCAGCAGACCTTCACGCAGGCCCCGGTCGGCGACCCGCACCCGCGAACAGGGCCAGAGCTCCTGCACGGCCTGGAGGATCGCCGCGCCCGCCAGCACCAGGTCGGCGCGGTCGGGCCCGATGCAAGGCTCGTCGGCGCGCTCACGCGGCGTGAGCGCCATCAGCCGCTGAGCCGCGCCGTCGCATTGGTCACGGGTCATCCAGATCCCGTCCACTCGGCTGCGGTCATAGCGTCGAAGCCCCAGATGCATGCCCGCCAGGCTGGTGATTGCGCCGGACGTACCGATGAGGTGCGCGCGCTCGGCGTCGAACACCGGGCGCATCGAATCGGCGAGGCTGAACGCCGCGATCTCGGACTTCAACGCCTCGACCATGTTGCGGAACCAGGCGTCTGAGGCGATCGCGCCTTCCGGGAAGCGTTCGGCCAGGGTGACGACGCCGATCGGCACCGACAACCAAGCCTTGATCGGCGGGTCGGCCGGGTCGACGCCCGGCGCGCGGGCCGCGGCGAGGTCCACCCAAGAAAGTTCCGTCGAGCCGCCGCCCACATCGACCACCAGGGCCGCGTCGGCGGTGCGGTCCAGCAGGTTGAGGCAGCCGGCCACCGACAGGTGCGCCTCCTCCTGGGGGGTGATCACCTGCAGCTCGAGGCCGGTCTCCTCGGCCACACGAGCGATGAATTGTGCGCCGTTCTCCGCCGAACGGCAGGCCTGGGTGGCGATCGCGCGCAGGCGCACCACCCGGCGGCGGCGCACCTTCTCGGCGCTGACCTGCAATGCCGACAGGGCGCGCGACATGGCGGCTTCCGACAGCCGGCCGCTTTGCGACAAGCCCTCCCCCAGCCGGACGATTCGCGAGAACGCCTCGACCACGCGGAATGTCGACCCGGCGGGCGTGGCGATCAGCATGCGGCAGTTGTTGGTGCCCAGGTCGAGGGCGGCGTAGCAGGGCGCGTCGCCCAAAGCCCCCTCTCGACCGCGCCTCTCGGCGCCGGGCGCGCCAGGCGCCTCAGACATGAACCGCCACCGTGCTAATCAGGCGCGCCATCGCGGGCGCCTCGTTCGTCACGCGAGCATAGCAAGGTGGTTCGCGCGCAGGAAGGCATTGGCTTGCGCGCCCCTTTCTGGCCTTTACGTTCACCTTCCAGTCAGAAGATGTGGTTTAGATTCGGTTGTCATGAACCCTCGGCTCCCCACGCTCGCCGCAGATACGCCCGCCGCACTGGCTGGCGTGACCCTGACGGCGAAGTTTTCGATCGGCCAGGTCGTTCGCCACCGGTTCCGTCCGTTCCGGGGCGTCATCTTCGACGTGGACCCTACCTTCAACAACAGCGAAGAGTGGTGGCTGTCGATCCCGGAACAAATACGTCCGCACAAGGATCAGCCGTTCTACCACCTTCTCGCCGAGAACGAGGACTCCACCTACGTGGCCTACGTCTCGGAGCAGAACCTGCTGCTGGACGACAGCGGCCAGCCGGTCATGCACCCGCAGACCACGCTGATCTTCGAGTCGTTCAACGGCCAGGACTACAAACTGCGCCCACGCATCAGCCACTAGCGGTCTGCTTCGCCGCGGAGGGTCCCCGATGGCCGAAGGCTCCGGTGTGAAGGACGATCCCTGGACCCTGACCACGCCAAGCGGCGGGTCGCAGTTCCAGGCCTGGCGAGACGAAGCTCTCGATCCCCCCGCGCTGGTCGTCCAGGTCGGCAAGACCCAGCTGCGTTACGCCATCAGCGCCATCGATGACCTGCACGCCATGCTGCGCGCTCACGGCGATTGGATGCTGCTTGGCGGCGCCGACGAGCAGAAGCCCGCCCCAGCCGACAGCGTCGAGGCGTGGGGCCGGGCGCCCGACAACCCCTACGGCGGCTGGTATGGCCTCAAGAAGGGCCTGCGCGGCCGGTTTGGCGTCTATGTGCCGCCCGTGCTTGAGGCGTTGGGCCTCGTGGAGCTAGACCGCGCGCCGCGTAACGGCAAGGTGCGGGCCGCTCAGTAGTCGCGCCGCCAGCGCACCGCGAGTTTGGCGTCCTTTTGTCCGGCCAGCTTCGACAGGATCGAGAGGCTGCGCCCCACCCGCCACTCGACCTGCGCCGACGGCCCTTCGCGGCCGCCGCCGGTGATCTCCAGATAGACGTTGTCCGTCAGATACTTGCCG
>NZ_JAUYQL010000077.1 GCF_030697305.1 Phenylobacterium sp. | reverse complement strand
GCTTCGGCTATTCCGCCCGGCGCCTCATCCTCATCCCTGAGTTCGATGCCCGACCGTCCCGTCGTCACCCGTATCGCCCCCTCGCCCACCGGCTCCATGCACATTGGCACTGCGCGAACGGCGTTGTTCAACTGGCTGTATGCGCGCCACACCGGCGGCAAATTCCTGCTGCGCATCGAAGACACCGATCGCGAGCGGTCAACCCAAGACGCCGTCCAGGTGATTTTCGACGGCCTGGCGTGGCTGGGGCTCGAGCCCGACAGCCCGGCGGTGTTCCAGGCCGCCCGCGCCGACCTGCATCGCCAAGCGGTCGATGACCTGCTGGAGCGCGGCGCGGCCTACCGCTGCTACATGACTGTCGACGAGGTTACAGCCGAACGAGAAAAGGCCCGCGCGGAGGGGCGCGCTATCCGCTCTCCCTGGCGGGAACGGGCCGCAGAGCCCGGCGACAACCGGCCCCACGTGATCCGTTTCAGGGGTCCGGCCGAGGGCGAGACGATCGTGCAGGACCTGGTCAAGGGGCCGGTGACGTTCCGCAACCGCGAGCTAGATGACCTAATCCTGCTGCGTTCCGACGGCGCGCCCACCTACAACCTGGCCGTGGGCGTCGACGACCACGACATGGGGATCACCCAGGTGATCCGTGGCGACGACCCCCAGAACAACGCCGCGCGCCAGACCCTGATCTACCATGGCCTCGGTTGGGAGACGCCGGTGTGGGCGCATCTGCCGATGATCCATGGCCCCGATGGATCAAAGCTTTCGAAGCGCCACGGGGCCCAGGCGGTGGGCGAGTTCGCCGAGATGGGCTACCTCCCGGAGGCCATGCGCAACTACCTGGCGCGGTTGGGCTGGGGCCACGGCGACGACGAGATCTTCTCCGACGAGCAGGCGATCTCCTGGTTCGACGTCGCCGACGTGGTCAGCGCGCCGGCTCGTCTGGACTGGGCGAAACTCAACCACATCAACAACCACTACATCCGCCAAGCCGAGGTCGTGCGCCTGAGCAGCATGGTGGCCACGCTGCATGAGGGCCGAGGCCTGACCTTGAGCGCAGAGGATCGCGAAACGCTGCAACGGACAGTGCCGCTGGTGCGTGACGGCGCCAAGACGCTGCTGGAACTCGCCGACCTGACCGCTTTCGTCTTGCATCGCCGGCCGCTGGAATTGCCGGAGAAGGCGCTCGCCATGCTCAACGACGAGACCCGTGCGCGTCTTGGCCGGCTGGCCACCGCGCTGACCGGCGTCGCCGAATGGGAACCCGCGCACCTCGAGCCCGCGATCCGCGCCTTCGCCGAAGCCGAGGGCGTTGGGATCGGAAAATTCGGGCCTGCGCTGCGCGCCACATTATCGGGCGGATCGCCTGCCCCTGACCTCGCCGGCGCGCTTAGCGCGCTTGGTCGGACCGAAAGCCTGGCGCGGATCGACGATGCGCTTTCCCCACGGGCCTAACGCGCTATAAGCGCGACAAAGAGACGTTAATTTCTCATCTCGAGAGGGGATGGCATGGGCGACACGGCGAAGCTGGACCTAGGCGGAAAAACGGTGGAACTCCCGGTGCTTCACGGCACCCTCGGCCCGGACGTGGTCGACGTGCGCAAGCTGTACGCCGAGACCGATGTCTTCACGTACGACCCCGGCTTCACCTCGACGGCCAGTTGCGAAAGCAAGATCACCTACATCGACGGCGACGCGGGCGTATTGCTTCACCGCGGCTACCCGATCGACGAACTGGCCGAGAACTCCAACTTCCTCGAGACCTGCTACCTGCTGCTGCATGGCGAGCTGCCGAAGGGGCCCGAGGCGGCCGACTTCGAACATACGATCACCTACCACACGATGCTGCACGAGCAGTTCGACCGGTTCGTCCAGGGCTTCCGCCGCGACGCCCACCCGATGGCGATCATGGTCGGCGCGGTCGGCGCGCTTTCCGCCTTCTATCACGACAGCACCAACGTCGATGATCCGTCCCAACGGATGATCTCGTCGCACCGTCTGATCGCCAAGATGCCGACGATCGCCGCACGGGCGTTCAAATACTCCCAGGGCCAGCCGTTCGTGCATCCTCGCAACGATCTGTCCTACGCCGAGAACTTCCTGCGCATGTGCTTCTCGGTGCCGGCGGAGGACTGGAAGCCCAACCCCGTGCTGACGCGGGCCATGGACCGGATCTTCATCCTCCACGCCGACCACGAGCAGAACGCCTCCACCTCGACGGTGCGGCTGGCCGGCTCCTCGGGCGCCAATCCCTTCGCCTGCATCGCGGCCGGCATCGCCTGCCTGTGGGGCCCGGCGCACGGCGGCGCCAACGAAGAAGCGCTGAACATGCTCAAGGAGATCGGCACCGTCGATCGCATCCCCGAGTACGTCCAGGGGGTGAAGGATCGCCGCTACCGCCTGATGGGCTTCGGTCACCGGGTCTACAAAAACTACGATCCCCGCGCGAAGGTCATGCAGAAGACCTGCCACGAGGTGCTGGCGGAAGTCGGCAACGCCGACGATCCGTTGCTCAAGGTGGCGATGGAGCTGGAGCGCATCGCGCTGAGCGACGAGTATTTCGTCGAGCGCAAGCTGTACCCGAACGTCGACTTCTACTCCGGCATCACCCTGCGCGCCCTGGGCTTCCCGGCGGAGATGTTCACCGTGCTGTTCGCGGTGGCGCGCACCGTCGGCTGGATCGCGCAGTGGAAGGAAATGATCGAGGACCCGTCGCAGAAGATCGGCCGTCCGCGGCAGATCTACACCGGCGAACCGCAGCGCGCGTTCACGCCCGTCCACAAGCGCGGATAAGGCTCGAATCCAGCGTCCGCGCCGCTCAGGCGGCGCGGCGTTCGGCGAGCAGCTTCAGCACAGCATCGGCGGCGGCTTCCGATGGATCGGGGCCGCCCCGGCCCATGGCGTCCAGCGCCTTGAACTGGGCGTCGACCTGACGGCGACGCAGGTCCGGATCGGCCAGTCTGGCCTCCAGCGCTGCGGCCAGCTTTTCTCCCGTACATTCGTCCTGGACGAACTCCGGCGCCGCGAACGCCCCCGCAGCGATGTTGAACAGGCTGATGTAGGGCGTCCTGATCAGTCGCTTCAGGACGGCATGGGTCATCGGGCCCAACCGGTAGCCGACCACCATCGGGCATCCCGCCAGAGCCAGCTCCGTGGTCACCGTGCCGCTGCAGGCGAGCGCCAGATCGGCCGCACGCATGGCGTCACGCTTGGCCTGTTCGCCTTCGACCACGTGGGCGCGATGCGGCCAGCCGGCGACACGCGCCTTCACCTCATCAGCCACGGTGGAGGCGGCGGCCACCAGCACGTGCAGGTCCGGTCGCCGCGCCTTGAGGATATTCACCGCGTCTTCGAACGCCGGCGTGACCCGCGCGATCTCTCCCGGGCGGCTACCCGGCAGGACCAGCAGGACCGGGTCGCCAGGCGCCGCGCCGATCTCGCGGCGTAGTCGCTCGGGGTCTGCGCCGGAGAAATCCAGAGCCAGGGCGGAGTTGCCTACGAACGTCACTGCGAGGCCTTCCCGCTCGAAATACGGGGCGTCGAAAGCGTTGATGCTCAGCAGGTGATCGACGACGCCAGCCAGGGTGCGCGCCCTGCCCGCTCGCCAGGCCCACACCTGCGGCCCCACGTACTTGATCAGCGGTAGCTTCGGTTCGGCGCGGCGCAGGCCTTGGGCCACCCGCAGGGTGAAGCCCCAGGAATCGATCAGCACCACCACGTCAGGGCGTTCGGCTCTGGCGAGCGCCACGGTTTCGCGCACGCGCCGTATGATGCGCCGATAGGCGAGCACGCCCTCGAACACGCCGAGGATCGACAGTTCGGCGATGTCAAAGGGACTGCGTACCCCGGCCTGCGCCATTCGCGCGCCGCCGACGCCCACGAAGCGGACCTGATCGCCCAACCGCGCCCGCAGCGCATTGGCGAGGCCCGCGCCGCGATCATCGCCGGACGCCTCGGCGGCGACCAGCATCACGCAGAGCGGCGAGCTCACGCGCTCAGCGGCTCCACGCCGAAGATGAACACGCCAAGCTCGTCAGCCAGTGCGATGACCTCTTCGCGGTCCAGCACCAGCAGATGCCCCGCCTCGCCCACGACGCCCGCCAACCCCGCACGGGCGGCCGCCTGGACGGTGCCGAGCCCGATGGTTGGCAGATCGACGCGGGCCTCCTGCGCGGGCTTGGGAGCCTTGGCCAGCACGCCTCGCGCAGCGCCTGGGCCTCCCCGGATCGCAGGCGGTAGTTGGGCGACGCGCGCCAGCATCGCGTCGGTGCCCTCTTGGGCCTCGACAGCCAGCACCAGGCCGTCGCAGACCACACACCCCTGACCGACGTCCATCCGTCCCACTTCACGCGCCACGTGCAGGGCGCGCTGGGCGTCCAGCAACTGGGCCTCGTCGGGAACGACGGCGCCCAGCGGGCCAGCGCCCAGGGTCAGGTCGTCCATCACCTGGTGGGCGCCCTCGACGGCGAAACCTTCCTTCTCGAAAGCGCCGACCACGAAGCGCAGCAGGGCGTCATCGCCCTTGCGCGCTGCGGCGATCGCGCCTGGCAGGTACATCAGCCCGCGCCAGTCAGGCTTCAGGTCGCGGAAGTCCGGGCGGCTCACGGCGCCGGCCATGCAAACGCTTTCCACGCCGGCGCGCCGCAGGCCCTCGAAGCACTTACCGAACTCGGCCAGGCCCACGTCCGCGCCCGGATACTCGGCCAGCGCGGGACCTGCGAAACCCTTCAGGCGCATGACGAACAGCGGGCGACCCGCCTGTTCGCAGTGTTCTGCGATCTCCACCGGCAGTCCTCCGCCGCCGGCGATCAGTCCGAGCTTGCGCATGGGCTACTCCTCGCGTTCTGGCAGGCAGAGAGGACGCGTGGCGTCCTCGCGGATGAAGTCGATGATCTCCATGACCGGCGCGCTGTGTCCAAAGGCGCGCTCGGCGTCGTCGATCCGCTCCTGGAAGGTGCCTTCGTCGGCGAACAGCGACCGATAGGCGGTGCGCAGTTCCGAGACCGTCTCGCGCGAGAAGTTGCGCCGCTTCAGACCGACCAGGTTCAGCCCCTCCAGGTGGGCGTGGTTGCCCCACACCATGCCGTAGGGGATCACATCCTTGGTCACCGCCGCCAGTCCACCGATGAACGAATAGCGGCCGATGCGGCAATGCTGGTGGACGGCGGCCAGGCCGCTGACCATCACGAAGTCGCCGACCCGCACATGCCCGCCCAGCGTGCCCGAGTGGGCGAGGATCACATTGTCGCCCACCAGGCAGTCGTGCCCGACATGGCTGCTGGCCATGTACATGCCGTCGTCGCCGACCACGGTGCGCCCGGCGCCGTCGACGGTGCCGATGTGCATGGTCACATGCTCCCAGATCCGGTTGCGGTCGCCGATAATCAGTTCGGTGGGCTCGCCGCGATAACCGTTGTGGTGTGGCGGGCCGCCCAGATTGGTGAAGTTGCGGACCATGCAGTCCTCGCCGATCCGCGTGTGGCCCTCGACCACGACGTGGGCCAGCAGACGACTGCGCGCGCCTATGCGCACGTTCTCGCCGACGATCGAAAAAGGACCGATCGAAACCCCGTCCGCGAGCTCGGCGCCCGGCGCGACGATGGCGGTGGGATGGACGTCGACGCTCACTGGGTCTCCACCACCATGGCTGCGAATTCCGCCTCCGCGGCGATCTTGTCGCCGACCATCGCCTGGCCGCGGAATTTGAACAGGTCTCCGCGCGCACGCAGGACCTCGACGACCAGGCGCAGCGTGTGGCCGGGCCGCACGGGATTGCGGAAGCGGCAATTGTCCAGCGAGACGAAGAAGATGGTCTTGCCCGCCACATCGACATTCAGCGACTTCGACATCAGCACGGCGCCCGTCTGGGCCAGCGCCTCGACGATCAGCACGCCCGGCATCACCGGATAGTCCGGGAAGTGGCCGATGAAGAACGGTTCGTTGATCGTCACGCTCTTGATGCCGACAATCGACTTGTGCGGCTGATAGTCCTCCGCCCGATCGACCAGCAGGAAGGGATAGCGATGCGGGATTCGCTTCAGGACTTCCGTGATGTCGATCTCGGTCGGATTGTCGACGACCGGCGCCTTACGGCTCATTCACCCGCTCCCTCGCTTCGGCGGATGGCCATCCGGGAGACCCAGGCGCTCTCGCGCATCCAGCGCCGCAACGGACGCGCGGGCGAGCCGCCCCAGGTTTCACCGGCCGGAACGTCCTTCATCACGCCCGAGGCCGCCGCGATGCGAGCGCCGTCGCCGATGAGTACGTGATCCGCCACCCCGGCTCGGCCGCCGAACTGGACGCCGTCGCCGATCACCACGCTGCCGGAGATTCCGGTGTGCGCGGCCATGGCGCAGTTGCGCCCTATGCGCACGTTGTGGGCGATCTGTACAAGGTTGTCGATCTTGGTGTTCTCGCCGATCACCGTGTCCTCGAACGCGCCGCGGTCGATGCAGCTGTTCGCGCCCACCGAAACGCCGTCCTGAATGATAACGCGGCCGAGCTGGGGGATGTCGATCAGGCCTTCCGCGCCAGCCGCCGCGCCGAAGCCGGGATCGCCGATCACGGCGCCCGAATGGATACGCACCCGATCGCCCATCAGGCAGAAGCCGATCACCGCACGAGCCGCGATCTGGCAGTCGCGGCCGATGGTGACGCCCGCGCCGATCACCGCCCCCGCCCCGATCGTCGTGCCACGCCCGACGCGCACGCCCGGGCCGAGGACGACCCCGGCGGCCAGCACCACGCCGTCCTCCAGGATCACGTCCGCGGCGATCGTCGCCCCCGGCTCAGCGCTGCGCGCCCGATGCAGCAGTTGGGCGGCGCGCGCATAGGCCGCCTGCGGCGCGCGCGTCACCAGGGCCACGCATCCGGGGGGCGCCTGATCTGCGTACTGGGCGTCGATGAAGCAGGCCCCGGCGCGCGCGTCCTGAAGCTCCAGCAGATGTCGACGATGGGCCAGGAAGGTCACCGTTCGAGGATCGGCGGAACCCAGCACGGCGACGCCGTCGACCGTGCGCTCGCCGGCCGTGGGATCGGTGAGCACCGCGCCAACGGCCTTCGCGAGCTCGGCCATCGTGAGCGGGCCAAGGGCGTCGTAGAAGCGCGGATCAGGCATGAGTCCCCACGAGCTGGATGCGCCTACAAGACGCCCTCAAGCCGAGACAAGGCAAGGCGGCGACCTCCTTCGGCCACCGCCCGGGGAAATCAGCGTGCGCCGGCGGCGGGCTGGGCCTGGTCGAGGCGTTCGCGGTCGAAGGCGAACTGAGTGATCTTGGCGTTGAGCGCAGCAACGACCTGCGGAGTCACGTCCATCGCCGGATTGGCGATCACCACGGCCGAGCGCTGCAGCAGCAGCGAGCACTGACGCTGCTGGTAGATCTGACGGATCAGCGGCTCCAGTTCCTGACCGACGCGAGCGATGGCCTTCTGCTCGGTGGCCGAGACCTCGCGGTCGCGCTGCTGGGCCTTGCGTTGCAGGGCGTTGGCGCGGACTTGCAGGTCCGAGGCGCGCTTCTCGAGCGCGCTCTGGTCGAGCGTGGTGCGTTGGCCGTCGAGCGTCTTCGCTTCGTTGTCGATCGTGGTCTTTTCGGCGCCGAGTTCGGCGTTCACTTGGGCGACGATCTGTTGCATGCGCGTGTCGACGTACTTGCCGACTGTCGAGCCGCCGATGGCCGCTTCGATCGAGACCACGCAGACGTTGGCCAGCGCCGGGCCGTGGGTAACCGCAGGTGCGGCGGCGGGAGCCGCGGCGGGGCGCGCTGGCGCCGCGGCCTGCGCGAGCGCGACGCTCGCGGTGGTGAGGCTCAATGTAACGGCGCACGCCGAGACGGCGAAGGTGTTGAAGTTCATGATTATTGGAACCTGGTTGAGGTGGAGAACCGGAAGGTTTCGGTCTTGTCGTAAGGCTCTTTGGCCAAAACTTGGCTGAAGTCCAAGCGGATCGGACCCATCGGAGACTTCCAGAAGATGCTCAGGCCGGCCGTGGCGCGAAGGGCGAAGTCGTCGGCGATCAGCGGATCAGGCAAACCGCCCAAGGTCAGCTTGTCGCGATCGTCGAGCAGGCCCAGCGAGCCGAAGTCGGAGAACACGGCCGCCTTGATCCCGTACTGCTCGGGAACGAAGGTCGGGATCGTCAGCTCAACGGAGCCGATCGCATAGGCCTTGCCGCCCAGCGCGTCGCTACGCCCGAAGTTGGTGTCGCGCGGGCCGAGGCCGGCCGTCTCGAAACCGCGGAAGCTGGTGCCGCCCTTGTAGAAGCGGTCATTGACCCGGACCGTGTCCCCGCTCCACCCGCCGATGTAGCCGCCGGAGCCGGTTACGCTGAGGATGAAGTCCTTCGTGAACCCGTGATACCAGCCGCCCTCCATCTCGCTGCGGACGTAGTTCACGTCGCCGCCGATGCCGGCGAAATCCTGGCTCACCTGGGTGTAGAAGCCGCGCGTCGGGTTGATCGGATCGTTGCGGCGATCCCAGCGATACGAATAGCCCACCAACGAGGTTAGGAACGACCCGCGCTGCGCGCAAAGCGACAGCGAGACGATCGGCAAGGTCGGGTCGCACAGGAAGTCGTCGATCTGCACGTCGTCCTGACGAAGCGTGTAGCGCAGCGAGCCGCGGGAATTCAGGGTCAGCGGGAAGTTCAGCCGCAGTCCCGCCCCGATGGTCGTGGTCGCATAGGCCGAATAGTCGGTCAGGTCGTACTTGTAGTAGTAGGCGTCAGCGCCAGCCGAGAGGTCGCGCTGCAGGAAGCGCGGCTCGGTGAACGAGAAGTCCACCTGCTGGCGCAGCGAGCCCACGGACACCCGCGCCCGCACATCCTGGCCACGGCCTCGGAAGTTGCGCTCGCTGATGCCCAGGTCCAGCACGAGCTGGTCGACGGAACTGAAGCCGGCGCTGAACGAGAGCTCGCCGGTGGGCTGCTCCTCGACCCGCACCTGCAGCCCGGTCCGGTCGGGCGCCGATCCTGGCGTCTCCTCGATGGTGACGTCCTTGAAGAAGCCCAAGGCGCGGATCTGATTGCGCGAACGGTCGACCAGCGGGCGGTTGTAGGCGTCGCCCTCGGTGACGTTCATCTCGCGACGGATCACGTAGTCCAGGGTGCGGGTGTTGCCGACCACGTCGATGCGGTCGACATAGACGCGCGGTCCCTCGTTGACCTGGAAGCTGACGTCGATCCGCTTGGTCTCGCGGTTCGCCGTGTAGCGCGGACGCACGTCGACGAAGGCGAAGCCGGCCGCGCCAGCCGCGAAGGTCAAGGCGTCGGTCGCCTGTTCGATCTTCTCGTCCTGGTAAAGCTCGCCCTCGCGGATCGGCACGAGCTGCTTCAGCAGGTTGGTGTCGAGCTTCTGCAGCTCGGTGGTCACCTCGACCTTGCCGAACTTGTACTCCGGACCTTCGTCCAGCGTGTAGGTGATGACGAAGCCGTTCTTGTCGGTGGCGAGCTCCGCCACCGCGGAGGCCACGCGGAAATCATAGTAGCCGCGGTTGCGGTAATGCTTGCGCAGCTGCTCCTTGTCGTACTCCAGCCGGTCGGGGTCGTAATTGGTGTTGCTGGAAAAGATCTTGGTCAACGAGCTCTGCTTGGTGACCACGACGTCACGCAGGTCGTTGTCCGAAAAGCCGTGGTTGCCCAGGAAGTTGATGCGCAGCACGCCGCTCTTGGCGCCCTCGTCGATCTTGAAGATCAGGTCGACCCGCTTTTGCGGCAGCTCGATGATCTGCGGCGTCACATTGGCCGACACCCGACCAGAGCGACGATAGAGCTCGACGATCCGCTGCACGTCCGCCTGGGCCTTGGCGCGGGTGAAGATACCGCGCGGGCGCACCTGCACCTCGTCGCGGATCTTGTCTTCCTTCAGGCCCTGATTCCCTTCGAACAGGACCCGATTGATGATCGGGTTCTCGACCACCCGGATGATCAGGTCGCCGGCGCCTTCGACGTCGATCTTCACATCGGAGAACAGGTCCGTGCGGAATAGCGCCTTCAGCGCCAGGTCGATCCGTTCTGGATCGACGGTCTCGCCGACCTGGATCGGCAGATAGGAGATCACCGTGGCAGGCTCGATGCGCTCGTTTCCACGCACGATGATCCGCTGGATCGTCGCCACGCGCTGATCGGCCGCCACAGGCGCAGGCGAATCCGCAACGGCAGGCGGAGTCGGTGCGGCAGGCGGCGGAGCCGGTGCGGCCGGCGCAGCCTGCGCCAGCGCCAACTCTGGCGCGGTGAGTGCGGTCGAGCCGAGCAGCAACGCAAGGCCTGTGGCGAGCGCGGCGCGGCGGGCGCGGGGTCTTTGCATGAATTAAGCC
>NZ_JAUYQL010000110.1 GCF_030697305.1 Phenylobacterium sp. | reverse complement strand
GCGCGCCCTTGAGCAGCAGGGTTCGCACACCGGCCGCCTCGAGCCGGGCCACAACCGGCGCTACGGCATGAAACACGCTCTGGGTCTCCACCCAGGCGCGTCGATAGACGCCCTTCAGGCGGCCCATCAACGGATCGTCGGAGCCGGCCGTGCGCAGGCGCTCATAGACCAGCGGTAGCAGGCGATAGGTGCCGCCATCCATGTGGTCGTCGATGTTCACCAGACGCCGCCAGGCGCGGAAACATTGTTCGACCTCGTCCTGCGGGCCGATCGCGGCGCGCACCATCAGCGCCTGGGTCCCCTTGGGCCAGGGCAGTCCGCCTTCGGCGAGTTCGGGCCCGCCGCGATGCATCAGGCGGCGCCGGCGTCGCGCGCCGCAGCGGCTTTGCGCGCCACGGAAGCGCGCAGGGCTTTCAGATAGTCGCCGTGCGACGGGCGTTCGCGGATCACCGTGTTGTCGCCATGGATGCGACGGCGCATCACCAGGGCGTCGATCTTGCCGATCCGGGCGCCGCTGTCCTGCAGGCGCGACGTCCAGTCGATCATCTCGCCCACCCGCAGACTGGGATCGAACAGGCCTATCTCGTCGAAGATCCGCCGCCGGATCAGCATCGCGCCGGCAAAGCGGGCGTGGGCGTGGCCCTGCGGCAGGTGCAGCTGGGCGCGCTTGGCCTCGTCGAGGTCCGGACTGAAAAAGTGTTCGCTGGCGCCATAGGCCGCGGCCAGCGACGGGTCAGCTTCCATCGCCTCCAGGCGGACCTGCAGGCTGTTCAGCGGCCATACATCGTCGGCGTCCAGGAAGGCGATGAGGTCGCCGCTCGCCGCGGCGATCCCGGTGTTGCGCGCACCGCCGATGCCCTGATTGGCCTGGGCGATCAGCTCGACCTGAGGTGCGAAGCCGCGCGCCACCTCGGCGCTCGCGTCGGTGGAGCCGTCGTCGACCACGAGCACCTGGGTCGGCGGCCGTGTCTGGTCGAGGACGCTGCGCAGCGCCTCGGCGAGGTAGGCGGCGTCGTTGAAGACCGGAATGACGGCGGTGACGGTGGTCATCGGGCCTGCCTCAATCGGCCGCCTTGCGGGTCGGCCAGCCCATGTCGTCCACGTCGTGGATGGGATCGAGGGTGATCAGGTCCTGCATGTCCTTGTGCACGGCGAGGGCGGGGGCCTGGTAGGGCTGCGGCGCGGCGATCTGAGGGCGCGCGGCGTCCTGGACGTCAGCGCGCACCAATTCGTTGGCCAGAAGCGTTTCTAGGAAGCCTTCGACGTCAGCGACGACGCCGGCTTGGCCGGGATAGGCGCCCAGCGCCCAGTCGATGATCGCCTGACGGCCGGCGCCGGCTTCGATCGCCTGCCAGATCGCACCGCCGACGCCGTCGGCGCTGTAATAGGCGCCCGAGCGGAGGTCGACGATGATCGCCTCGCCGTCGATGACTTCACCGACCACCGAAGGTCCACAAATGGCATATGCAACGTCGCTCAACGCTAAGCCCCTTCTCGATCCTGCACACCTGCACGCACGGCGGTCGACCGCGCACGCGCAAATCCCCTCAGCCTGCTGATCATAGCAGGCTCTTCGCGCAGCCCCCGCAAGAAGCATGCCGCGTAACAGCGTGGCGTCGGGGTGACGGGTCCATGCGCTAAGCGGGCGGGCGCTTGCCTCGAGCACGCGAAAGGCGGCGGCGCGCCAACTCGATGAGAGCCTGGTTGATCGCAGTCTGATCGTTGGTGACGTTGTCACCGTGGCGGCGGTAGGCCAGGGCGTCGACGTCACAGTCGATAACGCGTGCGCCGTGCTCCATCAGTCGGAAGCTGAAGTCGGCGTCCTCGCGCATGTGCATGTCCTCGGCGAACCCGCCCACGGCCAGCACGGCGTTGCGGCGATACAGGGCCGAGCCCACCAGTTCCCGCACATGCGACCCGTCGATCGCCGCGCAGGCGGCGACCGCCGCGGGCGCAGCGTCCGCTTCGATGAGCACCCGCACCCGCCCGAACGCAGCCGTCAGGTCCTCGTCGTCCAGCATAGCCCGCAACAGCGCCCTATGCCTGCCGGCGACCCAGAGATCGTCGTGATCGAGGAACGCAACGAAGGCGCCGCGAGCCTCAGCCAGTCCGACGTTGCGCGCCGCGGAGACCCCGCGCCCCCCAGCGCAAAGCACCCGCAGTCGGGGATCGTCGATCCCGCGCAGGGCGGCGATCGTGCTGTCGATGGAGCCATCGTCCACGGCCAACAACTCATCGCCCGGCGAAAGCTGGTCCAGCACTGAGACGGCGGCTTGGGCGACGAAGCGCGCGCCGTTGCGAACCGGTATGACGACGCTGGTCTCGGTGCTGGCGAGATCTTCAGACGCCAGCGGCATGATCGCTCCCGACGACGCACTGGGCGTACAGCGCCGCATAGCGCTCGACCGTGGTCTCGATCGTATAGCGCGCCAGCGCGCGGGCGTGGCCCGCCTCACCCATGCGTCGGGCCAGCGCAGGATCATCCGACAGAGTGTTGAAGTATTTAGAAAAATCTTCCACCGAGCCGCGCTGCGCCAGGAATCCGGTCTCGCCCGGGCGCACGATCTCCTGAAGGCCGCCGATGGCGGTGGCGACGACGGGCAGTTGGGCCAGCGCGCCTTCGACCGCGACCATGCCGAACAGCTCCTCATGCTGGGACGGAACCGCGAGCGCGCGCAGGGTGCTCATCAGCTGCTGGCGCTCGGCGTCGCTGACCTGACCGGCGAAGGTGACGCGCTGTGCGACGCCCAGCTCACAGGCCAGGGCCTCGAGGCGAGGGCGATCCGGGCCGTCGCCGATCACCAGCAGCCGCGCTTCGCCACCCATCAGCGCCAGGGCCTGGAGCAGCAGGGCGACGCCCTTTTCCTCTGCGAGGCGACCGAGATAGCCGAACACTGGCGGCTCGGACGCCGGGGCCGGCGGCAGCGTGAATTCGTCGGCTGGCACGCCGGGATAGATCACCTGGATGCGCTCGACCGGGAGGCCTGTGTGGTGCGCGGCGTTGAGCGCCGCCGCCTTGGAAACCGCAACCAGAGCCTGCGCGCGCGACACCAGATCGCCGGCCACGCCCTGCGAGCCATGCGCGGAGCGTTCCAGCGCGGCCTGGAAGGTGACCACGGTGGCGGCGGCATGGGCTTGCATCGTGCGCAGGTGGAAGAATGGGCCCGCGTCGGCGAGGTTGACGTGGACGATCTCAGGCCTGAACGCGCGCTTCAGCTCGGCTGTCTGGGCGGTGACTTCGCCGATCAACCTCAGGCGGGCGCGGACATCCATCGCGGTGGGGTCGAGGGCGGCGCGGAACGGCAGGCGGAAGACCTCAAGACCCAGGCGCGCGTCTAGCTCGGGATCACCCTCAAGGTCGCTGTCGGTCACCACGGCCACTTGGCAGCCCCGCGCGATCAGGCCGGCGGCCAGCCGTGCCGTGAAGATCTCAACCCCGCCGATGTGCGGCAGGAAGGCTGCGTTCCAGAACATAATGCGCATGGATTCAAGACTCGCCGCCTACGCGTGTCGGTAAGTAGGCCTCAGAACGCCGTTCGCTGCAAAGCGTGCGCCAGTCGCGTGGTTCAGCGGACCGCGGCCACCGGGCGCGAGACGCTGACCCGGACCAATCCGGGCGTCGCCATCGGCACTGCGGCGCGGAACAGCCGGGCGATCTCGTTTCGCACCGGCGCTTCGGCCAGATACTGCGCGCGCAGAGCGGCGGCGCGAGCCACCACGCTGGGCGGGGCGGCCTCTTCCGGCGTCAGGAACAGGCCCAGCCGCCGGCAAGCCTGGCCGAGGTCAGCGCGGGAGGTCAGCATCGACAGCGGGATGGCCAGAACCAGGCCGGCGGCCACTGGCCCGGTCCACGCCAGCAGCAAGGGGTCCAGGGTGAATGCGCCGGCGCTCCACCCCAGTCCGAGAAGCGTGTCGAACCAGTGCCTGCGCCAGGCGGCCCTGAATGGCAGTCGCCCGTCGTCGCGCTGCTGCGCGGCCCAACCGGAGTGACGACCGCGCAGGACGTCAGCCACCGCGCGGCTCTGGATCAGCATGAACACCGGCGCGGTCAGGGCCGAGAGCGCGATCTCGAGGAGCACGCCCGCGGCCAGCACAGGCCCACCGCCACAGGCGCGGCGCGTCAGGCGGTTGTGGGCGGTGAGCAGGGCGCCCATCAGCTTGGGCGCGAGCAGCAAGGCCATGGTCAGGGCGAACAGACCTGCGGCGAGCGGCGCCTGACCGGCGAGTTCCGGCGCCCCGCGCTGCTCCGCCCAGACCACGGCGCCGACACCCAGGAAGCCCAGCCACAGCGGCGCGGTCAAATAGGCCAGGACGCCGCGCACCAGGTGCAGTCGGCTGACCCAGTGCAGGCCGCGCGCGCCGAGCACGGCGGCGTGCTGCAAGTTGCCCTGGCACCAGCGCCGGTCGCGCACGGCCATGCCGATCAGGGACGGCGGCGTCTCTTCGTAGCTGCCTTCCAACTCGGGAGCCATGCGCACGGCCCAGCCGCCGCGCCGCAGCAGGGCGGCCTCGACGAAGTCGTGGCTCATGATGTGGCCGCTGAACGGGCCGGCGCCCTCGACATGCGGCAGGCCCGCGCACGCGGCGAAGGCGCGGGTGCGCACGATGGCGTTGTGGCCCCAGTAGTTGCCCTCCGCGCCCGACCACCAGGCCTGGCCCTTTGCGATCAGCGGTCCATAGAGGCGTCCGGCGAACTGCTGCAGGCGCGCGAACAGCGTCGTCGCCCCGACGATCGTCGGCAGGGTCTGGATCAGCCCAACCGTCGGGTCGCGCTCCATCGCCGCGGTCAGGCGCACGATGGTGTCGCCGCTCATCAGACTGTCGGCGTCGAGCACGATCATTGATTCATAGGCGCCGCCGTGACTGCGCACCCAGTCAGCGACGTTGCCGGCCTTGCGATCGATGTTGGCCGGGCGCCGGCGATAGAAGATCCGGTCCATGGCGTTCAGGCGGATGCGCAGCCGAAGCATGCCCGTGGCCTCGGCTTGGGCGATCTCCGGCTCGCGCGTGTCGGACAGGACGAACACGTCGTAGAGCTCGGCGACGCCCATCGCCTCCAGGTCCTCCCAGATCGCCTGCACGCCGGCCAGGATGCGTCCCGGATCCTCATTGTAGGTCGGCATCAGCAGCGCGGTGCGGGTGAAGATGATCGGCTGCGGGGTCCAGGGGCCGGCGGCGCGGGTCCGCCACATCAGGACGAACCCGGCGATCGCGCTGGCGAAGGCGAACGCCACCCAGGCGAACAGCGCTGCGAAGAGGACCAGCATCAAGAAGTCGGCCAGCGTGAAGCCGCCGGGCGAGATCAGCTGGGCCATCACCGCGCAGGCGGCGAGGGTCGCGACGCCTGTCGCGCCCAGCATCGCGGCGCGCCGCCAGGGCCGGCTATCGGGAAAGCTCAGAGCCGCGCCGCGCATGGGATCGGCGTCCAGCGGCTGGATCGGCATCGCCAGTGGTGCGCACGGCGGCAGGCTGCGGAGCGCGAGGTCGGGCTTGCGGCTGGGAGTTCGGATCACGCGGTCCATCGATTCAGCCACACCTCGGAACAAACCTTGCCAGACCTCAGGAGGGCGGCGCGAAGCTCTATGGCGCTGGCGCTGGCGGCGTCGAGCTCAAAGCTTAACCGCACGCCCCCGGTCTCGGGATTGGGATGCAGATTGACCTCCAGCGCGCGGCCCGCGGACGCGGTGACCTGCGGCTGCGCACCGTCGAGAGCGCGAGGCGCGGGCGATTGGAAGTCGATGACGAATCGGCGCCTGCCGCGCTCGGCGGCGCCGCTGCGCGTGGCCGCGACCGTCGCGAGGCCAGGCGCAATCGGTTCGGCCCCCCAGTGCAGGCGGTAGGAGAAGGTCGCAGGTCGGCCAGCGCGCAACGCCTGCGCCGGCGTCCAATAGGCGACGATGTTGTCTTCGTACTCGGTGGGGGAGGGAAGCTCGACAAGACCCACAGAGCCCGGGCCGAAGCCTTCTCGCGGCTCTACCCAAAGGCTGGGGCGCAGGTGATAGCGCGCCTCGAGGTCCAGGTAGGCGTCGTAGTGTCGCTCGCGCTGGATCAACCCAAAGCCGCGCGGGGCCGCGTCGCGAAAGGCGCTGGCGTTAACGCGGGGCGGATTGGCCAGCGGTCGCCACAACCACTCTCCGGCGCCGTCGGCCATGGCCAAGCCATCGGAGTCATGCACCTGCGGACGGAAGTCGTCGAAGCGCGCCCGGCCGTCGCCGCCGAACAGGAACATGCTGGTGAGCGGCGCGATCCCCGCATCGGCGATCGTGCGGCGGGGATAGAGGCTGGCGGTGGTGTCGAACACCGTCGCCTCGCCAGGGGTGATCACGAACCGGAACGCGCCCGCGCAGCTCGCGCCGTCCAGCAGCGCCAAGACCGTCAGGCTGCGGGAGCCGGGCCGCGGGCGCTCGATCCAAAAACTGCGGAAGTCGGGGAACTCCTCGTTGGCGCCCGCGCCGATGGCCAGGCCGCGCGCCGAGAGGCCATAGACCATGCCCCTGGCGACGGCGCGGAAGTAGCTGGCTCCCAGGAAGGCCGCGACCTCGTCGAAATAGTCGGTCCGATTGATCGGCGCATGGATGCGGAAGCCCGCGAACCCCAGGTCCGGCGAGAGGCCGTCGGGCGCGCCGCGCTGGAATCTGAATTGGACCGGGGAATAGGCGATCGGACGCGCCTGGCCGTCGACCACCTCGAAGAGGTCGACCCGCGCGCGTTGCGCGCCGCCACGGTGGAAGAACTGCAGCTGGAACGGCAGGTCCTCGTTGCGCCACAGCGCGTGGGCCGGATCGAAGCGGATGTCGCGATAGGCGTCGTAGTCGATGTCGTTCAGTCCGGCGGGAAGCTGCGTCGAAGCCGCCGCGTAGGGCCGCGCCGCGAGTGCGCGCGCCATAGCCTGGACGTGGGGTAGGCCGAATGCGTCCGCGGCGGCAGCAGACGTCGGCGCGAGAGTCGGAATCAGGGGGAGGGCGGCGATCACCTGGCGTCGGCTGGGCGCGGCTGGGCCGGCCCGGTCATGTGCTAGCTCAGGTGCGGTCACGCGTCGTCCGGGGCCTCGATGCCTTGATCGCGCCGAGCGATGTTAACCTTCTGCGGCGAAAGGATGGCGGGCGCTGGGATCAACGGCTTGCAGGCCCTTCGCCGGCGGATTTGCCGCGCGTGCGGGCGTCCGGCTCAGGACCGCGCCATATCCTTGTCCTTCAGCGCTACGGTCATCGGCGCTCCGTTGCGGTCCATGACCACAGCGCCGGCGCGGAGCGGTTGATTTTTGCAGCCGTATGGCCAGGGGATGTCGGTCAGGGCCACATAGTCGCCCGTGCAGATGCGCCGGGTCAGCAGATAGACCGCGGGATGGGCCGTCTGGTGCAGCCGCAGGGCGTTACGGACCATGTCGGGGTCGAGGCCAGCGCCGTCCTCGATCGCCGCGGCGCGGCGCAGCAGGTCACGCACCTGCACCGGCGCCCAGGGGTCCTCCACCAGGGCCAACGCGCGCGAGCGCAGCGAGCCGGCGCGCGCCGGACAGGGATTGCCATCCCAGATTACATAGTGGTCGGCCGGCGTGCGGTAGACCGCCTCATTCACTCTCGCTTCGGAGAGGATCTCTGCACCACGAAGCCGAGTCATATCAGGTCGACTCCTGCATCACGGTCCGGGCCGCAGGCTAGTCCAGGTAGGATGGATGCCCAGGCGCCACGAACAGACTGAAGATCACCACGCCTGCAATGGCCAGCACCACCAGAATAACGCCGGCGTCGATCATCAGTTCGGCCCGCTCCATGAACCAGGACAGCGGGTGATGATGCGGGGGTTTCGTCAAGGCGACCTCCTTGGGCAAAGCGATACGACATGCGCGGAGTCATCGGCGTCCTCGATGAATCACGTCGGTCTGCACGCCGCTTGAGCGGGCCTGGTGGATCATGAGCGCACCTGCACATAGGCGCCGGGCGCATCTTCGATGGGCGTAAGCGGGCCTTTGGAGGGATCGCGCGCCGGACGCATCGGTCCCGAGCGCTCGGCGAGCCAGGCGGCCCAGTGCGGCCACCACGATCCAGGATGCTCCGTGGCGCCGCGTCGCCAGGCCTCGACGGTGTCGGGAAGCTCGCTGTTCAGCCAGTGCTGATACTTGTTCGCCGCAGGGGGATTGATCACCCCTGCGATGTGGCCGGAACCGGCCATGGTGAAGGTCACGGGACCGCCGAACAGCCGCGCGCCTTTGTAGACGCTGGCGAACGGCGCGATGTGGTCGTCCTTCGAGGACTGCACATAGACGGGCGTCTTGACCTTCGACAGATCCAGGCGCGTGCCCGCGAGCACCAGCTCACCCTTGGCGAACTTGTTGTCCTTGTAGAATTCCCGCAGGTAGAACATGTGCAGCGCCTTCGGCATCCGCGTCTGGTCGGAATTCCAGAACAGCAGGTCGAAGGGCTTCGGCTCCTTGCCCATCAGGTAGTTGTTTACAAAGAACGACCAGATCAGGTCGTTTGCGCGCAGGATGTTGAAGGATTCCGCCATCGCCGAGCCGGGCAACACGCCGCCGGCGTCGTCCATCTTGCCGGCGATGTCCTTCAGCCACGCCTCGTCGGTGAACAGCAGCAGGTCGCCAGCTTCGCTGAAGTCCTGCTGGGCGGCGAAGAAGGTCGCTGAATTGATCAGTGCGGAGTCGCCGCGATCGGCGAGGAACGCCATGGCGCAGGCAAGCAGAGTGCCGCCGATGCAGTAGCCGACCACGTTTGCTGTCGGCGACTGGGTCTGGACCAGCACCTGGTGCAGCGCGGTCAGCGCGCCCTGGGCCAGGTAGTCCTCCATGGTCTTCTCGGCCAAGGCGGCGTCGGGATTGACCCACGAGGTGACGAACACGGTGAAACCCTGCGCCGACAGCCAGCGGATCAGCGAGTTCTCGGGGCGCAGGTCGATGATGTAGTACTTGTTGATCCACGGCGTGATCAGCAGCAGCGGCGTCTCGTGCACCTGCTCGGTGGACGGATCGAACTGCAATAGCTGCAGCAGATCGTTCTGGAAGACCACCTTGCCGGGGGCGGTGGCGACGTTCTCGCCCACCTTGAACTTGCCCATGTCGGTCTGGCTGATCGCCAGTTGCCCCCCCCCGCGGTGCAGGTCGGCGGCGAGGTTCTCCATGCCGCGCACCAGGCTCTCGCCATTGGTCTTGACCACCTCCTCCAGCGCAACCGGGTTTGAGGCCAGGAAGTTGGCGGGCGAGAAGGTGTCGGTGACCAGCTTGGTGAAGAACTCGACCCGACGCTTCTCGATCGGGTCGGAGACTTCGACCTCGGAGGCGAGCTTGTTCAGCCATTCGGCGGTGGAGACGTAGGACTGCCTCAGCAGGTCGAACATCGGCTGGTCCCAGGAGGGATCGGAGAAACGCTTGTCGCGGGGCGGATGCGCCGGCTCGCCGGTGGTCAAGCGGCTCCACGCGCCGCGCCACAGCTCCATGTTACGCGACACCAGGTCCGCCTGGGCCTGGAGGATGCGGTCGGGCCGCGAGGCCAGACGTAACATCACGTCGGTGAGAGTCGGGCCGACGCGCAACGGGTCCATGTTGGGGGGCGTCGCGCCCTGGGTCACCGCGGCTTCCATCAATGCGGCGTGCGCGATCATCGCCGCCCGGGTGAGGTTGGCGCTGAACGCTTCAAAGTCGGCGATGACCGGTGCGTTGGACACACCTTGCGGCGAGCCGACCTGTTGGCTCATGAAGCACCTCCCTGACGCAGCGCTATTGGCGCGCTTGTGATTGAGATGATTACAAGACCAAACCGTCAACGCTGTCAGCCGAATTATTTATTGGTCTCCGTTGAGCGTGTTCATCTAAACAACGAAATCGCATTCGTTGGACGACAAGAATGAACGCTCAACAATAGATTGAAGAGCCACGCTTGCCGCGTGGAGAACAGGCCGATGCACGGACGTGCCAGCTGGGCGCGGCGACTGCGCATTCGCGCTCACGGCGTAGTCAGCGCCGGAAAGCCGCAGCCGTCAACGACCCTGGTAACTTGCGACAGTTTTCGAGTGACGCCCTGGGTGCGGGCGCGACCCCGAATGCATCGGTCAGCCGCCGCCCGTCACCGCCTGGACGCGGGTCGCGCCCTAGGTCTTCAGGCGCATCTTGCCCATGAAGTCGCGCTTGCCGATCGGCACGCCCTTCATACGAAGGATGTCGTAGGCCGTGGTGGCGTGGAAATAGAAGTTCGGCAGCGACACCGAGAGCAGGAAGTTCTCGGCCACGAAAGGAAGCTCGAAGGCCACGGTCTTGAACTTGACCTCCCGACCTTCAAGCGCGTTCACCTCCTCGGCGCTGAGGCTCTGCAGCCCTGCCTGGGCGGCCGTGATCATCGCCTGCAGACCGGCGTAGTCGCCCACCGGGATCTGCGGCGGCGGCTGGAACAGACCCGCCTTGACCCCCTGGATGGCGCCCAGCGAGTGGTGAGCCACCGATTGCACCTGGAAATGGAACGGCAGCATGTCCGGGAACAGCCGGGTGCCGACGATCTCGTCGGGATCGATGTTGTTGTCGCTGCAATGGGCGAGGCCGCGGTCAAGGAAGCCCGCGACGGCGCCGAGCGCCTGAAGATAGTTGCCGACGCTGAGGTCGTAGAGTGCGATGGCCATGGTGTTGTCCCCCCTTTTTGGTTGTTCTGACCTAAACGCCAAAAGCGCGGACCGCCAAGGTATTTGCGGAGTCGGTGCGTTGGAGATTGGATCGCCAGGTCGACTGGACGCCTTGGCGGGGGAATGTGATGGCCTGGAAGAAGATCCTGATCGCCGGCGGATCGGGGTTGGTCGGCTCAAAGGCGGCGCTGCATTTTGGCGCGCAGGATGGCTGCGACGTCCTGGTGGCCTCCCGCCGCCCGCCACCTGTCGCTGGCGTCCGGCATCTGCGGCTCGATCTGACCGACCGCGTTGCGTGCGCCAAGGCGCTGACAGGCCACGGTGACATCACGCACATCGTCTATGCGGCGGTCTACGAGCAGGCCGGCCTGGTCGCCGGCTGGAGCGACGCCAAACAGATCGACGTGAACGACGCCATGTTCCGCAACTTGCTGGACCCGCTCGCGGGATCGGTCGCGCTTCGACACGTGACGCTGTTCCAGGGGACCAAGGCCTACGGCGTCCACATCCGGCCGTTCGCCAATCCGGCGCGCGAGGGCCGTTCGGAGTATCGCGAGCAGCCCAACTTCTATTGGCGCCAGGAAGACCATCTGCGCGAAACGCAAGTTGGAAAGCCCTGGAGCTGGACGATCCTGCGTCCCGTGCATGTGTTCGGCGACACCATCGGCGTCTCGCTGAACGCCATCCTCGGCGTCGGGCTCTATGCGGCGATCATGAAGCATCGGGGCGAGCCGTTGCACTATCCCGGCGGACCGCCCCGCCTGTCGGAGGCGGTCGATGCTGACCTGCTGGCTCGCTGCGTCGCCTGGGCCGGCGAGGCGGAGACTGCCCGCAACCAGGTGTTCAATGTGGCCAACGGCGATGTCTTCACCTGGGAAAACGTCTGGCCTTCGTTGGCGCGCGTGTTCGGAATGGAGCTGGGCGAGCATCGCCCGCTGAGCCTGGGCCAAGAGATGTCGCGCGAAAGCGCGGCATGGGATGAGGTCCGCGCCCGCCACGACCTGTTGTCGCCGTCGCTCGAAGCCTTCGCCGGCAAATCACTGCAGTTCGCCGACTACACCCTGCGCTACGGGATGGGTCCCCAGCCGCCGCAACTGGTGTCGACGGTGAAGTTGCGTCAGGCCGGCTTTCACGAGGTGATGGACACCGAAGCGATGTTCGCCAAATGGTTTGGTCGCCTGCAGGCTGACAGGCTGTTGCCGCCCGCGCTGGCCGACGCCGGTTAGCGGCGGCGCACCAGGCAGGGCTGACCGCCGGCGGTAAGGGTGGCGCAGAACGTGGCGGCCTCGCCCGGGCTGGCGAAGCCGGTGACGAAGGCTCGCACCAGCCGGCCGTTCTCGACCGGTTCGGTCTCCATCGCCTTGGCCCCCATCTCGGCTGGGAAGCGACGCGCGACGTCGCTCCAGACCAGTTGTGCGGCTTCCGCCGAGGGCAAGGCGCCGATCTGGGCGCGGAGACCAGACGTCACGGGGGCGGCAGGAACCGCGGGCGCGACGGGCGGCGTCTCGGTCGCCGGCGTCGCCGCCGATTCCGCGACGGGCGCGTCGGCGATCTCCTCAGGCTCGACCGGGGTCGCCTGAGCCATGGCTGGTTCGACGAAAGCAGGTTCGGCGGGCCTGAGGATCGGTGCGGCGCGAGTCGCCGGCGCTTCCGGGGTGCGCGAGGCCCAGACCGCGGCGCCGCCCAACAGCAGGACGGCCGCCGCCGCGACGCCCACGCCCATCGCCAGGCGCGCGCTGGATCGCGGGGGAACGCCCCGGGGCCGGGGCGCATCGGAATTCGCCGCCTGCGGGCGGATGATCGCCGCAGCGGCCGGCGAGGCTGCGCGACCGGGCTCGCGCTGACTGAACGCGCTGTCGACGCTGTCCCAGCGACCGATCCCGACGGGCTGGCCGTCGCCGGGGGCGACGATCTTCAGCAGATCTTCCTGGCTATCCTCAAGACGCAGCACCGTCAGCACGCCGCTGTCGTAGGCGCCGGTGTCGATGCCGATCCGCGAGCGGCCGCGCACGGGGCGCGGGTTGACCGAATGGCCGTGCACCACGGTTTCGGTCCATACGGGGGCTTCCTCGTCGTAGTAGCGGTACCAGAGCAGGTCGCCGTCCGACTGCTCCTCCAGCAGCCGGTCGGGGCGCAGGCCCGCGTGGACGAAGATGTAGTCGCCGAGCTTCGCGTACAGCTCTGTGTCCCGCATGAATTGCAGGTGGGTGCGGGGGATGACGTCGCGCACCGCGGCCTGCAGCGCCTCGCCGTCGCCAGGACCCGTGGGCTTGGGATAGTCGACGCCGTATGACGCCAGCGTCTCCAGTCCGCCGAATTCCAGCCAGCGCGCGCTGTGCTCCTCGCCGGACGCGAGCTTCAGCACGATGTCTTCGTGATTGCCGCGAAGGAAGATGCAGGTGCAAGGCCCTTGATCGCGCAAGGCGATCAGGTGGGCGATGACGCCAGCAGACTCCGGGCCGCGGTCGATGTAATCGCCCAGGAACACCACCACCGTCTCCACGCCCTTGAGCGCGGCGGCGCGAGCGTCGGTGTCCAGCTCCTGGGTGAAGCGGCGCAACAGGTCGAGGCGGCCGTGGATGTCGCCCACCGCATAGATCACCGTCTGCGGCGGCGTGGCGGGGGCGGGGGTGGCTTGCAACGGCGCGCTCATGCGCGGACCTCGCGCGCAGCGCAAGCCCAGGCCGCGCCGCATCGAGGGGCGCAAGGCAGGGTACGATGGAAGCTCGGCTGCAACATCCGGGGCCTGGCTGTCATCACGCGGCGACTCTCATACTAACGGAACGCGGTTTACGAACTTTCGACGCCGGCCTGGAAATTTCAGGGTCGAGACCCCCGCACGTCTTCCGACGGGTCATCCTGTAACTCGCCTCTGTGGCGAAGCCGGGGCGCGCCGGACGTTAGCGGACCGCGGACTTGGCGACGTTCTGGGCAAACCAGTCATAGGCGCTGGCCATGCCGCGGCGCAGGTCGATCGAGGGGGTCCAGCCGATCGTCTTCAGCCGATCGACGCTGAGCAGCTTGCGCGGCGTGCCGTCGGGTTTGGTCAGGTCGTGGACCAGCGCGCCCTTGAATCCAGCGACCTCGCAGATGAGCTGGGCCAGCTCGGTGATGGTCACGTCCTCGCCGCAGCCGACGTTGACGTGTTCGTGGTCCGAGTAGCGGGTCATCAGGGCGACCAGGGCGTCGGCGCAGTCATCCA
This sequence comes from Phenylobacterium sp., assembly GCF_030697305.1. Taxonomy (GTDB): domain Bacteria; phylum Pseudomonadota; class Alphaproteobacteria; order Caulobacterales; family Caulobacteraceae; genus Phenylobacterium. The sequence goes on along the minus strand of NZ_JAUYQL010000110.1, from coordinate 9,571 downwards.
CGTGCAGGAATTCGCGGCGAGGTTGGCCCGTGCCCCAGACCACCAGTTCCTTGGCGCCTCCGGTGACCGCGTCGTGCGCCTTGCGGATGAGCGCGGCGGCGACGTGGCTGGACTGCGGATCGTAGTTGTCGCCAGGACCGTAGAGGTTGGTCGGCATGGCGCTGATGAAGTCGCAGCCATGCTGGCGGCGGTAGGCCTGGGTCAGTTTGACGCCGGCGATCTTGGCGATCGCATACCACTCGTTGGTCGGCTCCAGCGGCCCGGTCAGCAGGGCGCTCTCCTCGATCGGCTGCGGCGCGAGCTTGGGATAGATGCAGCTCGAGCCCAGGATCAGCAGTTTGCCGACGCCGGTGCGATAGGCGGCCTCGGCCACATTCGCCTGCATCATCAGGTTATCGTACAGGAAATCGGCGGGGCGGGTGTCGTTGGCGAGGATGCCGCCGACGGTGCCCGCGGCCATGAAGATGGCGTCCGGGCGATGCTCGGCGATCCAGGCCTCGACCTCGGCCTGGCGTTTCAGGTCGAGCACGGCGTGGCCTGCGGTCAGCACCACGCAGTCTTCGCGCGCCAGCCGGCGCACCAGGGCCGCGCCGACCATGCCGGTGTGGCCGGTGACCCAGACGCGTTTGCCGTCCAGAGGAAAGGAGGCCGGCGGGAAGGGGGATTCAGTCGACATTGCGCTTCTGCTCATGGGCCACATTCGCCAGATCCGCCCGAACCATCTCGGCGCACAGCTCGCGCCAGCCGATCTTGCAGGACCAGCCTAGCTTCTCCCTCGCCTTGGTCGGGTCGCCCAACAAAAGGTCGACCTCGGTGGGGCGGTAATAGCGTGGGTCGACCTCGACCAGGACGCGGCCGGTCTTCGCGCAAACCCCTTTTTCGTCAGCGCCATCGCCGCTCCAGTTGAGCTGGATATCGACTTCCTGGAACGCCGCCTCGACGAAGTCGCGCACCATGGTGGTCTCGCCGGTGGCCAGCACATAGTCGTCTGGCGCATCCTGCTGCAGCATGCGCCACATGCCCTCGACGTATTCTCTCGCGTGCCCCCAGTCGCGCTTGGCGTGCAGGTTGCCGAGGTAGAGCCGGTCCTGCAGGCCGAGTTTGATGGCCGCGGCGGCGCGGCTGATCTTGCGGGTGACGAAGGTCTCGCCGCGCAGCGGGCTCTCGTGGTTGAACAGGATGCCATTCGAGGCATGCATGCCGTAGGCCTCACGGTAGTTCACCGTGATCCAGTAGGCATAGAGCTTGGCGACCCCGTAGGGACTGCGCGGATAGAAGGGGGTGGTCTCGCTCTGCGGCACCTCCTGCACCTTGCCGTACAGTTCCGAAGTCGAGGCCTGATAGAAGCGCGTGCGCTGGCCCAAGCCCAGGATGCGGATCGCCTCCAGCAACCGCAGCGTGCCCACCGCATCGGCGTTGGCGGTGTACTCCGGGGTTTCGAAGCTGACTTGCACGTGGCTCTGGGCGGCGAGGTTGTAGATCTCGTCGGGCTGCACCTGCTGGACGATGCGGATCAGGTTGGTGCTGTCGGTGAGGTCGCCGAAGTGCAGGATGTAGCGCGGGTCCGCCTCGTGCGGGTCCTGGTACAGATGCTCGATCCGGCCGGTGTTGAACGACGAGGAGCGGCGCTTCAGCCCGTGAACCGTGTAGCCCTTGGCGAGCAACAGCTCCGACAGATAGGCCCCGTCCTGGCCCGTCACGCCCGTGATCAGCGCGGTCTTTCCACGTCCTGAAGAATCCATGCGACCTCGATTATGCGACTGCGACTGCGACCGCGTCAGGGAAGGGGCGATCCGGCGGCGGCGATCACTGCAGACCAACAGCTTCGCCGTCCAGCCGTTTTGCAGTCTAAGTTGGCCATGAAGTGGCCGAATCAAGTCGAATAACGGTGTGAACAGATCAACGCGGCGGTCTAGCCGAGCGCTGGTTACGTTTCGTAAACTACGTTGCGACGCAAAATCGGCCTCTGGTGCTGATCATTTGCGGCCGTTTCGCTGCAAAATGCAGCATCTCCCGAAATGGTGAGAACATTTTGGAACCTAGAGTGGTGGTGTCGGTTGTCTGGCCGAACGGTTCGAGCTAGGGTCGGTCTTAGTGTTTTAAGGGAGCCGGACATGTCGAAGTCATTGGCGATCGCTGCAGTCATCGGAGCGTTCGCGCTCGCGGGCAGCGCAGAGGCTGCGTCCAAGAACTCGCCGCTGTCGTCGTTCTCGAGTTTCGGCAGCTCGTCGAAGTCGAATTCGTCGCCATCTTCCTCCTCCTCCGCATCCTCTTCGGCGTCGCGCCTGAACGCGCCGGCGTCGCTTTCGCTGGCCAGCTTCGGCTCCAGCTTCGGCGGCGGTTCGATCTTCAATCCTCCCAGGCCGCTGCCCGTTCCCCCGCCGGCGGCTACCCAGATCCTCGCCCAGTTCACGCGCATCTGCGACGGCTTCGGATCTTTCCTCCGCACTGCCTGCCTGCGCACGTTTGCACTCATTGGCGTTCCGGTCAGCTTCTGACGGGCTGCCTGGCGCCGCGCTTCGGTGACGCTTGAGTTTCCACGCCTCGCCTGACGAGGCAGCGGCGCGCGACCATTTCCAGATCGCGGCGATCGTCCTCTTGGCGGTCGCAATGATCCTCGGCGGGTCGTCCACCGATCCCCTTTCGGCCGGCATTGTGCGCTTCATCGCGAGCCCGGTGCTGGCGTTTTCCCTTTGGCGGCTTTCGCGCCGGCCGCTGGGGGCCGTCCCGCTCAGCGGATTGCTGCTGCTGGCGCTTGGCGCTGGCCTGACGCTCCTCCAACTCATTCCCTTGCCGCCCGAGGTGTGGAGCGCGCTGCCGCAGCGCGCCATCGTCGTAGAAGGCTATCGCGCGGCCGGAATGGCCTTGCCCTGGGCGCCGCTCAGCCTGACGCCGGATCGCACGCTGAATGCGGGACTGGCGTTGTTACCGCCGGCGGCGATGTTCTGCGCCGCGCTTTCGCTGAGCGCCGCCGCGCGCCGCCGTCTGGCGATCGCCGCCATGATCCTGGCGGCCGCCTCCATCGCCCTCGGCATGGCGCAACTCGCGGGCGGCGCTTCCAGCCCGCTGCGTTTCCAGCAGCCCGCCAATCTGGACGCGGCGGTAGGGTTTTTCGCCAACCGCAACCATCAAGCCGTTCTGCTCGTGGCCGCCATTCCTCTGGCGGCCCTGCTGGCCTCGCAGGGCCGCGGGGCGGCGCGCGGCTCGAACCTGTTCTGGATGCTCGCCGCAGTAGGGGTGGTGCTCATCCTGGTGGTGGGCCTCAGCGTCAGCAAATCGCGGGCCGGCGTGATCCTGCTGGCGCCTGCGGCGATCGGCGCCCTGCTGGTGGCCTGGCCGCGCGCGCGACGGATGACGCAGGACGGGACGCCGCACGGTCTGCCGGCGCTGGGTATGCTGGCCGCCATCGCCGGCGGGGTGGCGCTGGTGGTGCTCTTCAATCTCACGCCGCTGGCCGATCGTTTCGACGCCAGGGTGGACAAGGACACCCGTTGGGAGGTCGCGCCGACCGTGGCGCAACTGGGGGCGGACTACGGGCCGCTGGGCTCCGGACTCGGATCCTTTCGGGCGGTGTACGAAGTGCATGAGGCGCCGGAGCGAGTGACGCCGACCTACATCAATCACGCCCATGACGACTTCCTGGAGATCTGGCTGGAGGCCGGCTGGCCCGGCGTGGCGCTGATCGCGGCGTTCCTCGTCTGGTGGATTAGCGCGACGCTCGCGGCGCTGCGCGGCGGACGCGGGCAGGGGATCAGCATGGCGCTGGCCGGATCGACGGTGATCGGGTTGCTGCTCGCGCACTCCGTGGCTGACTACCCCTTGCGGACGCCGGCGCTGGCGACGCTGTTCGCCCTCGCGTGCGCGATGGTCGCCGGAGCCGTTCCGCCTCGCCTGCGCGAGACCTGACGCCGAAGTCTTGCCGAGGCGCGCGGATCGGCGTTCCTGCGCATCGCGCCCGACGCGAGCCAGAGGAAGAACGATGACCGCCGCCGCACCCGACGCGCCGACGAACGGACTGTCAGGACTGCACTTCCTGCTGGCGCTGGCCGTGGTGGCGGTGTGGGGCACCAACTTCGTGGTGATCCATGTGGGCCTGGAACACCTGCCGCCGCTGATGTTCGCCGCCTTGCGCTTCATCCTGGCGACGCTGCCGTGGATCTTCATCCTCAAGCGACCGCCTGCGCCGTGGCGTGATCTGGCGAGCTATGGCGTGCTGGTGGGCTTTGGTCAGTTCGGCCTGATGTACGTCGCCATGCGGTCCGACATTTCGCCCGGATTGGCCTCGCTGGTGATCCAGACCCAGGTGTTCCTGACCGTGGGCCTGGCGGCGGTTCTGGCGCGCGAGAAGGTGAGGGGCTTCCAGTTCGCCGCCTTGGCCTTCGCCCTGGCGGGCCTGGTGCTGATCGCCATGTTCGGTGGGCAGTCGGCGACGCCCAAGGGGCTGGTGCTGGTGCTCCTGGCCGCGCTGAGCTGGGCTGCGTCCAACATCGTCGTGAAGCGGGCCGGCCAGGTGAACATGCTGGCCTATGTGGTCTGGGGAAGCCTGTTTTCCGCGCCGCCGCTGATCGCGTGCTCGTTTGCGCTCGAGGGATGGCCGGCGATCGCGGCCGGGTTCCGAGACGCCGACCTGGTGACCTGGCTGGCGGTGATCTGGCAGGCGGTCGGCAACACCCTGTTCGGCTACGCAGCCTGGGGCTGGCTCCTCGGCCGTTATCCGGCGGCCAGCGTCACGCCGATGGCGCTCCTGGTGCCGGTGTTCGGGATGGGGAGCTCGGCGCTGCTGCTCGGCGAGCCGCTGCAGAGCTGGAAGCTGATCGCCGCGGCGCTGGTCGTGGCAGGTCTGGCGATCAACATGCTGTGGCCCTTGTGGACGGCGAGACGGGCGCGCGCCCGCCTCGCCTGAATGGTCCTTCGCTAGGGGAACATGTCCGGCTGGGCGCGCGCGATCTCCTGGGGTCGGGGCGCTGAGCCGACTACAGGCGCCGTCTTCGGGGTTGTCAACGCCGGGGCGGACAGCGCACGGCGGTCTCGGTCTGGCCCAGCGAGCGCAGGCGCGCGCCGTCGAGGCGCAGTGTCTGCAAGGTCTCGGCGCAGGCGATGCGTGTGCGCCCCGCACGCGACAAGGTGGTGCTCTTGCGTGTGGAGACGCTAGCCCCTCGGCCATCGGGCCCGATCGACACGCGGGTGATCGAGCTGCGTTCGAGGCTCTGAGTGCGAGCCAGGAACGCCGTCGACTGTTTGCGCGCCTGCGCCAGATCGCTGGAGCCGTAGCGGATGATGCCGCCGGCCGGCGTGCGAGCCTGCTCGACGAAGACGGCGTCTTTGCTGAAGCCTGCAAAATAGCCGGTCAGGTCGCGCCGGTTCCAGGCGGCTTCCTGGCCCGCGACGAATGCTCTTACGGCGGCCTCGGTGATCGGCTGGGCGGCCGCCTCGACAGGCGCGAGACCGATCAGCGCGGCGGCCATGCTTGAGATCAGGCGGGACGTCATCGCTGCGGACTATCGCCCTAGGCGGCGCGCGCGGCGAGCTCCCAGATCTCGAAGCTCTGCTCGATGAGCTGGGCGGAGCCAAATATGGTCATGAAAGCGATATCGGCGGCGTCGAGGCCGGTCGCCACCCTGACCAGACCGTCGATCGGCGCAAGGCCGGTGGGGTCGATCAGCCGCCATTGGCCGCCAAGATAGACTTCGGCCACCGCGTGCAGGTCCGGCGGCTCCAGGCGCCAGGCATAGGCGCTTACCGCGCGCGCCGGGATGTCGGCGGCGCGGCACAGCGAAATGGCCAAGTGGGTGAAGTCGCGGCAGACGCCGGCCCGGTCGACGAAGGTGTCGAGAGCAGTAGTCGACGCGTCGCTGACCCCGCCCACGTAATCGACCTCGTGGGCGATCCAGTCGAGGATCGCGGCGACTTTGTCGCCGCCTGACAGCGCGCCGAACTGGCGATCGACGAAGCGGGTGAAGCGGTCCGAGGGGCAATAGCGGCTGGAGCGGAGATAGGGGAGCGCCTCGCTGGGCAGTTCGCGGATCGCTGCGGCGCGCTCGCCAGCCAGGGCGGCGTTGCGCGGCAGCACCTCCACCTCGGCCGAATATGTGATGTCGGCGCGGCCATTGGCGACGAACACGGCGCGGCGTTCGCCGTTGCCGTCGTCGTCCAGCCGGGCCATCTGCGCCTGCGGGGGCAGGATCAAAGTCTCGGCGTGCACGATCTGGTCGTCGCTGCGGGCGGCCTCCAGCAGCAGCAGCACCTCGCAGGGTGTCGCGAACGCATAGGCCAGTCTCGCTTCGATGTTGAACCGCATCCGTCCTCCAGGCCGGCGCAACGCCGCATAAAGGCATGGGTTGCCGTGGTGACCGCGTCAGAATGCGGGAATCGTCACAACGGCTGGAACCACGCCCTCTCGGGACGACTCCATCACTCGAACGTCCGCCTCGCGACCTTAGGAGCACCAGATGACAGATCCATACGACCCATCCCCGAATCCGCCCGTCAAGGAGTCCGTCGCCGCTTCCCGGATCGGCGAAGCCGCCGAAGAGGTGAAACAACAGGCTAAGGTCGTCGTCGACCAGGCCGTCTCCAAAGCAAAGGAGGTCTATGACAAGGGGCGTGACATCGCCGGGCAACGCGCCACGCAGGCGCGCAGCGCCATCGAGGAACGGCCCTACGCTTCGGTGGGTCTGGTGTTCCTGGCCGGTCTGGTGGTGGGACACCTGTTGAGCGCGCGGAGCCCAAAAGTCATCTACCTGCGCGACCGCGGCGGCCCACTGCCGAGGTAACGCGCACGTAAAGTCGAGTCGTCATCCGCCGCGTCCCTGGCCGGGACGCGGCGTGAACCATTGCGCGTGTGCGTCGTTCAACCGGGCTTCCCCGACCGACGCGAGCACCCATGACCACAATCGCCAGCGATCCCGTCACCCCTCTGTTCGAAATGACCGGCAAGGCGCTGTCCGGCGACCCGGTGATGCTGCGCGGCCTGGCCGCGGTGCTGGGCGCGTTTTCGATCCGGGTGCTGGTGGCGCTGGCGATCCTGGCCGTCACGCTGTGGGCGGCGAACCGGCTCGCGTCCCTGGTCGAGCGCAGCGTCACGCGGGTGCACCGCAGTCAGCCGGCGGACCAGACGCTCAGCCGGTTCATCTCAGGCCTCGTCAAATACGTGGTCATTGCGATCGGGCTAGTGGCGGTGCTTCAGCAGCTTGGCGTGCAGGCGACGTCGGTGCTGGCGGTGCTGGGGGCCGCGTCCCTGGCGATCGGTCTGGCGCTGCAGGGCACGCTTGGCAACGTCGCGGCGGGCGTGATGATCCTGCTCCTGCGGCCCTACCGCCTGGGCGAACGGGTGGAGCTCAACGGCCGCAAGGGCGTGGTGCAGGGCATGGACCTCTTCAACACCCGACTGCTGGACTACGACGGCCTCACCCTCTACGTGCCGAACGGCAAGGTGTTCGGCGACATGATCGTCAACGTTTCGCGCGCGGGCCGCCGGCGTGTGGAGCTGACTTTCGGGGTGGACTACGCTGACGATCTGGATCTTGCGCTGGGGTTGCTGAATGAACTGGCCCAAGCCGACACTCGCGTCCTCGCCGATCCGGCGCCGCTGGCGCGCGTCTCGGCGCTGGCCGACAGCTCGGTCACGGTGATGCTGAGGTGTTGGACCTCGCCGGACGATTGGGCCGAGGTCCGCTTCGCGCTGATCAAGGCGGTCAAGGAGTCGTTCGAAGCGCGCGGACTGAGCTTCCCGTACCCGCATCAGGTCAGCATCGAACGCGCGCCGGCCGTCGTCGCTGTGCGAGGCTAGTGCGGCATGTGCTGGTCCTGTTCACAACCTTCGCGTCGCCTCCTGCTAGCTGGGCTGGTCTCCACTCTCATGGTCGGGTGCAGCGACAACGCTCAAACCGGCCGCCGGCAACTAGCCTTCGTACCCGACGATCAATTGGCGAAGCTCGCTGATCAAGCTTGGGCGGAGCTAACCGCGAGCACGGCCGTGTCCAATGACTCGGCGCTTCATGACCGACTGGCCAGAATCGCCGGCCCGATCACCCTGGCCGCGAACCGCGGCGACCTGCGGTGGGAGTTTGTCGTATTCGACTCTGCGGAGTTGAACGCCTTCGTGCTGCCAAACGGCAAGGTCGCTGTCTTTCGGGGCATGATGGAGTTCGCGCGAAATGACGACGAACTGGCGGCCGTCGTCGGGCACGAGGTCGCCCACATTTTGGCGCGACACCCCGCCGAGAGGGTGAGCCAGCAGCTAGCCACTCAAGCGGGCGTCTCCCTGGCTCAACTTGTCCTGGGCGGTGAGAACGGCGAGAACGCTGAACTCGTCGCTGGCGTGCTGGGCCTCGGCGCCACCTATGGCGTTCTGCTGCCGTACTCACGAACGCACGAACTCGAGGCGGACCGTCTGGGCGTGGAGCTCATGAAGAAGGCCGGGATGGAGCCCTTCGGGGCGGTGCGCTTCTGGGAGCGGATGATAGCGCGTCAGGATCGGCAGGGCGCTCCGCCCGAGGCGCTTTCCACCCACCCCGCAGACGAGCGGCGATTAGCCGAGCTCAAGACTGCCGTTGGTGCATGACCTGATTTCATCGCGTCCGACGACCGTACAGACAGCTTGGCGCTATATGGAGCGGCGCTGGAGATTTTCGGGCTTCAGGATCGTCATCGACCAGGCCGCGCGCAAGAAAACAACCGAGCTGCAAACTCCCACCTGCCCATCCGACGACGGAAGCGAAACAGCAGGGTTTCGAGTCCCAGGCTTCAGGCCAACGGTTCCTTTCCAGCCACGCCACGATCTAAAACACTTGCAGTATCCACCAAGCCTGATCTCTCGACCTGGTCTGCCCCTGCGGGGCCAGGCCAATGAGGCGTGGGAAGTTGCGACCGTCACCGCCTGATGGTCGAGCGGGGAGGGAATCCTGCGACGCGCTGAGTTAAGGTGTCAGTTCCGCGGCCGGCCCATAGTCCTCCTGCTAGTCGGCTCCTCAGATCGGTGACGATTTAAGCTGACAGCGCGAAGAGGACGGGCTTACTAATTCGAGCGCGACCGCCGCGTTGGGCTGAATGGCTCATCTGTGAATGAAGGCAAGTTCGCACCAAAAGCGAATGCCGTTGATCTAATCCGGGGGGAATTCATGAGGCGCTCTCTTTTTTGCCAATCGTCAGCAGCGACCGTGTTGTCCGTGGCGTTCGCCATGGGTGCGTCACAAGTGCGCGCTCAGGGCGCCGACGGCGAGGTGAGCGAGGTGGTGGTCACCGGCTCGTTCATCGCCGGTACGCCTGAGGATGCCGCCCTGCCAGTCGACGTGATCGGCGCCGACGAGCTGCAGCGCCAGGGCAACCCGAGCACGGTCGAAATGCTGAAGAACCTGCCGGGCGTCGGCGGCGTCCTCGGCGACCAGAATCAGTCCAACGCCATCCTCGGCAACGTGACCGGCGCGGCCGCGGTGAACCTCCGCAACCTGGGTCCGCAGCGCACGCTCGTGCTGCTGAACGGCAAGCGGCTGGCGTCCTTCCCGCGGAAGGACACCGGCTACGTCGACGCCAACTCGCTGCCGCAGGCGGCGATCGGGCGGATCGAGGTGCT
>NZ_JAUYQL010000081.1 GCF_030697305.1 Phenylobacterium sp. | reverse complement strand
ACCACCACAGCCGCCGCAAGCGGCAGCAGCGGCAGCCGGCGACGTGGGCGCCGCGCAGCCGGGCGCTGGGGAGCGAAGACCGGTTGCGCGGCCTCCGGTACAGACGCTGCGCGCTCAGATGGGATGGGCGCGAGGGCGGTCGGCCGAGCCGCCACAGAAGGCTCGAGCTCCCCCTGAGCGCGGGCTGCGACCGCTGACGGCTGAGGTTCCCGGGCGATCGGCGCCGGTTCAGCGAGTGGCGGAGACGCCGGCGCGGCGCGGATCGGGATCAACGAACCAGACAGGATTCCCCGGCCGCTCGGCCGCGCCGGCGCGGCGCGCTTTATCTCGCCTGGCGGCGGCGTTGCGGGCCGAGGCGGCGGCGGGCGGGAGGGCGACTGCGGCAGCGCGCCGATGCGGAACGGCGCCTGCCGCGCGCGGCCCCAGGGGCTGGCGCGTTCGAAGGGGTTGGAAGGCTCGTCCTCGCCTGCGGGCGGCATCGTCTGTTCTCCCGCCCTGGCCAGGCTCGATGCGCGACAACCTGGCCGCACACTTGGCCGGTTCTGTGACGGTGAATGGCCTCGCCGCGACCTGGCCCCGCCCGCCAGACGCAGCGCACAGATGGTCGATGAATTCCGACGTCGTAGGCGGACCGGCCTTGCTCGATGCGGCCGGCGCAACGATGGTCGCTTCGGCGACCGCGCGCGCGCAGGCCGGGGGTTTGATGCAACTGTTCGGTAGAGCGCAAGACCACGTGGTTGCGAAGGGCGAACAGGGGATCGCCCCCTTATCGAGGGTCCATCGGGCGACGATCCTGCTCTCGCTCGCGATCGCGCTGTTCATCGACTGCGCCTTCGTGACGGCGATCGTGAGGGACCTGCCCAAGCTGGAGGCTGATTTCACAGTGTTCTGGACCGCGGCGCGGATGCCGTTGAATGCGGTCTACGATGTCATCGCAATCACCAAGGCCCAGGCCTGGGCGGTCTCGGACCCAACCGTGCTGCGGCCCTTCCCCTACCCCCCCACATTCCTTTTGTTCCTGCAGCCGCTGCGGGCTGCGCCGCTCTTCCCCGCTTACCTGACCTGGATCGCCATCAGCGCGATCCTGTATTGCGTGGCGGCGCGGAGCCTTATCGGACGCGCCTGGCCGCTCGTTCTTGCGAGCCCGGCGACGGTCGTGGCGCTGCTGACGGGTCAGGTCACGCTAGTGATCGCCGCCGGACTCATCCTGGCGCTGATCTGGCTGGAATCCCGGCCGCGGCTCGCGGGAATGGTGTTCGGCCTGCTCGCGGCCGCGAAGCCGCAGATTCTCGTGATGGTCCCACTGGCCCTGCTGGCTGGTGGACACCTCAAGGCGCTGATCACGGCAGGTCTCGTCGGCCTCGGCCTCTGCCTCGTATCGCTTGCGGCGCATGGGCCGCAGACCTGGGTAAGCTGGTTCGCCGCGCTGGCGGGGTTTTCAGAGATCGTCGACAGCCGGCCCTGGATCGGGATCACGCCCAAGGCGATCGCGCGCTTGGCTGGCCTCGGGGAACCGGCGCAGGTCGGCGTCATGGCCGCTGGAGCCGCGCTTGGCGCTTGGCTGGTCGTCGCAGCTTTCAGACGCACCTCCGATCCTGTGGAACGCCTGCTGGCGCTGATGAGCGGCTACTACCTCGCGACCCCCTATGCGTTGATGTACGAACTGGCCCTGGTGCAGCCGGCGGCGGTCGCGCTGATGGTCGGGCGGTCATCGGCGCTGTCCCGCCTGGCCGGCGTCTTCGCCTTCACAGCCGTCGCCCGACCGCTGGCGGTCGTGATGCTCGTGATCTGCCGTCTGCCCCTCTGGTTTCGGCCAGCGGGCGCAACGGATCGCGCCAAGGCCGACTGAGATCACGCCGTGAGCCGTTCGATGGGGATCACTGGGAAGGGATCGCGCTGGCGGCGGGCAGATGTGGTGCCTGGGGGCGGATTCGAACCACCGACACGCGGATTTTCAATCCGCTGCTCTACCAACTGAGCTACCCAGGCGCACGCCGCCGCTTGCGGGAGCCGGGTCTATAGAAGAGCGCTTATTCGAAGTCCAGACGCCGCGCGCGCCTCAGGCTTCGTCTTCGTCGGAGGCGTCGTCCTCCTCCGACGCGGGTACTGCGTAGGCGCCGACCATCCAGCGTTGCAGGTCGACGTCGGCGCAGCGCTTGGAGCAGAACGGACGATACTCGGGCTCCACCGGCTTGCGGCAGATCGGACATTTTGCCTGGGTCATGCGGCGGCGACCTCGAAGCGCTCGCGGGCGAGTTTGGCGTCGGCCTCGATGGTGAAACGCGCGCCGACGATGCCGGCAAGCTTCGCGGCGAGCGAGCCTGCCGCCGTGGCCACATCGGGCGCTGCGCGCGCAGCGAGTCGTCCGCCAGGATTGGCGTGGGCTTCGGCCTCCAGTCGACGGATCAGCATCTGGGCGAGCGCGCGGTCTGTCAGCCCGCCATACTCGTCGCACAGGGCGTCACGCAGTGGCGGGGCGCGACGTGGAATGGTGAGCTCCAGGGTGCCGAAGCGGCTGATCGGGCCCAGAGCGACGCCGGGATTATCCGGCGCGAAAGCCAGGCGCGCGGCCGCCAGCAGCGCCGTACCATCGTGTCCGCGGCCGACGAGGTCGATGACCACCAGTCCGCCCAGGCCCTTCAGACGCAGCAGGCGGGCGGCTTCAGCGATGGCGACCAGATTGACCTGGCGGGTGACGCGCTTGGCGTCGGCGCCCTTGCGGTCGCCCAGATCGATGTCCAGCGCGGTGAGCGCACGGGTGGGCTCGATGGCCAGCACCCCGCCACCCGGCAGCGCATGCAAAGTCTGCAGCGCTTCGGCCTGGGCGGCGTCGGCCATGCGGCGCGCGTCGGCGCCGTCGACGATCCTTGCGTTCCGGACAAGGGCTGCAAGCTGTTCGCGAAGCGGCGGCGGCGGATCGAGGAGACGCGGCGCCCCCTGCCCTTCGCCCACCAGCCGCAGGACCGCGAGCTTTGCGTGGCGCGCCTCGCTGCGGATCTCGACCTCCAGGGACGAGCCTTCCACGGGCCGCTCGCCGGGCTTGAACGGCAGGATCGCTTCGGCGCCGTCACCAAGGTCGATGAAGGCCGCGCCGATCGAGGCGTCCACGCGTCGGGCGCGCCCGACCAGGCGTGCGCCCAGCGCCAGGCGAAGGTCTTCCTCGTCGCGGCGGATCAGCAGGCGTTCGGGCTTGCCGTCGAGCGTGACGACGCCGCGGGTCTCGCCGACGCCTGCATCCAGGTAGAGCCGCCGCTCGCTCATCGGAGGCGATATCCAAGGCCGCCCAGCAAAGCCTGGGTCTCATACAGCGGCAGGCCGACGACGGCGGAGTAGGAGCCATGCAGTTCGATGACGAAGGCGCCGGCGCGTCCCTGGATGGCGTAGCCGCCGGCCTTGCCGAAACCCTCGCCGCAGGCGACGTAGTCCTCGATCTCGCTGCCGCTGAGGCGTTTGACCTTCAGCCGCGATTCGACCAGGCGACTGGCGCCGCGCCCGTCGGGCGCCAGCACGGCAAGACCGGTCAGCACTCGGTGGCCGCGGCCGGAGAGCAACGCCAGGCAGGCGCGCCCCTGCTCGGCCGTCTCGACCTTGGGCAGCACGCGGCGCCCCACGGCCACCACCGTATCCGCGGCGATCACATAGGCGTCGGGATGCAGCTCCGCGACCCTGGCGGCCTTGGCGGCGGCCAGGCGTCCGGCGAGCAAACGCGGGGTTTCCTTGGGGAGCGGAGACTCGTCGATCTCGGCGGCCTCGACCGCATCGGGCGCGATCGCAATCTGCCGCAGCAGTTCAAGGCGCCGTGGGCTGGCTGAGGCCAGGACCAGGCGCTGCGTGGCCAAGTGGGACAAGGCGCCTGGCGACCTTCTAGCGGACGCGGAACGTGATGCGGCCCTTGGTGAGGTCGTAGGGCGTCATCTCGACCAGCACCTTGTCGCCGGCCGACACCCGGATCCGGTTCTTGCGCATCTTGCCGGCCGTGTGGGCGATAATCTCGTGATCGTTCTCAAGCTTCACGCGAAACGTCGCGTTGGGCAGGACTTCGCTGACCGTGCCCGGAAACTCCAACAGTTCTTCTTTCGCCATGCATTCTCCCAAATGGACGCACCTAACGCGAACGGCCCGCGTCCGGGAATCGGTCGCGAGCCGTGCAGATGTCAACGCATCATAGCCCAGGTCACCGCTCCGGGTCGATGGGGCGCCGCATCTTCACGGGTTGGGCGAACCGCTCAGCGATTCGCGTCGCCAGCGCGTCGCGCACCTCTCGGTATGCCGCGAGCCGGGACTCGCGCGTGCCGTCGGCCAGCGTCGGATCGAAAATCGGCCAATATTCGATCTGCACGGCGCGCCCGCGGGTGAGCTCGACGGCGTGATGCTGGGCCTCGGGGGTGAGCGAGATGACCAGATCGAACGAGTCGTCCTGCAACTGAGCGAACGACTTGGGATGATGGCGCGCCATGTTGCACCCAAGTTCGGCCATCACAGTCTCGACGAAAGGATCGATCACACCCTCGCCGCTCTCCTCCTTCAGCCCGCAGCTATCGACAAAGATCCTGTCGCCGGCGACGCGCCGCAGCAACGCCTCGGCCATGGGAGAGCGCACGCGGTTATAGTTGCAGGCGAACAGCACGGCGCCAGGGGTGGGGGAATTATCGTTCTGGCCCATGCCCCTCACCCGCGCCAATGCAGGGCGCAAATCAGGGTGAACAGACGCCGCGCAGTGTCGCGGTCGGTCTCGATCTTGCCGGCGAGCCGCGCACGCAGGATCTCGGACGCCTCGTCGTGCAGGCCCCGGCGCCCCATGTCGAGCGCCTCGATCTGCGAGGGCGTCGAGTTGCGGATCGCCTGGTAGTAGCTCTCGCAGATCAGGAAATAGTCGCGGATGCGGCTGCGCAGCGGCGACAGCGAAAGAATGTGGCGTCGCTCGTAGCCCGGGCCGCTGACGTCCAGGACCAGCCGGTTCTCCAGAACGCTCATACGCAGATCGTAGGGACCCTGTTGGGCCCCGTCAGGCTCGAACAGGTTGTCTTCGAGCAGGTCGAAGATGGCGATCTGGCGTTCCTGCTCCTGGTCGCGCGACGCGGCGGCGAGGGATTCCTCGTCGATCTCGACCTTCTGCAGCCGGTTGCTGTGGTTTCGCTCGCCCATGGCCTTCGACCGGTGCGGCAATCCTGCGCCGATTGCAAATGTTGCGTCGCGAGCGACGTCGCCTGACGTGGATCAAGCCCGCCGAATCGGCCGCCGAACGAATGGATGGCCGCACATCTCGTTAACTGAGTGCGTGAGACAATCCCTCAACGGTCGGTTGAAATCGACCCAGTGCGCTTTGTGAGGTGAGGCTCCGTGAGTCCCACGACCGAGACCACCGCCGACGACGCCGTCCGCGTCGACCCAATGGCCGCCAAGGCCGTGACGCGACTCATGTCGGCCGACGGCGAAGCCGCGATGGAGCAATTCGGCGATCCGGAGTTGCTGGCGCAGGGTAAGGTCAACATCATCGCCCTTGACGCGGTCTATGACCGCTTCGGGTCGAAGTGGGGCCTGCGCCGCGACCAGGTCTACGCCCACGCCGAGCGAACCTTGCAGCGCATGCTGGGCGCACGAGGATTTTACCTGCGGGTGTCGGAGACCGACTTCCTCATCTGTCAGCCCGAATTGAGCCGCTTCGGATGTCAGGCCGCCTGCCTGGTGGCGTTGCGCGAGATCCTCGGCCATTTCCTGGGTGAAGCGCACCTGGCGAATGGCTACGTCCATGAGGTCAACAAGATCTCATCGACCGGGGTCGAGGCAATAAAGATCAACCCGGCGCTGGCGGCGCGTGCCGCGGCCGAGGAAGCGCAAGCCGAGACGGCCGTACCTCCCGAACCTGCGTCTTTCGTGGAGGCTCCCGAGCCCGAGCCGAAGCCGCAGCCAGTGTTGCGCCGCATCCGCCGCACGATGGACCAGTGGTCTCCGTTCGT
Organism: Phenylobacterium sp.; assembly: GCF_030697305.1. GTDB lineage: Bacteria > Pseudomonadota > Alphaproteobacteria > Caulobacterales > Caulobacteraceae > Phenylobacterium. The sequence continues at coordinate 37,220 of NZ_JAUYQL010000081.1, read as the reverse complement.
CGCCTCTGACGGGCGAGAACTGCGCGTATCGTGCACATTGGAGCCGGTATTCGAACTGAAGAACTACGCCCGCATCGGGTTTCGCCTGGCGCGCCGGGTGCTGGTGACCGGCAGCGACGAGGAGCTGCCTCCCGCGGCCATCGCGCTGCTGTCGCGGGCCGACCTACTGCGGATCGATCTGGCGACCATCGCGCGGGGCTTGGACCGACTGGACGCCGATGACGGGGCCAAGCTGCAGCCAAGCCTGATCATCCCGGTCTCGTATGTGAGCCTGTCCAGTCAGCGCGGGCGTGACGAGATCGCCAAGGCGTTCAAAGAGGCCAACGACTTCGTGCAGCGCGGCGTGATCTGTGAGATCTGCGACTTGGAAGGCGTGCCGCAAGTGGCGCTGCTCAGCGCCGTCTCGCTGATCCGGCCGTTTTCGCTGTTCGTGGTGGGAAGACTGAGCACGACCCCGCCGGCGCCGGGCGCGCTGTCGCAGCTCAAGGGGTGCGGCCTGCAGGCTCTGTCCGTGGAATGTCCGCCTCACATGGGCGAAGCGGAATTCCACGGCTGGTCAAAGGCGACCATCGACGCACTGAAACATGTGACCCGATCGGTGCTGGTCTATCGCACCGCATCAGCCAGGGACGCCGGCATGGTCGCGCTGTTGGGCGCAACGCACGCCAGCGTCCGGGCCGCCTAGTAGCGGTACGACGCGTAGCTATAGGCGCGTTCTGGCTGGACGTAGGCTCCGTGGACGTAACCGACGCCGACGCCGTTCTCACCAACCAGGATCCAGTCCGTCCCGCGCACCCGGGCCAGGGCCTGGAAACGTTCGCCAGCGCGAAGCTGGCCGACCCGCTGGGCGCCGGTCGTCGGCGCCGAGCGCAGATTCAGGTTGCTGCGGGCGACAAAGCCCCCGCCGTCACGCTCGAAGCTGGCTGGCGCGAGATTGGACGACAGCCGATAGCCGCGCGAGACGTAGGTGGCGTTCGCCGGCGCATAGCCGCCGTAGCCGTAAGCGCTGCGGACTTGATCCGTGCGCTGCATCTTGCAGCCGATCGCCGAACCGGCGGCTGCGCCCGCCACCGCGCCGATCGCCGTCCCCGTTCCACGGTCGTTCCTGGCCAGGTTGCTGCCGGCGACAGCGCCCAGCAGGGCCCCGATGACCGCGCCGCCCGTCTGCTTGGACCCCGGCGCATCGCAGCCGACCACCGGCTGGAGGTTGCCGCCGAAAGCCTGCGCCGACGCGGTGGAGCCTGCGTTGATCGCCAGGACGCCCGCGATCACCGCGACAGTCGCGCCACGGACCTGATTGACGGATTTGGAATTGTGCATGGACCTACTCCCGTCTGCATTTGCCTTGGGGCCTGAGCCCCGATGGTCTGCAAACTAGAGGTCGCCGCCTGAATGGGTCCGGAGGGTTGTAGTCAGCCGCCGTTCAGCTTCGCGGCGCGATCCGCCGACGGCCGGACGCGGAGAGTCCGGCGCAGAGATTCAGGCGCGGGCTTGAGCGGCTTGGCGGAATGAGACCAGACGGCGAGCGCCTTCATCCCACAGGGACAGGCGCGCATAGGCGAAGCTCTCCCAGAGGCCCACGCGGCTCACCGCGCGCAGCTCCGGGAAATCGTTCAGCACCTTCGGCAGCCGATAGAACGGAATGCGACTGGACAGGTGGTGGACGTGATGCACGCCGATGTTGGCGGTGAACCATCGTAGCACCGCAGGGAGGTCGTAATGCGAGCTCCCATGCAACGCTGCGTCATCGCGACGCCAGTCCGCGTTGCGGGCCCAGATCGCGCCTTCGAACTGGTGCTGGACGTAGAACAACCACACCCCGACGGTGGCGGCGAGCAGCATGGTGAGGACATTGACCATCAGCACCGGCGCCGGTCCGAACATCCAGATGAGTGCGCCCAGGCCTACGGCCGCCGCGGCGCCGTTGCCCAGCACGCTGGCCCAAGGTCGCCAGCCGCGGCGCATCATGCCGATCGGCAGTCGCTGCATCAGGAAGAACACGAACGCCGGCCCCAGGCCGAACATCACCAGCGGGTTGCGATACAGGCGGTAGCCCAGCCGGCGCGCCGGCGTCAGCGCGTGATATTCCTCGACAGTGAGCATCTCAATGGCGCCCAGGTCGCGCCGATCGAGGTTGCCGGACGTGGCGTGGTGGATCGCGTGGGTCTGGCGCCAATAGTCGTACGGGGTGAGCGTGAGCACGCCGATCACGCGGCCCAGCCAATCGTTGGCGCGCTTGTCCTGGAAGAACGAGCCATGTCCGCAATCGTGCTGGATCATGAACAGCCGCACCAAGAACGCCGCGGCCGGGAGCGTGAGCAGCAGCGCCGCCCACCACCAGCCCCGTTCATGCAGGGCCCAGGCCAGAGCCCAGAGCGCCGCCAGCGGCACGGCGGTGATCAACACCTCGATCACGCTGCGCGCAATGCTGGGCTCACGATAAGGCGCGAGCTTTCGACTCCATCCTTCTGAGGGTGTGGCTTGGGAGGTCACGGGATGCGTCCGCTCACTGTGGATGACGTCAACTACCTCTAAAGGTGGGCGGGTTCGAGGCGCATCGACGTCTACTGGTCGCCGCCATCGAAGCGTGCCTCGGCGCCCAGCCGAAGCGCGGCCGAGAGGGCGTGGGCCGGCAGCCCTTCTGCGGTCGCCAGCGCGACCGTGTGCGGCCCGAGCTCTGCGAAAGCGGCGGGGCCGCAGTTGACTATCGAGGTGCGCTTGAGGAAGTCATACATCGACAGGCCTGACGAGAATCTGGCTGCGCGGCTTGTTGGCAGTACGTGGTTGGAGCCCGCAACGTAGTCGCCCAAAGCTTCGGGCGTGTGACGGCCCAGGAAGATCGCGCCAGCGTGACGCACCCGGTCGGCCAATCGCTCCGGCGCATCCATCGCGAACTCGACGTGCTCGGGTGCGATACGATCGACGAGACCGGGAGCAGCGTCGAGCGGCGCGATGATCACTGCGCCATGGTCGCGCCACGACGCCGCGGCGTCTGCACCAGTAGCCAGCTTGCTGAGCTCAAGGTCGATGGCGGCCTCGACAGCGGCGGCGAAGGCCTCGCTGTCGGTGATCAGAATGGATTGGGCGCCGGGATCATGCTCGGCCTGCGACAGCAGATCGGCGGCGATCCAGCGCGGATCGTTAGCCGCATCGGCGACCACCACGATCTCGGAGGGTCCCGCCAGGGCGTCGATGCCGACGACGCCATAGACCTGGCGTTTGGCCGCGGTGACGAAGGCGTTGCCCGGCCCGACGATCTTATCGACTGGTCGGATGGGGCCCGCGCCGAACGCCAGCGCCGCGACCGCCTGTGCGCCGCCGACCCGCCAAATCTCAGAAATGCCAGCGTGCTGGGCGGCGGCGAGCACCGCCGGCTGCACCTTGCCCGGCGGCGTGACCATGGCGATGCGTCCGACCCCGGCCGCGACCGCGGGTATGGCGTTCATCAGGACGGTGGAGGGATAGGCTGCACGTCCGCCAGGGACATAGATTCCCACCGCGTCGAGCGGGGTCCAACGCCAGCCCATCGTGACGCCGGCCGCGTCGACGAAGCTGGCGTCGGCCGGCCGCTGGCGTTCATGATAGACGCGGATGCGCTGGGCGGCGAAGGCGATGGCTTCGACCACCGAAGGCTCGCACGCTGCGGCTCCCGCGGCGATCTCGTCGGAGCCGATGCGGATCGATCGCTCGTCCAGCTCGACGCGGTCGAATTCGCGCGCGTAGCGCAGCAGGGCCGCCAGTCCCTCGTTGCGGACTGCGGCCAGGACGCCGCGAACGATGTCGTCGACTTCCTGCGGCGCCTCCCGGCGCTCGTCCAGGAAGGCGGCGAAAGCCGGGTCGAAACCCGGATCGGAGATGCGGAAGCGGCGCATGGCGCGGTGTTTAGCGGGCCTGGCGCGCTAAGGCCATCAAGTCTCGTGAGCCGGTTCGCTGCGGGTTGGCCACGGCGTGGAAATGTCCGCCAGGATGGCGTCGACGCATTCGACCTCAGCGCGCAGGTCGCCGCCGCCGGCGAAGCTGATCACCACCGAGCCGCTCGGCGCATCGCCGACCTCGAAGTGCACGGAAAGCAGCTCCACGACCGCCTGCCTGGCGCCGCGGCGGATGCGGCGAGCCTGGAGCAGTGAAACGCCGCCGAGCTGCAACGCCGAGCGGACCCGCTCGCCGCCGCCGGATTCCCACCGATACCGATTGAAGACGATGGTCAGGCGGCGTTCGCGCGGCTCGTAGGCGATATCACCGACCTTGGCGACAGCGTCCTGAAGCGCCGCCGAGATCACCGCGAGATCGTCTTCGTCCATGGCGAGTAGACGCAGCGCCGCTGAATCTGGACCTGGCATGCAGATCAGTCCTCGGGTTCGCCGTCGCCGACGATGCGCCGCACCTGGGCGCCACACGCCCCGAGCTTTTCTTCCAGGCGCTCGAAGCCGCGGTCCAGATGATAGACGCGGTTGACCATGGTCTCGCCGCGCGCCGCCAGACCGGCGATCACCAGGCTCACCGAAGCCCGAAGATCGGTGGCCATCACGGGCGCCCCTTCGAGGGCGTCGACGCCCCGCACCCTCGCCTCCCCGCCCGACACCGTGATGTCGGCGCCGAGCCGGCGCAGTTCAGGGGCATGCATGAAGCGGTTCTCGAAGATCGTCTCCCGCACCACGCTCTCGCCGTCGGCTAGGGTCATGAGGGCCATGAACTGGGCCTGGAGGTCCGTCGCGAAACCCGGATAGGGGTCGGTTTCGATCTCCACGGCCCGCAGCCGCGCACCGTTGCGCTTTACGGTCACACCGTCGTTGTGGCGGGTCACCTCGGCGCCCGCCTCGGTCATCTTGTCGAGCAGCGCCTCGATGAGGTCTGCACGGGTGTTGGTGAGCCTGACCTCTCCCCCAGCCATAGCCGCGGCGAGCGCATAGGTGCCAGTTTCGATGCGATCGGGGATCACCGCATGGGAGGCTCCGCCCAGGCGGGCGACGCCCTTGATACGGATGCTGGGCGTACCAGCGCCCGAAATGCTCGCACCCATCTTGTTCAGGCAGTCGGCGAGATCGACGATCTCCGGTTCGCAGGCGGCGTTTTCTAGGACCGTCTCGCCCTCGGCGAGCACGGCGGCCAACAAGGCGTGTTCGGTGGCGCCGACAGACACGAATGGAAACGCGATAGTCGCGCCGCGAAGACCACGCGGCGCCTGGGCGTAAACGTAACCCTCGTGCAGGTCGATCTGTGCGCCCAAAGCCTCCAGCGCCTTCAGATGCAGATCAACGGGCCGCGCGCCGATGGTGCAGCCGCCGGGCAGCGATACCTTCGCCTGCCCCGTTCGCGCCAACAGAGGGCCGAGCACATTGAAGGATGCGCGCATCTGACGGACCAGGTCATAGGGCGCGATTGCGCTGACGATCTCTTTCGTCCGAAGCACTGTCTCGGGCCCATCGACGCCATCGCTCTCGACGAGATCAGCGCCCAGTCGTTGCAGAAGCCGCCCCAGGAAGCGGGTGTCGGCTAGCCGCGGCATATTCGTCAGCCGCAGCGGCTCGTCGGTCAAAAGGCTGGCGGCCATCAGCTTGATCGCGGAGTTCTTGGCGCCGCTGATCGGGATTTCCCCCTCCAGCCGAACGCCGCCGGTGATGGCGATACGGTCCAAATCAGTTCCTCGATCGACGATGTGGGCGCGGGCGGCGCGCGGATTCATCACCGCAGCGCATCGCAGTGTCCAGCGCCGGTCGCGATTTAGGCTTAGCCATGCGGATCACGAAGGCGTTTCGTCCGCCGGACGCCCGATTTTCGCCGCCGGCGGCCCACCGCCCACCTTGCGGCGGCGCAGATTCGCGCGCAGCGCCAGCGCCAGCTTCTCACGGCGCGGGTCGAGGCGGGTCTTCACAGTCGGAGGCTGACACTTCACCCGCACAGGCTTGCGACGGGCGGGCAATGGCGTCAAGCAACCACCCGCCGTCGATTTCGCTTCACGGCGCGGTCGGCTTTGGCTATAGCCCGCGCCTCGCCTTTTCGCCGCCGTAGCTCAGTGGTAGAGCGCATCCTTGGTAAGGCTGAGGTCGTGGGTTCGATTCCCCCCGGCGGCACCATGGCACCCTCGCGCGATATCGCGCGCAGGGCGGGCCTGGCGGGGCGAACTAGCTTCAATTCTCCTCCCTCCCCAGTGCGTCCTCCGACTGAGCCAGCGCCGTCGCTCGCGACATTGTGCGCAAGCGCTGCAACTGGCGACGCGCCAGGGGGTTGAGTCACCGAACGCCTTACAAGGCCACAGGAGGACTTAAGTCCCATGCCGACCCGCAGCTCAGACACCGATCGCTCTTTCACCCATGGCTCCAGCGCCTCTACCGCCGATATGGCCGTCGAAGGTAAGCCGAGCCTTGAGGATCGTCACATTCAGACGCCGCACGCTCGCAAGGCGGAGCCGCTGGCCGACGACGAGAAGCACGATCAGCTAGCGGACAAGGAAGCCGCGTCCGAAGATCGCCAGGAAGCCCTGCTCGACGAGGCGATCGAGGAAAGCTTCCCCGGCAGCGACCCCATAAGCCCCAGTCACATCACCTGAGCTTGGCGCAGGCGGGGATGCTTGCTTGCTAGCGCGCGGGGGGCGCCCCCAAATGCGTTCGCATGTCTGCCTCCCTGCCACAGATCCCCTGGAACGCCGACCACGCCGCAGCGCTCGTCGCGCGGTGCGTCGCGCTGGAAGGCCCTTTGCTGCCAGCTCTCCATGTCATTCAGGCGACGTTCGGCTGCGTGCCCGACGAAGCCGTTCCAATCATCGCTCAGGTTTTGAACTTATCCCGCGCCGATGTTCACGGTGTCCTGACCTTCTATCACGACTTCCGACGGGTTCCGGCGGGACGCAGGATCCTCAAGTTCTGCGCGGCGGAGGCATGCCAGGCGCGAGGGTCGGCCGACGCTATCGCACAGGTTGAGCGCGCCCTAGGCTTAAAGGTCGGGGAAACCCGCAGCGACGGCGCCGTGACGCTGGAAGCCGTCTATTGCCTCGGCCTATGCGCGAGCGGCCCAGCGGCGCTGCTGGATGGCGACCCGTTCGCGCGATTGAAAGGCGCGCGTCTCGACCACCTACTCACACAGGTTCTGCCATGAGCGTGCGGGTTTTCGTGCCAGCGGACGCCGCCGCCCTGGCGGTCGGCGCCGATCAGGTCTGTGACATCTTGTCAGCGGAGGCCAGCCAGTCCGGTCTGCCGATCGAAATCGTGCGGACCGGATCCAGGGGGATGTTTGAGCTGGAGACGCTGGTTGAGGTCGAAACCCCCGCAGGCCGCGTCGGCTACGGTCCGATCTATCCCGACGAAGCACGGGATCTCGCGCACAGCGGCCTGTTCGAGGCGAAGTCGCACCCCAAATGCGTAGGTCCGGTGGAGACCCTGCCCTTCCTGCGTCGCCAGATGCGGCTGACATTCGCGCGCTGCGGCGTGATCGATCCGCAATCGCTGGATGCCTATCGCAATGCTGGCGGCCTAGCTGGCCTAGAGAAGGCGCTCTCGCTCACACCGGAACAGATCGTCGAAGAGATCACCCGCTCCGGGCTGCGTGGTCGGGGCGGCGCTGGCTTTCCGGCCGGGATCAAGTGGGACACGGTTCGTCGCGCCCAAGCCGACCGCAAGTACGTGGTCTGCAACGCCGACGAGGGCGACAGCGGGACCTTCGCCGACCGGATGTTGCTCGAGGGTGACCCGTTCCTGCTGATCGAAGGCATGGTCATCGCCGGCCTCGCGGTGGGCGCCGCCAAGGGCTTCATCTACATCCGCTCGGAGTACCCGCACGCCATTCGCGCGTTTTCACGCGCCGTAGCGACGGCGCGAAACGCTGGGCTGCTTGGTCCAACCGCAGGCGGGGGGCTGCCGGCGTTCGACATAGAATTGCGCGTGGGCGCCGGCGCCTATGTATGCGGCGAAGAGACCGCGATGCTGGAGAGCCTGGAAGGGAAGCGCGGCCAGGTGCGCGCCAAGCCCCCTCTTCCGGCGCATGCAGGCTTGTTCGGGAGGCCGACGCTAATCAACAACGTCCTGACTCTGGCCGCCGCGCCCCTCATTCTGGCGAACGGCGCGGAGGCTTACGCGGCGCACGGACACGGCCGTTCGCGCGGGACAATGCCCATCCAACTGGCCGGCGACATCCGGAACGGGGGCCTGTTCGAAGCGCCTTTCGGCCTCGACCTCAACACGCTGGTTTACGACATCGGCGGTGGGACTCTGAGCGGCCGCCCCGTCCGCGCCGTTCAGGTCGGCGGACCGTTGGGTGCATATTTCCCACCCAGCCTATTCGACACGCACTTTGACTACGAGGCGTTCGCCGCACGCGACGGTTTGATCGGACACGGCGGGATCGTGGTGTTCAACGACACCGTGGACTTGGCGGCGCAGGCGCGCTTCGCCATGGAGTTCTGCGCCATCGAGAGCTGTGGGAAGTGCACGCCATGCCGGCTCGGGTCGGTACGCGGGATTGAGACCATCGACCGGATCATCGCTGGTGAACGCAGCTCCCTCGCAGTGCTTGAGGATTTGTGCGAAACTATGCGGCTAGGATCGCTCTGTGCGCTCGGTGGCTTGACGCCATATCCCGTGATGAGCGCGGTGACACACTTCCCGCAGGACTTCGAGCCCAGGGGGGAGGCGTTGGCGCCGCCGAAATGAGGCCGCGATGCCCCTGATCAAAGAGGCCGATTCCGGCACACCTCCTTCCGCTGCGACCGAGGTCGTATCGCTGACGATCGACGGGCAAACCGTGATGGCGCCAGCCGGGACTTCGGTGATGCGTGCGGCGTCCATGATGGGCACGGCGATCCCGAAGTTATGCGCGACCGACAGCCTTCAGGCCTTTGGTTCATGCAGGCTTTGTCTGGTGGAGATCGACGGTCGCGCCGGAACGCCGGCGTCCTGCACCACGCCGATCGCCGACGGCATGGTGGTGCGCACCCAGACGCCCAAGCTCGCGAAACTGCGCAAGGGCGTGATGGAGCTCTACATTTCCGACCACCCGCTGGATTGTCTAACCTGCGCCGCCAATGGGGATTGCGAACTCCAGGACATGGCCGGAGCCGTGGGGCTGCGGGAGGTTCGATACGGATACGACGGCGCCAACCACCTCTGCGCGGAAGCTGACGAGTCCAACCCGTACTTCACCTTCGACCCGTCGAAATGCATCGTATGTTCGCGCTGCGTGCGCGCCTGCGACGAGGTGCAAGGCACCTTCGCCCTGACCATTGAAGGCCGCGGTTTTGCCAGCCAGGTTTCAGCCAGCCAGTCGCAGCCGTTCATGGAGTCTGAGTGCGTGTCGTGCGGAGCCTGCGTGCAGGCCTGCCCGACGGCGGCGCTCACTGAGACGGCGATCATCGACATCGGTCAGCCCGAACACTCAGTCGTCACGACCTGCGCCTACTGTGGCGTCGGGTGCACCTTCAAGGCCGAGATGCGCGGCGAGCAACTCGTGCGCATGGTCCCGTACAAGGACGGCAAGGCCAACCGCGGCCACTCCTGCGTGAAAGGTCGCTTCGCCTGGGGATACGCGACCCATCGCGAGCGCATCCTCAATCCGATGATCCGCAGGGCCGTCACCGACCCATGGCGCGAGGTGACTTGGTCAGAGGCCATCGCCTACGCCGCTTCGGAATTCACACGCATTCAGGCGGCCCATGGCCGCAATTCAGTTGGCGGCATCACCTCGTCGCGGTGCACCAACGAGGAAACGTTCCTGGTCCAGAAGCTGGTGCGGGCCGGCTTCGGCAACAACAATGTCGACACCTGCGCCCGCGTCTGCCACTCGCCCACCGGCTACGGACTGAAGGCGACGTTCGGCACGTCTGCGGGTACCCAGGATTTCGACTCTGTCGAGCACTCGGACGTCATCATGGTGATCGGCGCCAATCCCACCGACGGCCATCCGGTGTTCGCCTCCCGCATGAAGCAGCGGCTGCGCCAGGGTGCGCGCCTGATCGTCATCGACCCTCGGCGGATCGACCTCGTTCGCACCCCTCATGTTCAGGCTGACCATCACCTGCCGCTAAGGCCAGGGACCAATGTCGCCGTGTTGAACGCCCTGGCGCATGTCATCGTCACCGAAGGCCTGGTGGACGAGGCGTTCGTGCGCGAGCGCTGCGACTGGGAGGAATTCCAGGATTGGGCTGAGGCGGTCGCGGCGCCGGCGAATTCACCCGAGGCGAGCGAAGCCTTCACCGGCGTGCCGCCGGAGACCGTGCGACAGGCCGCCCGCTTGTACGCGACAGGCGGCGCGGCGGCGATCTACTACGGCCTTGGCGTCACTGAGCACAGCCAAGGCACCACCGCGGTGATCGCCATCGCCAACCTGGCCATGGCGACCGGGAACCTCGGCAAGCTGGGCGCCGGCGTCAATCCGCTGAGAGGCCAGAACAACGTTCAGGGCGCCTGCGACATGGGCTCGTTCCCCCACGAGCTTTCCGGCTACCGCCACGTATCCGACGACGATGCCCGCGGCGTGTTCGAGGCGCTGTGGGACGTCGAGCTTGACGCCGAGCCCGGCCTTCGCATCCCGAACATGCTCGACGCCGCCGTCCAGGGCGCCTTCAAGGGGCTATACATTCAAGGCGAGGACATTCTGCAGTCCGACCCGAACACCACGCACGTGGCGGCCGGTCTTGCGGCGATGGAGTGCGTTGTCGTCCAGGACCTGTTCCTGAACGAAACGGCCAACTACGCCCACGTCTTCCTGCCTGGATCGACGTTCCTCGAGAAGGACGGCACCTTCACCAACGCCGAACGCCGTATCCAGCGGGTTCGCAAGGTGATGAGCCCACGTAATGGCTTCGGCGACTGGGAGATCACTCAGATGCTCTCTAACGCCCTCGGCTTCACGATGAGCTACTCCCACCCGTCCGAGATCATGGACGAGATAGCCAGCCTCACGCCCACCTTCGCCGGCGTCAGTTTCGCGAAGCTCGACGAGGAAGGGTCCGTCCAGTGGCCTTGCAACGCGGCTGCGCCTCTCGGCACGCCGGTCATGCATCTCGACGGCTTCGTCCGAGGCAAGGGCCGGTTCATGCTGACCGAATACGTGGCCACCGACGAGAAGGTCGGCCCACGGTTTCCGCTGCTGCTCACCACCGGCCGCGTGCTGTCTCAATACAACGTCGGCGCCCAGACGCGCCGCACGGCGAACGTAGCCTGGCACAACGAGGACCTTCTCGAGATCCATCCAGAGGACGCCGAACAGCGGGGCGTCCGCGATGGCGACTGGGTTTCGCTGAAGAGCCGCGCAGGTGAAACCAGCCTGCGCGCAACAGTGACCGAACGCGTCGCGCCCGGCGTCGTCTACACGACCTTCCACTTCCCTCAGACGCAGGCCAACGTAGTCACCACCGAGTATTCCGACTGGGCCACCAACTGCCCCGAGTACAAGGTCACCGCCGTCGAAGTGGCGCTCTCCAACGGCACGACGGATTGGCAGACCCGCTACCAAGCCCACACGCGACGCAGCCGACGCATCGCGCAACCTGAACCGGCCGAATGAGCGGCGCGGAAGTCGACCGGTTGGTCACCATGGCCAACCAGATCGCGCGCTTCTTCGAGTCTCAACCGGGGGACGGGGCGGCTCGGGCGACGGCGGATCACCTCAACAGCTTCTGGGCTCCCACCATGCGCGAACAGCTGAGCGAGCATGCTGCCGCTGGCGGCTCAGGCTTGAGCGCCCTGGTCGCTGCGGCGGTCCCACTCCTTCGTCCGGCGCGCACCGATGCGCCGGGCTGATCTGGACGCGAGCGCGCTGCAACCGGCTGTCGAAGTGAGCAGGTTCCGGTGGAGCGGTGCAGGCCTGGAGGCGGGCTCGCGACAGGTCCCCGAAGAGACGCCGATCGCCATAGTCCACGACGCTTCAACGTCGGCCGTGATGATGGCCACACCGGCAGATCTGGAAGACTTCGCTGTGGGCTTCAGCTTCACGGAGGGGTTGATTCGGTCGCTCTCCGACATCCGGGACCTTGAGGTCGTCGAGTCCGATGCGGGCATTGAGCTTCGCCTGTGGTTGGCCGAGGCTCCGTCGACTGCGCTTGTCGCTCGCCGCCGTCGGATGGTTGGGCCCACGGGATGCGGCCTATGCGGCGTCGAGAGCCTGGAACAGGCCGTCCGACCACCGCGACGTGTGGACTCCACGCTTTCGATCTCGCCGCGCGACGTCGAGACCGCGCTCGCCGCTCTTGTAGCCGTCCAGCCGCTCGGCGCGGCGACGCGCGCTGTGCACGCGGCAGGCTATTGGGACGTCACTAGCCGTCAGATTGTCGTGCGCGAGGACGTCGGCCGTCACAATGCGCTCGACAAGCTTGTCGGCGCGCGCCTTCGTTCTGGCGGCGCTTGCTGCGACGGCGCTGTTGTTCTCACCAGCCGTGTCTCGGTGGAGATGGTCCAGAAAGCCGCGGCCGCTGGCGCGCCAGTGCTGATCGCCGTGTCGGCTCCAACCGCGCTAGCCGTGCGAACTGCCGATGAAGCCGGGATCACCTTGATCGCTGTAGCGCGCGCTGACGGCTTCGAGGTCTATTCACATCCGCAAAGACTGATCGCCTGAAGCTCCATCACCACAAGCGACGCCACCAGGGCGTCATTCGCTCCCGCCCCTGCGCTTCCAACTGATGTTCGGCGTCGTGGATATCCACCGCAAGTCTGCGAGTCGCATCGCAAGACACCAGCTGAGCGCCACGGATGGCGAAGCCGATTTCAAGATCCACTGCCAGCGGCTCGAGAGGCAGTCGATAAAGGCTGCACGGGCGACGGGCTTCGCTCGACATCTCTATCTGGGGCGCAGCCGTCCAACTCAGGCGAGAATTCGCACAGCTGACGGTCGAAAGCGCGCAGGCGAGCAGCCCGAGCGGCGGGAATAGGCGCATTTGCGTCCTCCGATTGTTGGGCATGGCGCGCGAGTTCCGCGACTTGCGCCTGGACGACTTCACGCCTGCGGACAATGGATGCGGCCCCTCGCTCGGCCTGACGGGCGCCTTCGGTCTCCAGTCGCGCTGTTGTCGCTTCGACCCGCGCGCGCTCGGTGTGTTCTTCCGCCGAGCGGCGGCGGTGGAAGGGATCGAAGGACCATGCCGCCACCAGGGCTGACAGTAACAAGACCATCACGCCCAGCGCGGCCTGGCGCACGGACAGGCCGCTCATCGCCTCGCTTCCCGTCGCTTGACCCAGTTGAGCGCAAGCGCAGCGACAGCCGCCATGGCGGCCAACGTGGCGACCATCGCCACGGCCTGCCTGACCGGGTCGGAATAGGTCACATAGGGCGCGACTGCGGCGGTGATCTGTTGCGCGGCAACCGTCACCGCGGCCGCGGCCGAGGTCGCCGCGGCGATCAGCGAGCCGCTCTTGCCGGCCGGAACAGGGTCCGCCGGGGTTGGCGGCGTTCGCTCGGTGCGCGTCACGCTCGACGGGGGCGCATCTGGCCGAGACCCCGGTTCAAGCGTCGACCACAGCGCGACCTCCGCCGCGCGCCGGTTCACCAGGCCCTGAAGCTTCTGCCCCCGCGCGTTCGCCTCGAACGAGAACGGCAACGCACCCTTCTCCTATCGCCGGGCCAAGGAGTACGCCGCCGCCCTCGGGGTGCGCCCGGAATGGCTCTATGACGCGTCAGGCCCGATGCGGATCGGCGTCGAGGACGGCATGGTCCGCATTATCGGCAGAGTCGGCGCCAATCCGGAGGGGACCGTGCTCTTCGCCACAGGCCATGACGCAGGCGATCTGGCCCCGATCCCCCCTGGCGGCACGGACAACGCCGTCGCCTTGCAGGTGGTCGGACATTCCATGCACGGCTTCGCTGATGACGGCGCGCTGATCTATTTCGAGGACCAGCGCACCCCGCCCACACCGGACATGCTGGGCCACGTCGTCGTCGTCGAAATCGATACCGATGAAGTGCTGGTCAAGCGCTTGCTGCGCGGCTCGGAGCGGGGCCGCTTCGATCTGGAGAGCTTGGCCGGTCCGACCCGCCATGACGCCAAGCTACGCTGGGCGGCGCACATCACGGCGATCATCCCGCCCTATCAGGCACGGAGGATCATCCGCATGGGCGGTTGACCTGTGGATAATAAATACATAATCGCTTGACTCTCGTTTTGTACATTTTATACATACGATGTGACGCCCGATCCAGACGCCCACTCACCCCTTGAGGCCGTTCTGGACGAGGAGGTCTCACGCGAAGCCGTTCGCCGGGAGATTCACGCCCGCGACGCCCGACGCTACAGCGGCGTCGCTTGGGCAGCGATGTCGCCCGACCCTTGGCCTGAACGCCCGGTCGAACGCTTGCGCGCCGATGCGGCTAGCCGGCTGAACGAGCGCGCCGCCTGGCGTGCATCGGCCGAAGGTCGCTTGGTGGAGGCCGTCGACCAGGCCCAGCAGGCGGCCGTGAGCGCTCACCTTTCCGCAGACGCCGTGCGCGCCTGCGTCAGTCGCGGACTTTCTGGCGAACTCGACCACTGCGCCGCCGCCGCGGCCGCGCTTGAACGGCACGCACGCCGACTGCTCGTCACCGCCCGCGCCGTACGTCGCCGGCTCACTCTGGCTGCACCCCGGCCGACCACCGGATCGTCCGATCCGGGATCATCTGCACGTTGACCACGCCCGGCCGCTTGATAGATAGTTTGGGAAACTAACCAAAGGCTGCGCTCCATGTCCTCTGCGGATCAGACCTTGGCCGACGATGTCTTCGCGCTCGCCGAGTTGCTGCGGCCTGCGCTGCTGCGCACTTCGCGCAGGCTACGGAACGCCGCTCAGAAGGCCGGCCTCTCTGCGGTCGACGCCACCCTGCTGGGGCATATCCGCAAGCATCCGGGGGTCGGCGTCTGCGACCTTGCGGACACCGAACAGATGGCCCGCCCGACGATGAGCGCCCACGTCAAGCGCCTCGAGGCCGCGGGCCTGATCGCCCGGCGCACCGATCGCGCTGACGGGCGCCGCTCGGTGCTGGAGATCACACCCGAGGGCGTGCGACGCATCGAGACGATCCGCCGCCATCGCAATGACTGGCTCGTCGAGCGGCTCGGACGGCTCACCCATGAAGACCGCGCACGCCTCGGCGAAGCGGCCGGCCCCCTACTCCAACTCGCGACCTTGGAAACGTGACCGAGCTCGAGGATCCTGCCGCCCTGCGCGAAGCTCGGCGCGCCGAGCTCAGTCGCGGCTGGGTCGTGCCGCTGATCATCGGTTCGGCGATGATGATGCAGACGTTGAACGCCAACGTCCTGTCCAACGCCCTGCCGACAATGGCCCATGCCCTGGGTGAGAACCCGGTGCGCCTGAATCTCGCGATCACCGTCTATCTGCTGGCGGCGGCGGTCTTCCTGCCGGTCAGCACCTGGGCCGCCGATAAGTTCGGCGCGCGTCGCATCTTCCTGGCCTCGATGATTCTCTACGCCGTCAGTTCCGCGGCATGCGGCATGGCGCAGGATCTGTCGCAGCTCGTGCTCGCAAGGCTCTTCCAGGGGATCGCTGCGGCGATGATGTCGCCTGTCGGCCGCCTGGTGCTCCTGCGCACGACGCCCAAGCATGAGTTGGTCGGCGCTCTTTCAGTCCTGACGATGCCGTCCCTGCTCGGCCCGGCGCTCGGGCCGGTGCTCGGAGGGTTCATCGTCACCTATTGGGACTGGCGCTGGATCTTCTACATCAACCTGCCGATCGCGGCCGTCGGCATCCTGTTGGTCCTGCGCTATGTGCCCGACATCAAGGAACAGGCCGTCTCTCCGCTGGACGCCTGGGGTTTGGTCCTCACCGGGTTCGGCCTTGCAGGTCTGATCTTCGGTTTCGAGACCCTCGGCCGCGACGCGGTGTCCCCCTTCGCCGTCGCCGGATTGTTCGCCGCGTCTGTCCTCTGCATGCTGCTGTACTGGCGCCATTCCCGCGGCAACCCGGACGCCATCCTGGACCTCACCCTGTTCCGGATTCCGACCTTCACGGCGTCCGTGGTCGGCGGCGCGTTCATGCGCCTCGTCCAGGGGGCCACGCCGTTCCTGCTCGCCCTGCTGCTGCAGGTCATCTTCGGGATGTCACCGTTCGAGGCGGGATTGCTGACCTGCATGGCGGCCATCGGCGCCCTGGCCATGAAGTCCGCTGCGCCGCCGATCCTGCGGCGGTTCGGATTCCGCACGGTGCTCTGGGTGAACGGCCTCATCGTCAGCGTCATGTTCTTGATGTACGCGGTCTTCGAGCCCACGACGCCGCGCTGGATCATGATCACCCTGCTGCTTGCCGGCGGCTTCTTCCGCTCGCTGCAATTCACCAGCCTCAACGGCCTGTCCTACGCAGATATCGAGCAACCTCAGATGAGCCGCGCCACCTCTATGTCGCAGATGGCGCAGCAGCTTGTGCAGTCGATCGGCGTCGGCGTGGCGGCCACCATGCTGCATCTGTTCACCACCATGCGGGGCGAAACCACGCTGAGCGCGTCGTCGGTCGCGAACACCTTCATCGCTCTGGGGGCGATCAGCTTCCTCTCGATCCCCTTCTTCCTGCGCCTTCCTCGTGACGCCGGCGACGGAATGAACCGCAGGCCATAGGAGCCTCGGCCTCATCGACAGACTTACGCGACGGCGCCGCCCGCCGCCGTCTTGACGCCTGCCTCGCATGGTGGCCCATCTGCCGCGATGTCCGAAGCGAACCTCGACTTTCCGCCTTCGAGCGCCGCCGACTGGCGCGCCCTCGTGGCGAAGACCCTCGGCGACAAGCCGTTCGAAAGCCTCTCCTCGACGACCGCGGAGAATCTGACGATCGCGCCGCTCTACCCGTCCGCGGGGTCGCCGCCCCTGGGGTTCCGTCCGCGGACGGTAGACGCCGATCGCCAGTGGGACGTGCGCACAGTGGTCGCCCACCCCGATCCGGCCATCGCCAATGCTGAGATCCTCCGCGACCTGGAAGGCGGCGCCGCTTCCGTGCTGGTGCGGCTCGACCCGACCGGCGAGACCGGCGCGGCCGTCGGTTCAGCCGACGATCTGGCCCGTGTGCTTTCACAGGTTGTCCTCGAACTCGCGCCGGTGGCCCTCGACGCCGGCTTCCTGGGCGTCCGCGCCGCCGACTGGCTCGGCGCCGTCGCCAAGGCCTCGCCCGGCGCAAAACTCCGGCTCAACCTCGACCCGCTGAGCGCTTTCGCCGAAGCCGGCGCGAGCCCGGGTCCCGTCGAGAGCCACATGGTGGCTTGCGCCGTCGCCGCCGTTCGCCTCTCCGACACCTATCCGCAGGCGACGCTGTTCCTGGCCTCCGGGCGCGTCGTCCACGAGGCGGGGGGCGGCGAAGCGGGCGAACTGGCCTTCGCGCTCGCCGCCGCCCTCGCCTACGCAAAGGCGCTGGTGCGAGCCGACATGCCCATGGACCGCGCCTTCGGCGCGATCAGCCTGGGCCTCAGCGCCGACACCGACTACTTCCTGTCCATCGCCAAGCTGCGCGCCGCGCGCGTGCTCTGGGCGCGCCTGGTCGCCGCCTGCGGGGTCGACAGCGCAGCGGTGGTCGAAGCCCGCGCCTCGCATCGCATGCTGACCGTGCAGGATCCTTGGACCAACATGCTGCGCCTCACCGCCGCTGGCTTCGCCGCCGCGGTCGGTGGAGCCGATTCCGTAGCGCTGGGCTGTTTCACCGACGCCATCGGCCTGCCCACCGAGTTCGCCCGTCGTCAGAGCCGCAACACCCAGCTCGTGCTGATGGAGGAGGCCCATATCGCGCGCGTCTTCGATCCCGCCGCCGGCGCCGGCTATATCGAAACCCTGACCGAGGAACTCGCGCGTGCCGCCTGGGCCGCCTTCCAGGCCATCGAGGCCGCAGGCGGCGCGATCGCAGCCCTGGAGTCCGGCCACATCGCCGCCGAGGTCGCCCAGGCCAAGGCGGCCCGCGCTTCGGCGGGAGAACCCCGCATCGTCGGCGTCACCGCCTTCCCGCCCGATAAGTCCGCCCAGGTCGCGGTGGAGACGCCCGCCGCACACGCGGTCGATGCGCCCTCGCCGCGCGTCCCCGGACCAGACAGCGCCTGTCCGCCGCTCAAGCCCCTGCGCCTGGCCCAACCCTACGAGGTCCAGTGATGGCCCAGTTCCCCGATTTCGCGACCCTGCCCTTCGACGCCGGCGCCATCCCGGCGCTCGCCGCCGAGGGCGCGGTCTGGGAAACCCCCGAGGGCGTCAGCGTCAAACCTGGCTACGGCCCTGCCGACATCGCTGGCCTCGACGTCGTCGGCGCCTACCCGGGCCTCGCGCCGTTCCTGCGCGGCCCCTATCCCACCATGTACCTGACCAACCCATGGACGGTGCGCCAGTACGCGGGCTTCAGCACCGCCGAGGACTCCAACGCCTTCTATCGCCGCAACCTTGCGGCCGGTCAGATGGGCCTCTCGGTCGCCTTCGATCTCGCCACCCATCGCGGCTACGATTCCGATCACCCGAGGGTCCGGGGCGACGTCGGCATGGCCGGCGTGGCGATCGACTCCATCCTCGACATGCGCACCCTGTTCGACGGCATCCCGCTCGACCGGATGAGCGTCTCAATGACCATGAACGGGGCCGTGCTGCCGGTCCTGGCGCTCTACATCGTCGCGGGCGAGGAACAGGGTGTTCCGACCGAGAAGCTGTCCGGCACGATCCAGAACGACATCCTCAAGGAGTTCCTGGTCCGCAACACCTACATCTATCCGCCAGCGCCATCGATGCGGATCATTTCAGACATCTTTTCATATACTTCGAGCCACATGCCGAAGTTCAATTCGATCTCGATCTCCGGCTATCATATCCAGGAAGCGGGCGCGACGCTGGACCTCGAGCTCGCCTACACCCTGGCCGACGGCATCGAGTACGTCCGCGCCGGCGTCGCCGCGGGCATGAGCGTCGACAAGTTCGCCCCGCGCCTGTCGTTCTTCTGGAACGCCGGCATGAACGCCTTCATGGAGATCGCCAAGCAGCGCGCCGGCCGCCTCCTTTGGGCCAAGCTGATGCGCGACGAGTTCAATCCGAAGGACGCCCGCTCGCTCGCCCTTCGCGCCCACACCCAGACCAGCGGCTGGAGCCTGGCGGCCCACGACGTCTACAACAACGTCGCGCGCACCTGCGTAGAGGCTATGGCCGCGGTGGGCGGCCAGACTCAGAGCCTGCACACCAATTCTCTCGACGAAGCCCTGGCGCTCCCCACCGACTTCTCCGCTCGGATCGCGCGCAACACCCAGCTCTTCCTCCAGCTCGAGAGCGGCCAGACCCGGGTGATCGACCCCTGGGGCGGCTCCTACTATGTCGAACGCCTCACCGCCGATCTTGCGGCCCGTGCGCTGGAGCACATCGCAGAGGTCGAGGCCCTGGGCGGCATGGCTCGCGCCATCGAGGACGGCCTGCCCAAGCGGCGCATCGAGGAGGCCTCGGCCCGCACCCAGGCGCGCATCGACTCCGGCCGCCAAACCGTCGTCGGGGTCAATCGCTACCGACCCGAGGGCGCTGACGAGATTCCGATGCTCAAGGTCGACAACAGCGCGGTGCGCGAACGCCAGCTCGCCAAGCTTCAACAGCTTCGCGCCGAGCGCGACCCGGTCGCCGTGGAGGCCGCCCTCAACGCCCTGACGGAGGGCGCGCGCGGAAACGGCAATCTGCTGGAGCTGTCGGTCAACGCAGCGCGCGCCCGCGCCACGGTCGGCGAGATCAGCCTGGCCTTGGAGAAGGTCTTCAGCCGCCATTCGGCCGTCGCGTCGGCCGTCACCGGCGTCTATCTGCGCGAAGCCGGCTCCACCACCGCCTCTCGCCGCGCCATCGCGATGGCAGACGCCTTCACCCAGGCGGATGGACGCAAACCCCGCGTGCTGATCGCCAAGATGGGCCAGGACGGCCATGACCGCGGCCAGAAGGTGATCGCCTCCGGCTTCGCCGACCTGGGGTTCGATGTGGACATCGGCAATCTATTCCAGACGCCCGCGGAGGCTGCGGCCCTAGCTGTCGAGAACGGGGTCCATGTGGTGGGGGCAAGCTCGCTCGCCGCTGGCCATCTGACCCTGGTGCCGGAACTCAAGGACGAACTCGCCAAGCTCGGCCGCCCCGACATCCTCGTGGTGGTCGGCGGCGTCATTCCGCCGGAGGACTTCCAGGCCCTGCGGGATGCAGGGGTGGCCGCCATCTTCACGCCCGGCGCCGTGGTCTCGGAGGCGGCCATCGAGGTTCTGGAACGGCTGAACGAGCAGCTCGGCTACGCCCAGGTGGCGCAGCCGGCCTGAATCTTTAGCGGTTGCGGCCGGCGTCCACGGCCATCTCGTAAGGCTGGTCCTCGAGCTCCACGTCGAAGGTCTCCAGGATCCGCGATACGGTCATGTAGTAGCCGATCGTGAGCACGACCTCCTGGAGCTCCTGATAGGACAGCCGCGCGCGCAACGGCTCGAACGTCGCGTCGGATGCGCGCACGTTCTTCACCACGTCGTCCGTGAACTGCATCATCATTCGTTGCAGATCGTCGAACGCCGCCGCGTCCGGTCCCTCGTGGATCGCCGCGATCAGTGCGTCGCTCATGCCGACCCGCCTGCCGATCCACTCATGCTGGGTGATTTCATAAGGCGCTTCGGACAGCACCCCGACGCGGATGATCACGATCTCGCGCAAGACCGGGTCGAGCTTTCCGAAGTTCAGCAGCTGCCCGCCCAGCTTGGTGAAGCCTTCCATCAGCTCGCCCAGATGGCCCAGCATTCGGAACAGATTGAGCGGCGGCAGCTTCTCGTAGGCCTTCTTAGCCCGAGGGCCGACGGCGTCGGTGGGATTGAAGTACGGAATGCGCGGCATGTGACGGGTCCTTGGCGAACTCGCAACCTATCGGCGTCGCGCGCCGCGGCAAGCGCCTCAGCGTCCCGCGCCGGCCTTCGCCGCCCGGCCGACGCCGCGCCGAGAGAACCAGCCGTCGGTCAGCACTGAAGGCCCGTGCCTGGCCTCGATGTCCTTCTGCAGCGCCTTGGCGGCCATCAGGTGGCCGGGGAACAGGGTGTCGATCGCCCAGCCCACCACCGGCACGCCGGAGGTTGCGGAGTCTGCGGCAAGGTACAGCCCCATCCTGGCCAGCGTCGCCGCCGACGCGCCCGCCAGCACCCCCTCGTAGATCAGCAGACCCGCCGCGCCCACGCTGTAGACGACATTGGCGCCCGGAACCCAGGCCAGCACGCCGTCTAGTCCCAGGCCGAACGGGCCGATGCTGACCAGCCGGTCCGAAAGCCGCTTGATCCGTTCCGCGGAACGCCAGGCGCGATGGGCCTTCTCGCGATGTTCGCTCATGCGAGCGTCAACGCGCAGACCGCCACCTTGGCTCCACTCATCCCCACAGCTCCGGTTTCGGCGGCTCAAGGATCGATCCGGCGATCGCCAATCCCGGTTCGCGATCGCGCACCAGCAGCAACGGGCCGTCGAGGTCGACGAACTCCGCGCCCTGCGCCAGGATCATCGCCGGCGCCATGGCCAGCGAGGTCGCCACCATGCAGCCCGCCATCACCATCAGCCCGCGCTCCCGCGCCGCCGCCTTCAGCGCCAGCGCCTCGGTGAGCCCGCCCGCCTTATCCAGCTTGATGTTCACGCAGGCGTAGCGCCGCGCACAGTCGTCGAGCTCCGCGCGGGTGTGCAGGCTCTCGTCGGCGCACAGCGGCACAGGGCTCTCGTACCCTTCGAGCTGGACGTCCTCGCTAGCGGGCAGCGGCTGCTCGATCAGCGCCACGCCCAGCTTGGAAAGCTCCGGCGCCAGCCGGCGCAGCAGCTCCATCGAAAGCCCTTCGTTGGCGTCGACAATCAGGCGCGTCTTCGGCGCCGCCGCACGCACCGCGGCCACACGGTCCAGGTCGTCCCCGCCGCCGATCTTCAGCTTCAGCATCGGCCGGCTCGCCGCGGCCTTGGCGGCGCGCGCCATGTCCTTGGCGCTCGCCATCCCGATCGTGAAGCAGGTCTTCAGCGGGTGGATCCGTTCGAGCCCCGCCGCCCGCCAGGCCGGTGTTCCGCTGCGCTTCGCCTCCAGGTCCCAGAGCGCGCAGTCCAGGGCGTTGCGAGCGGCCCCCGGGCCGAGCAGCGTCTGCAGGACGTCCCGCGACGCGCCGGCCTCGATGGCTTCCGCCGTGGCCGCCACCTGCACCAGCGAGCCCTCCATGGTCTCTCCGTTGCGCGGATAGGGCGTCGACTCGCCGCGGCCCCGGTGCGCGCCTTCTGTGATCTCGACGACGATCACATGCACCTCGTACTTGGCGCCGCGGGCGATGCGGAACTCGCCCGCCGTGGGCCACCGCTCATCGCATACGGACAGCGTACGCATCATCGGCTCCCCGCGCCCAGGTGCGCGCTTAGGCCATGTCCCCGACCGCCGCCTCGAGCACCAGATAGGCGCGCCCGCCGTCCGAGTTGAGCAGCGCCGCCACCAGGAACCCTTCGTGGTCGCGCGCCGCGGCGTCGTCGAGCAGAGCTTTGTAGCGGTCGAGATGTCGCGCGGTCTGCCGGCCCAGCCGCTCGTCGGCCAGCAGCCTCCGGCTCAGCCTATGCACCGCGGCGGGCGCCAGCTTGCGCACCACCTCGCGCGCGCCGATCAGGTCGCCGGTCTGGATCACCGCGGCGATCTTCTCGATCCGGTCCGGTGGCAGCAGCGACGTCGCATCGATCCCCATCTCGGCGATCTCGTCGATCAGCACGGCTTCAAGCTTCACCGGGTCGGTTGGCCCGCTCTCGTCGATCGACGACAGCAGCTCCTTCCATGTCCAGCCGTCGGTGTCCGGCGTGTCCGCGCCGCCGCTGGCCTCGAAGACGCTGGAGAATTCCTCGTCCGTGGCGGTCGGCGTCAGCCGCAACCGAGGCCGCGCCGCGCCCGGATCGGCCTTCGCGGCAGGCTCGACCTTCGATTCTGCCTTGGGCTCTGGTGCGCGCGCCGGCGCAGGCGCTTCCACGACAGACTCCGGGGCCGCACGTGGAGTCCGAGGCGGCGGCGGAGGCGTCAGCATCGCCGGCGCGGCCATGGCGGTGACCGGGCCGCTGGCCACCGCGCCCATCAACCGCACGGCCTCGCTCAGCATCTCGTAGTTGCGCCGGACGCGTTCCTGGAACGCCGCGTCGATCGCCTGGGTCTCTTCGGCTGCGCGCCGCGCCTGACCCAGCAGTTCGTCCATGCTCTCGGTGACGGCGACCCGCACCTGTTCGGCCTGATCGCGCGCCGCCAGCGGCATCTGCGCCGAACGCTGATCCACGTCGGCCAGCATGCGCTGCAGTTCTTCCAGCGTCGCGCGCGCCGCCGAAGCGCCGGCCTCCAGTTTCTCGGCCGTCGCCGTCCCCGCCTGCTCGACCATCTCGGCCGAGCGCTCGATCAATTGCCGCGCCTCATCCAACCGCGCCTCGAACGCTTGGTTGGCCTTCTGACCGGCGGTGAATGCGGCTTCCGACAGTTGATCGACCTGATCTCGCGCGGCCTCCGCGTGACGCGACGACGCTGCACGCGTCTCCTCGGCCGCACGCGCCAGCGCCTCGATTGCAGCCTCGGTCTGCACCGCGAGCTGTTCGCGTTCCTTGGCCGCAGTCTCGAACACCGTGCCTACGGCCTGGGCCGACGACTGGCTGAACGCGTCGCGCTCGGCCTGGGCGGCCTGGGTCAGGTCACGGAACTGCGCCGTCGCCTCGGCCATCAGATGGCGCAGCGACTCGCCGCCCTTCAGCGCGCGGTCGCCCATCTCTAGCGCCGAGATCCGCGCCTGGCCGATGAAGTCGGCCAATTGCGCTGCGTGGCCCTCGGCCTCGGTGGCGAACGCTTCGTTGTCCGCCCGCAAGGCATGCGAGAGCGTGACCAGCGACGCCCGCTGCTCGGCCAATCCACCCTCCACGGCGCGGATCTGTTCGGCGACGCCGATGCCGGCGTTCTCCAGCCGTGCGATGTGCCTGTTCAGGTCCTCGCCCGCCGTCCGCGCCGCGCCCTGGGCTTCGCCGGCCGCGGCGGCAAGGTCAGCGGCCCTCGCCGCCAGCAGAGCCTCGGCTTCCCGCAATTGCGTCTCGGCGAGGTCGGACGCCTCGGCCACCATGCGCGCCTGCTGGCTGATCACGTCAGCGACCTTGGCCGCCTGCGCATCCAGGCTCTGCGCCAGCACGCCCATTTCGGTGCGCTCTAGGCCCAGGCTCGCGCTCAAGCCTTGCGCGTTGCGAAGCGACGTCGCCGCGGCCTCCGCCAGTCGCTCGGTCTCCTGCGACAGCGACTTGCGCAGCTCCAGCAGCGCGACGCGGGCATCGTCCGCCGCCTCGCCGGCCCTGCGGATTTCCTCGCGTATCGACTGCACGACATCCCCGGCCCCCAGGCCCGCCGCCACAGCCGGTGCGATCAGGTCGTCGGCCAGCGCCTTCGCTCGACGGGTCTCGGCGCCGAGCCGCTGAGTCTGGCGCACCATATAGGCCGCGATCCACACGAACGCCGCCGGCCCCACCGACAGCAGGGCGAACACCGCGATCGCGAACAGGTCGTCCCGGAACGGGGCCACGCCGTTGCGATAGCCGATCGCGAACGCCAGCGGACCGCACACCCACAGCACCGACACAACCAGCGCGGCCAGATAGATCGGCCACGCGGGAGGTGATTCGTATTCTTCCTGCAGCACCGCCAGGGACGTGTCGGCGCGGGAGAACTCCGCAGCGTCGCTCGCCCCACGGCGGGCCGGCGCCCGGTCTGAGTCAGCCGGCGTCAACGCGCTCGGCGCGCCGTCTTCCGACATCGCTGGGGAAAGATCTGAAACGCTTTGGAAATCCGCCGGCTGCCGCCGCTTGGTGATCTTCATACGCGGCCCTTGTGCGGCCTGCTCGGCCCACGGCTCAAAGCCTCGCGTCCCGGCTCGGACGCAGCGGCTCCACACCAATCGGCACGAGACTTACCGGCCATCATGGAGGACGCAAACAGTCATAGGAGGGATTCCGGCTTACAGAGACGCAATGCCGCGACCACGGGCGACGCCCTAGGCCTTGGCCACCCGCACCGGTGGCGGCGCGGGGCGCTCCAGGGTCTTGTCGGCCTTTTTGGCCGCCGGCGGGACGTCCCTGCGCACCACGACCCGCTCGACCACCGCCGGCTGGTCGACCCGGACAGGCTCCAGGGTCACGCCGAAATGCGAATAGACGAGCGTCGAGGACTGCACGACCACGGCGGCGACGAGTTCAGTGAATGTCGTCATCAGACCTCTCCTCCTGCCGGAGCCGAACACCAATCCGCTGTATAGCAGCCGTGTCCCGTCGATGACGCTTGTAACATGAAATTTAGCGGCTTGGCCCGCGGAGTTGGAGCGGGGCTTGAAGCGGTCGGCGCTGATTGGCGTCAGGCGGCCAGGCGCTCCTTGAACGCCGCGCCCTCGTGCGCCAGCAGCCAGCGCTTGCGATCGAGGCCGCCGGCGTATCCGGTCAGTGACCCGTCCGCGCCGATCACCCTGTGGCAAGGCACCACGAGCGCCACCGGGTTGGAGCCGTTCGCCGTTCCGACCGCGCGCACCGCCTTGGGCGAACCGACCTTGGCGGCGAGGCCCGAATAACTAAGCGTCTCCCCGGCAGGTATCGTGCAGAGCGCGCGCCACACCGCGCGCTGAAACGCCGTCCCCGCCGTTTCCCAGCGAATCGATTCCAGCGCCTTGGCGTCGCCGGCGAAGTAGCCCTCCAGCGCGCGCCGCACCGACGCCGGCGCCGGGCCCTTGGTCATGACCGGCTGGCCGTAGTGCCGCAGCAGCAGGCGGCGCATGCGGTCCTCGTGATCGGTCCAGTCGAGGGCGCGCAGCGCGCCATCCCGGTCGGTGACCAGGAACAGTTGACCCGTCGGCGTCTCCATCCGGTCGATCGACAGCTCAAGCGGCTTGGAGGTCATCGGTCCTGTCCTTCTGGTCGGCCGTGGCGTGCAGGGAGGCCCATAGGTGCTGGGCGGCGTAGGCGCGCCAGGGCCGCCAGCGCTCTGCGCGGATCAGCAGTTCCGCCGAGGTCGGCCGCCGGCCTTCGCTGTCCGCCAGCGCCCGCTGCAGCGCCACGTCGGCGTGCGGGAAAGCGTCGGGCTCGCGCAGTTCGCGCAGCGCGATGTACTGGGCTGTCCACTCACCTACCCCCGGCAGCGCCCGCAGCGCCTCGATCGCCTCCTCCAGGCTGCGCCTAGCTCCGAATATCAGTGGGTCAGCGACCGTCGCCCGGGCCATCGATTCCAGCGCCGCGCCCCGCGCCTTGGGCATGCCCAAGGCCGCGATGTCCTGGCCCACCAGCCGCTCGGGTCCCGGGAACACGCGGGTCAGCCCCAGTTCCACCGCCGCCGGATCGTCGATCGCTTCGCCGTAGGCGGAGACCAGCTTGGCCGCCAGGTTGCGCGCCGCCCCGACCGTGATCTGCTGGCCGAGGATCGCCCGCACGGCGAGCTCGAAGCCATCCCAGGCTCCCGGCGCCCGCAACCCCGGGCGCGCGGCGATCAGGGGCGCCAGCGCCGGGTCCTGTGACAGGTGCTCGCCGATAGTCTCCGGCTCGGCCGCCAGGTCGAACACCCGCCGAACCCTCGCGATGATCGCCGGCAACGCCTGTAGCCGCGGGAACCACACGCTCGCCGCCAGGACGTCGCCGTCCGCCGGACGCACGCTGATCACACCACGCGCGCCATCGATCGACACGGTGCGTGAATAACTGTCCGCCGTGACCACCTCGACGCCGGGGATCGCGCGCGCCGAAAGGAAGGCGATCATGCTCTCCCAGTCGTACGGCGCGCGGTAGGCGAGCCTGACCGTCACCGCGCCGCCGTCCGCGGCGCTGGTCTCCAGCCGTCCAGAGCGGCGCAGCGCCTGGGGAGATCGCCGAAACAGCTGCTGGAACGACTCGTTGAACCGCCGCACGCTGCCGAAGCCGGCCGCAAGCGCAACCTCGCTCATCGGCAGCCGGGTCTCATGGATCAATTGCTTGGCCAGCAGCACGCGGCGCGTCTGGGCGACCGACACGGGCGAGGCGCCGAGGTGTTGGCGGAACAGCCTGCGAAGCTGCCGCTCGCCGACGCCCAGCCGGGTCGCCAGCGCGTCGACGTCGCCGCCGTCGAGCGCCCCCGCCTCGATCAGCGCCAGCGCGCGCGACACTGTGTTCGACGTCCCGCGCCAGGCGCCCAGGTCCGGCGCCGCGTCCGGCCGGCAACGCAGGCAGGGCCGGAACCCCGCCTCTTGGGCCGCTGCGGCGGTCGGGAAATAGATCACATTCTCACGCTTGGCCGTGCGCGCCGGGCAGATCGGCCGGCAGTAGATGCCGGTCGTCTTGACCCCGCCGAACACCCGCCCATCGAAGCGCGGGTCGCGCGTGATGAAGGCTCGATGATAGGCTTCTGTCTGCATATCCATCACCGCAGGATGGGTCGCGGAACGGCGCATGTCTCGCGGTTTTCGGACGTTATGACGTCACAACTCGCGGTTTTCGGTCACGATGCGGTTCCACCTCTTCAGCGCCGACCGCGCGGCCAGCGGCTTGCGCTTGACCTTCGCGTCCACTAAGTCACCGGCCAAGGGCCAGTCCGTGCGCAGCATGCTTTGCTGCGGCGGATTTTTTTCATTTTTCGGCGTCTCCGCCCCCATCCGTGCAAGGATCGCTCTTGATCGACGCCCGCGCCGCGCCACCGGCCGCCATTCCTGTAACGCCGCTCGCCGATCAGGCCGCGCTGACCCATCTCCAGCGCCTGGAGGCCGAGAGCATCCACATCATGCGCGAGGTGGTCGCCGAGTGCGAAAACCCGGTCATGCTGTATTCGGTCGGCAAGGACTCGGCCGTGATGCTGCATCTGGCGGCAAAGGCCTTCTATCCGTCCAAGCCGCCGTTCCCGCTGCTGCATGTCGACACAACCTGGAAGTTCCAGGCCATGTACGAGATGCGCGAGCGCATGGCCCGCGAGCTCGGTTTCGAGCTGCTGGTCCACAAAAATCCCGAGGCCGAGGCTCGCGGCATCAATCCGTTCGACCACGGCTCGGCCCTGCATACCGACATCTGGAAGACCGAGGGCCTGAAGCAGGCGCTCGACAAGTACGGCTTCGACGCGGCGTTCGGGGGCGCACGCCGCGACGAGGAGAAGTCCCGCGCCAAGGAGCGCATCTTCTCGTTCCGCTCCGCCCAGCACCGCTGGGACCCCAAGAACCAACGGCCCGAACTGTGGAAGCTCTATAACGCGCGCAAGAATCCCGGCGAGTCGGTCCGCGTGTTCCCAATCTCCAACTGGACCGAGCTCGACATCTGGCAATATATCTACCTTGAGAAGATCCCCATCGTGCCGCTGTACTTCTCCGCCGTGCGCCCGGTGGTCGAGCGGGACGGTGCGCTGATCATGGTCGATGACGACCGCATGCGCCTGGAGCCCGGCGAGGTTCCGATGATGAAGAGCGTGCGGTTCCGCACGCTGGGCTGCTATCCGCTCACCGGCGCTGTCGAGAGCACCGCTGCGACGCTGCCCGAGATCATCCAGGAGATGCTGCTCACCACCACATCTGAGCGCCAGGGTCGAAAGATCGACCACGACCAGTCCGCCTCGATGGAGAAGAAGAAGCAGGAAGGCTACTTCTGATGGCCCACCAGAGCGACCTGATCGCCCAGGACATCGACGCCTACCTGAAGGCCCACGAGGTCAAGAGCCTGCTGCGGTTTCTGACCTGCGGCTCAGTCGACGACGGCAAGTCGACGCTAATCGGCCGCCTGCTCTACGATTCCAAGATGATCTTCGAGGATCAGCTCGCCGCGCTCGAAGCCGACTCCAAACGCGTCGGCACGCAGGGCGGCGAGATCGACTTCGCCCTGCTGGTCGACGGCCTCGCCGCCGAGCGCGAGCAAGGCATCACCATCGACGTCGCTTATCGCTTCTTCTCCACAGACAAGCGCAAGTTCATCGTCGCCGACACGCCGGGCCACGAGCAGTACACGCGCAACATGGTCACCGGCGCTTCGACCGCCGACGCCGCCGTGATCCTGATCGACGCACGCCGCGGCGTGCTCACCCAGACGCGGCGCCACAGCTACCTCGTCAGCCTGCTCGGCATCCGCCACGTGGTGCTGGCGATCAACAAGATGGACCTGGTGGACTGGTCCAAGGAGCGCTTCGACGAGATCCTCGCCGAGTACCGCGGCTTCGCCGAGCAGATCGGCATCAAGGACTTCACCGCCATCCCGATGTCCGCCCTGCGCGGCGACAACATCACCGAGCCCAGCGCCAACAGTCCCTGGCACCAGGGACCGACGTTGATGAGCCACCTGGAGACCATCGAGGTCGATGACTACCTGCGCGCCGACCCGTTCCGCATGCCGGTGCAGTGGGTGAACCGGCCGAACCTCGACTTCCGCGGCTTCTCGGGCTTCGTCGCCTCCGGCTCCGTCGCGCCCGGCGACCGCCTGAAGGTGCTGCCCTCGGGACGCGAAAGCACGGTCGCCCGCATCGTCACCCAGGACGGCGACCTGCCCCGCGCGGTGGCCGGCCAGTCGATCACCATCACGCTGGCCGACGAGATCGACGTCAGCCGTGGCGACGTCCTGGCCCATGCCGAAGCCGCCCCTGCCGTCGCCGACCAGTTCGAAGCGACGCTGGTGTGGATGGACGACGACGCGATGCTGCCAGGTCGGCCCTATCTGATGAAGCTCGGCGCGCGCGCCGTCGGCGCCAGCGTCAGCGAGCCGAAGTGGAAGGTCAACGTGAACACGATGGAGCACCTCGCCGCCAAGCGGCTGGAGCTCAATGAAATCGGCGTCTGCAACCTCTCGCTCGACGCGCCGATCGCCTTCGATCCCTATTCCGAGAACCACGACCTCGGCGGCTTCATCCTGGTCGATCGGATCAGCAACCGCACGGTCGGCGCGGGCATGCTGCACTTCGCGCTACGTCGCAGCCAGAACATCCACTGGCAGGCGCTGTCGGTGGACAAGGCTGCACGCGCTTCCCAGAAAAGCCAGCAGGCCCGCGTCGTGTGGTTCACCGGCCTCTCCGGCGCCGGCAAGTCGACGATCGCCGACCTGGTCGAGAAGCGCCTGCATGCCAACGGCCGCCACACCTACCTGCTCGACGGCGACAACGTGCGCCACGGCCTCAACAAGGACCTTGGCTTCACCGACGCCGATCGCGTCGAGAACATCCGCCGCGTGGCCGAGATCGCTCGCCTAATGGTCGACGCCGGCCTGATCGTGCTGGTGTCCTTCATCTCGCCGTTCCGCGCAGAGCGACGGATGGCCCGCGAACTCGTGGGTGAAAGCGAGTTCATGGAGGTGTTCGTCGACACCCCCCTCGCGGTCGCCGAGGAGCGCGACGTCAAAGGCCTCTACAAGAAGGCGCGCGCCGGCGAGCTCAAGAACTTCACCGGCATCGACTCTCCCTACGAGCCGCCGGAGAACGCCGAAATCCGCATCGACACCACGACCATGACGCCTGAGGAGGCCGCCGAGTTCATCGCCTTCCGCCTCGACGGCGGCTTCGATCCCGGCATCTGACCTGAGGCCCTGACGCGATGGCCTGGAACCGGCGGGTATGGATGAGCCTCGCGGCCGCGGTCGGGTTCCTGTCGGTGGCTTTCGGCGCTTTCGCCGCGCACGGCGTCCCCGACCCTTACGCCAAAGGCCTGCTGGAGATCGGATCGCGCTACGCTTTCATGCACGCTCTGGCTACCGTGGCCTGCGCCGTGTTCATGCAACTGGGCGCCGCCAGGGCCCGCCACGCCCCGGCGCTGTTCCTCCCCGGCGTCATGATCTTCTCCGGCTCGCTCGTCGCCATGGCGTTCGGCGCTCCGCGCTGGCTGGGGGCGATCACGCCGTTGGGCGGGCTGCTGTTTCTCGGCGGCTGGGCCGTGCTCGCCTGGTCCGCCGCCGCGATCGATCGCCCTCGCGCCTGAGCCGCTTCAGCAACGCCAAGGTGCGCAGGGCGATACCGAGCCCGCCAACGCCAGGAAGATCACCAGCGCCATCGGCCGTAACGTCGTGGGGGACGCCGCCGCCAGGCGCCGGTTGCGGTCGCCCCGCTGCTCGTGATCATGCTTGTGTTCTCGCCGTATTCGCTGTGCGAAGAAGCCGTCCGATCGTCCGCGCCCTTGCGGCCGGCTCGCGCGTTCAACGAGCTACCCGCGACTGGATCGCCCCGCATGTCCCGAAGTAAGCTGAGCGCGATTGAACGGAGGCTCTTTCCGCCGGTGGTCGCTTCGCAAGCCTCCCGACGCGGCCTGTTCCGCGACAACGCCCCGTTCGACTACGGCTGGATGCCCACCGGCGGCCCGCATGAGATCTTCTACGAGCAGTGCGGCAAGCGCGACGGCAAGCCGTGCATCATCCTCCATGGCGGCCCGGGCGGGGCGATCAACCCGACCATGCGCCGGTTCTTCGATCCCGATCGCTGGCGAATGGTGCTGTTCGACCAGCGCGGCTGCGGACGCTCGCGACCCAACGCCAGCCTTGACGACAACACCACCTGGTCGCTGATCGAAGACATCGAGCGCCTGCGTATCCACCTGGGCGTCGAGAAATGGGCGGTGTTCGGCGGCTCATGGGGCTCCACGCTGGCGCTCGCCTACGCCATCAAGCACCCCGAACGTGTCGAGTCGCTGATCCTTCGCGGCGTCTTCCTGCTCACCGAACGCGAGCTGCGATGGTTCTACCAGGAGGGGGCCTCGATGCTTTTCCCGGACGCCTGGGAAAGTTTCTGTGCGCCCATCCCGGAAGACGAGCGCGGCGACATGATCGGCGCCTACCATCGCCGCCTCACCGATCCCGACCGGCGCGTGCAGGCGCAGGCGGCTTCCGCCTGGAGCCAGTGGGAAGGCGACACCATCTCGATCCGCGGACCGGAGGCGCGTCCGTCCAAGTTCAACGAGGTCGACTTCGCCATCGCCTTCGCCCGCATCGAATGCCACTTCTTCGCCAACCGGGGCTTCTTCGCCGAGGACGGCTGGCTGCTGAAGAACATCGCCGCCATCCGCGGCATCCCGGGCTGGATCGTCCAGGGCCGTTTCGACGTAGTGACACCGATGGACGCCGCCTGGCGGCTCTGCAACGCCTGGCCGGAGGCGCGCTTCGAGGTGGTCTGGGACGCTGGCCACGCCTCCACCGAACCGGGCGTGATAGACGCTCTGGTCCGCGCCACCGACCAAGCCTACTCCGTTGCCTAGAGCAGCGCGCCCTTGCCGCTGGTGACTTCGGAGTAGCGGTGGACGCGCACCGCCTGCACCAGTCCGAAGCCGATCATCACCGTCAGCAGCACGGTGCCGCCATACGACAACAACGGCATCGGCACGCCCACAACCGGGGCCATGCCCATCACCATCGCTCCGTTGATCAGCACATAGAGCGTGAACGTCGCTGTCACCCCCGCCGCCCCTAGCCGCCCGAAGTGGCTGTGGCCGACGTACGAGGTTCGGAGCGCCATGAAGATCACCGCGGCATAGAGCGCCAGCACGGTCACGCAGCCGACGAAGCCGAACTCCTCCGCCAGGGTCGCGAAGATGAAGTCGGTCTGCTTCTCAGGCAGGAAGTTGAGCTGGCTTTGCGAGCCCAGTCCGTATCCCTTGCCCAGCAGGCCGCCGGAGCCCAGCGCGATCTTCGACTGCAGGATGTGGTAGCCCGATCCGGACGGATCGCTCTCGGGGTCCAGGAAGGTCAGCACCCGCTTTCGCTGATAGTCGTGCAGCACGAACATCACCAGCGGCGGGATGGCCATTGCGGCGGCGACCACGCCGGCCAGGATCACCCGCCACGACAATCCGGCCATGATCACCACAGCGACGCCGGTGAGCGCGATCAGCATGGCGGTGCCGAGGTCCGGCTGATGCATCACCAGCGCCACGGGCACCGCGATCAGCGTCGCCGGGATCAGCAGCCACCAGGACAGGTGCGCCTTCTTGCCCGACAGGCCGTGATAGAAGCGCGCCAGCGCCAACACGATGCCGATCTTCATGATCTCGGACGGCTGAAGGCGAACGAAGCCCAGATTCAGCCACCGCTGCGCGCCCATCGACACGTCGCCGACGGCCTCCACCGCCACCAGCAGCACCAGGCCCAGTCCATAGATCGGATAGGCCAGCGCGAACCATACCCGCAGGTCGACGAGCGCCAGCACCACCATCAGCGCGAAGCACAGGCCGAAGCGGATCATGTGCTTGGCGGCCCAGGGCTCCCAAGACGATCCGGCGATCGAGAACAGCATCAACGCCCCGGCGCCGGCGATCAGGCATAGCACCAGGCAGAAAAACCAGTCGATCTCGCTCAGCTTGACGACCAGGCGGTCGCGTTCCCCGGGCCGGGTCAGGGCGCTGACGGTCATGCGGGTCGCTCCGATGGCGGCACGATCGTGGGTTCGCCGGGCGCCTCGCCCTCGCCGTCCCATTCATGCGGCATGGCGGGCATCGGCAGCGGCTGCTCGATCCGGGCCCGCAGCTCCGGATCCTTCAGCAGCACCACCCGCATGATCTCGCGCGCCTTGGGCGCCGCCACCGCCGCCCCGCCGCCGCCGGCCGTGCCGTGCTGCACCAGCACCGACATCGCATAGCGTGGCGCATCGAACGGCGCGAAGGCCACGAACCACGCATGGTCGCGCAGCCGCCAGGCGATACCGGCGTTGCCGCGGCCGCCCGAGCCATAGCTGCGCGCCTGGGCCGTGCCGGTCTTGCCGGCCATCTTGATCTCGCCCAGGCCGAGTTGGCTGGCGCGATAGGCGGTGCCGGTGACGTCGTTGGCCACCGCCGCCATCCCGCCGCGCACCATGTCCAGGTGCTCCTGGCTGAACGGCAAGTCGGGCGCCTCCGCCCCGCTCGGCGTCTCCACCCCGCCGATGGAGCGGATCAAGCGTGGATTCAGCGCTTTGCGTCCGTTCGCCAACCTGGCGGTCATCACCGCAAGCTGCAGCGGATTGACCGCCAGCGCGCCCTGCCCGATCGCATAGCTCGGCGTCTCCCCGGGCCACCAGCGTTGGAGTTCAGGGTTGCGGAAGTATTTCTTCTTCCAGGCCGTCGACG
This sequence comes from Phenylobacterium sp., assembly GCF_030697305.1. Classification (GTDB taxonomy): domain Bacteria; phylum Pseudomonadota; class Alphaproteobacteria; order Caulobacterales; family Caulobacteraceae; genus Phenylobacterium. The sequence goes on along the minus strand of NZ_JAUYQL010000081.1, from coordinate 3,320 downwards.
GCACGATTCCCTTCTTCTGGCCCGGAATGCCGATGTCGAAGGCCTGGCCGAATCCGAACGCCTGCGCCACCTGGGCGATGCGGTCCGGGCCGGTGCGCAGCGACATCTGGTAGAAGTAGACGTCGCAGGAGTTCTTGATCGCGTTGTGCAGGTTCTGCGCGCCGTGCCCGCCACGCTTCCAGCACGCCCAGGATCGACCGCCGAACCGCCAGCTCCCGCCGCACACCACGCGCTCCTCGGGATCAATCCCGGCTTCCAGCGCCGCCAGCGCGGTCATCATCTTGAAGGTCGACCCCGGCGGGTAGGTCCCCGACATCGCCTTGTCCAGCAGCGGCCGTCGCTCGTAGTTGGCCAGCGCCCGATATTCCACGCCCGTCAACCCGCGCACGAAGCGGTTCGCATCGAAGCTCGGCGTCGAGACCATGCACAGCAGGTCGCCGGTGCGGCAGTCGATCACCACGGCGGCGCCGGCCTCTTCGCCGAACACCTCCAGCGCGCGGTTCTGCACGTCTACGTCCAGCGTCAGCTGGATCTGCTTGCCGGCGGTGGCTGGAATGTCGCCTTCCGGATCCTGACGCACCTCGCGACCGTTGGCGTCGACCTCCACCTTCCGCGCGCCGGGCTTGCCGCGGAGCTCCTGGTCGAAGGCGCTCTCCACCCCCTGGCGGCCGATCCGAAAGCCCGGGTGCAGCAGGATGGGGTCGGAGTTCGGCCCCGTGGCCGTCAGGTCCTCGCGGTTCACCTTGGCCACATAGCCGATCACGTGGGCGAAGGCGCCGCCGTGGGGATAGACCCGCACCTCGCCCATGTCGGCGGTGACGCCACGCAACTCCGGCGCGCGCACGTTTATCGCCGAGAACTGGTCCCAGCTCATGTCCTCGATCACCGAGACCGGCACGCGGCGCGGCGTGCGGGCGATTTCCTTGACCAGCCGATCCTGACGCGCCGCGTCCAGCGGTACGAAATTGGCCAGCACCTTCAACGTCGCCTGAGCGTCCAACTGCTCGTCGCGCGCCACCAGCAGGCGGAAGTTCGGCCGGTTGGACGCCAGCACCACGCCGTTGCGATCGACGATCAGACCGCGCGGCGGCGGAGTGAGCCGGAAGTTGAACTGGTTGGACGCCGACAGCTTCTCATAACGCTCGGCCTGCGAGATCTGCAGGTAGGCCAGCCGCCCGCCCAACGCCAACAGGCTCACACCGGCGAACCCGCCCATCAGGAACGCACGCCGGTGGAACGCGCCCTGCTTCTCGTTGACCTCGGCGAAGAAGATCGATGGCTGGCTCATGGCCGGCGCCCCTCAGCGGAACCGGACATCGGCGTCCTCGAATCTGTCGATCAACCGGTTGGCTAACGGGTAGAGCACGATTGTGGCGAGGAATTGCCAACCCACCGCCACCAGGCTCGGATAGGTCTGGGTCTTCACCGCGCTGATCAGATAGCCCGCGCCGAACGCCAGCGCCGTAACCGTCGCATACCAGAACAGCATCATCGGCTGGCTCTGGCCGACCATCATGTTCCGCGCCGCCAGCACCGCGCCATAGGCGACCAGAAGGGACACAGCCCACAAACCCGTCGGCCCGCCCCAGAAGGCGTCGAGGAACAGGCCCAGCAACAGCACGGCGAACGGCGCCAGGATCGAGGGGCGGATCATCGCCCAGGCGAACACTGGCCACATGGCGAACACCGGCTCCGGCGGCCGCAGTCCGAACACCTTCAGCGACACCGCGAACAGGATGGTCAAGGCCACGCACTGCAGCATCGGCGCGCCGATCCACTCCCACGGGGCGAGCACGCGAGCCTGGCCGCTCATTGCGCTGGCGCCGGAGCGGGTGGCGACGTCGTTGCAGCGGCAGGCGCAGGCGGCGTGGCAAGCTGCGGGGGGGGCGTCGCAGGCGGCGTCGCCGCACGCGGGGCCGTCGCGGCAGGCGCGCTCGGCGGGGTGGAGGCGGTCGCTGCTGCGCCGGCCGGGCGCGGCGGGGTGATCTTCAGCGACGGCGCGCTGGCCGAAGTCCCTGGCGCGGCGGGCGAAGCCTGGCGCACCTCGCCCACCTGCACGCCGCCCACCGGCGGCGGGGGCACGGGCATCTTGTTCAGCTCGGCGCTGTCGGCCAGCTGCGCGAAGTCCTGGAACAACAGGATGCGGACGAAGTCCACCGGGGCCGCGTCGGAGGCCAGCACCACCCGCCAGCGCCCGTCGAGGGTCTTCACAGCCGTACCGACCGGCAGACCGCGGGGAAGCACGCCGCCATCGCCGGACGTCACCACACGGTCGCCCTGGCGCACCGGCTCCTGGCCGCGCAGATATTCCATTGTCGGGTTCGGCCCGCCGTCCCCGGTCAAGATGGCGCGGGCGTTGGTGCGGTCGACCATCACCGGCACGCGCGAAGCGATGTCGGTCAGCAGCAGCACGCGGCTGGCGCCCGTGGTCACGCCGATCACCCGGCCCACCAGCCCGTTCTCGCTGACCACCGGATAGCCGGCCTTGATCGCCTTCTCCTTGCCGACGTTGGCGATCCGGGTGTTGGCGAAGGGCCCCCGCGAATCCAGCACCGTGCGCGCCGCCACCATCGGGATCGGCGGGTCGGTGCGCAGGCCCAGCAGGGTCTTGTAGCGTTCGTTGGTGTCGCGCAGCAGCAGGGCTGCGTCGCGCCACTGGCGCGCTTCGGCGAGCTCGGCTTTCAGCCGCCGGTTCTCCGAGACGGCGAAGAAGTAGCCCCGCACCGTATCGACGCCATCGCCGGTCCAGCGGATCGGTGCGGACATCACCCCGCCGACCGGCGCCGCCACCGCGTCGCCCACCCGCCGCGTGACCCCGTAGGCCTCGGCCTGGAAGGTGCCACGACGGTCATTGGCCAGCAGAACCATGGCCACGATGGCGGCGACGATCAACGCCACCGCCGCCGTCCAGGTCAGCGGGACCTTCAGCTCACCGAACGGATTGTCCCGTAAGGACACCTGAGGCGACTCCAAGCGGCATTGAGAGGACCCCCGTCACCCCCAAAAACCCGGCGATTCGTGGATACTACGCCAGGGTGCTCTCAAGTACGCCCTTCATCCACTTGGGATGTTCAAGCACTTTGCCGCAGCCGAGCGCCACGCAGGAAAGCGGGTCGTCGGCCACCGTCACCGGCAGGCCGGTGTGGTCGCGGATCTCGGCGTCCAGGCCGCGCAGCAGCGCCCCGCCGCCGGTCAGCATGATGCCTTTGTCGGCGATGTCTGACGCCAGCTCCGGCGGCGTGGCTTCCAGCGCCATCTTCACCGCGTCGACGATCTGGCCGACCGGTTCGGCCAGGGCGTCGGAGGCCTGCTTCTCGCTG
>NZ_JAUYQL010000070.1 GCF_030697305.1 Phenylobacterium sp. | reverse complement strand
CTCAGGCGAAGTCGGACGCTTCGAACAGGGGACGGATCTCGATCTCGCTCGGGCCGGACATCGGGTTGGGGCAGCGCTTAACCCAGGCCACGGCGTCGTCCATGTCCTTGACCTGCCAGATCCAGAACCCGGCGACCAGCTCGTTGGTCTGGGAGAAGGGGCCGTCGGTCACTGTGCGGTTGGGACCGTCGAACGCGACGCGCTTGCCTTTCGAAGAGGGATGCAGACCGTCTCCGGCCAGCATGACGCCAGCCTTGGTCAGCGCCTCGTTGAACTTGCCCATCGCCTCCAGCAACTCGGGGGAGGGCATGGCTCCGCCCGTCTCGCTTTCCGTGGTCGCTTTCACCAGAACCATCACGCGCATTGTCATCTCTCCCTTACGGCCGTGGATCGGCCGCCATGGTCATAGGACGATCATCGCTCGCCCGATCCGACACGGCGCCTGGGCCCCGACTTTCGTCCGGATCAGCGGATCGGGAGAAAGGATGCGGGCGGCCGTGCGTCGCTAGACCGTCTGCGCCAGGTGGGTGCAGACGAGGCCGAGCGGGGCGCAGGTGGTGTTTTTCACCGAACGGATGACGATCCGGCTTTCGATGTTGGAGACCAGGCCTAGCGACAAGATGCGGTTGCGGAGGAAAGCGTCGAAGGCGTGCATGTCGCGGGTGACGATGCGAAGCTCGTAATCGGCCGAGCCCGTCACGGTGGCGCACTGGACCACCTCGGCCAGGTCGGCGATGGCGGTTTCAAAGGCGTCGAGATTGTCCTTGGTGGGCAGCGAGAGCTTGACGGTGCAGTAGACTTCGAAGCTCAATCCCAGTCGTTCGCGATCGAGGATGGTCACGCGACGCTGGATGACTCCGCTATCCTCCAGCCGCTTGATACGACGCCAGCAGGGACTGGAGGACAGGCCGACACGCTCCGCGACCTCGGCCACCGAAAGCCCCGCGTCATGCTGGATGAGGTCGAGAATCCTGGCGTCCACGGCATCGATCGGATCGGACAAAATTTTCCTCCTGCTGGGAACTTGGGGTGCAATTCTTGCGCGGGAACTTATGATCCGGGGTATGCCTTTGGTGGGTGACCACGCCGACCTTATATGATCTTCTATGGGCTTAGGGAGGCCCGAAAGGAAAGAAATTGCGATGCGGCACGCCGATGTGACGCTCGACGACAAGTTTTTGCTCACCGAGGGCCGTGTGTTCATCACCGGCGTGCAGGCGCTGCTGCGCGTGCTGCTCGATCAGCATCGGCTTGACGCCGCTGTCGGCCTGAATTCGGCGGGTTATGCGTCGGGCTATCGGGGTTCGCCGCTGGGCGTGCTGGACCAGCAGGCCGAGCGCGCCAGACGCCATCTGCAGGCCGCGAACGTCGTCTTCCAACCGGGCGTCAACGAAGACCTCGCCGCCACCGCCGTCTGGGGAAGCCAGCAGGCCAACCTGTTCCCCACCGCCCGCTACGACGGGGTGTTTGGCATGTGGTACGGCAAGGCGCCTGGCGTCGACCGCACCGGCGACGCCTTCAAGCACGCCAATTTCGCCGGGGTGTTCCCGACCGGCGGCGTGCTGGCGGTGGCCGGCGACGACCACGTCTGCAAGTCCTCGACCCTGCCGTCGCAGTCGGAGTTCGCGTTCCAGGACGTGGAGATCCCGCTGCTGTCGCCGGCCGACGTCCAGGAGGTGCTGGACTTCGGCCTGCTGGCCTACGCCATGTCCCGCTTCTCCGGGCTCTGGGTCGGGATGATCGCGCTGGCCGACACCATGGATTCCGGCGCGACCATCGACATCTCGCTGGACCGCCACCGCTTCGTGAAGCCCGACTTCGACCTGCCGCTGGGCGGGCTGGGCATTCGCCTGAAGGACCAGCCGCTGGACAAGGAGCGCAGGCTGCGCACCTTCAAGCTGCCTGCGGCGATGGCGTTCGCGCGGGCCAACGGCGTCGACCGAGTGGCGTTGGCCTCGCCGAAGGCGCGCATCGGCATCGTCTGCTCGGGCAAGGCCTACGCCGACGTGATCGAAGCCTTCGCTTCGATGAATATCAGCCTCGCGGAGGCGGCCGATCTGGGCGTGGCGATCTACAAGGTCGGGATGCCCTGGCCGCTGGAGCCGCATGGGATCCGCGACTTCGCCCGCGGCCTCGAAACCCTGCTGGTGGTCGAACACAAGCGCGCCTTCGTCGAACCGCAGGTGCGCGCCGCTCTCTACGACCTGGCCGACGCCGAACGCCCCAAGGTGCTGGGCAAGGTGGACGAGCAGGGCCGTCCGCTGCTGTCGCAACTGGTGTCGCTATCGGTGGCGGAGATCGCCCAGGCCATCGCCGCGCGATTGCCGCTGGGCCCGCACACGGAGCGCGCCCAGGCCTATCTGGACCGGGTGGCCCATGCACAGGCCGCGGCTCTGACGCTCGCCTCGGATCAGCAGCGCAAGCCGTTTTTCTGCTCTGGATGCCCACACAACACCTCGACCCGGCTGCCGGAGGGCTCGCGCGCGCTGGCCGGCATCGGCTGCCATTACATGGCGACCTTCGGCGATCCGAACACAGACCTGAACAGCCAGATGGGCGGCGAAGGCGCGGCCTGGATGGGGGCCCAGCCGTTCACCACCGAGCCCCACGTCTTCACCAACCTGGGCGACGGCACCTACAACCACTCCGGATCCCTGGCGATCCGCGCGGCGGTCGCGGCCAAGTCGAACATCACCTACAAGCTGCTGTTCAACGACGCCGTCGCGATGACCGGCGGCCAAACGCCGGAGAACGGCTTCACCCCGCCGCAGATCACCCGGCAACTGGCCGCCGAGGGCGTCGCCAAGACCGTGATCGTCGCCGAGGATGTCGATCGATACCAGGGCGTCACCGACCTGGCCCCCGGCGTCGAGGTGCGGCCGCGTTCCGAGCTGATGACCGTCCAGCGGATGCTGCGCGAGACGCCCGGCGTCACCGTGCTGCTGTACGACCAGGTCTGCGCCGCCGAGAAGCGCCGGCGCCGCAAACGCGGGACGCTGGCGGCGGGCGAGCGGCGGGTGCTCATCAATCCGCTGGTCTGCGAGGGCTGCGGCGACTGCTCGCGCACGTCCAACTGCGTGTCGGTGGAGCCGCTGAACACCGAGTTCGGCCGCAAACGCAAGATCAACCAGTCGTCGTGCAACCAGGACTATTCATGCCTGGACGGCTTCTGCCCGTCGTTCATCACGCTGGAGGGCGCGGAGAACACCCACGCGAAGGAACTGCCGGCGCTGACCGCGGACTCGACCCCGCTGCCGGAGTTCCAGCCCTGGAGCGGGGTGCGCAACATCGTCTTCACCGGCATCGGCGGCACCGGCGTGACCACGGTCGCCTCGATCCTGGCGATGGCCGCCCACGTGGACGGGCGCGCCGCCTCCAATGTCGACATGACCGGCCTCGCGCAAAAGGGCGGGGCGGTGTTCAGCCACGTGCGCATCGGCGAGACCGAAGATACCCCGACCTCGGGCCGGGTGCCTGCCGCCAGCACCGACGTGCTGATCGCCGGCGACCTGCTCGCCGCGGCCAGCGCCGACGCCCTGACGCTCTGTTCCGACGACCGTACGGTCACCCTGGGCAACGAGGACCTCGCGCCCACCGCCGACTTCGTCACCCAGCGCGACATCCGCTACGACCCGCAAGGGGTCGCGGGTCGTCTCGCCCAGGCCTCGAAGAGCTATGACGAATGCCCCGCCCACCATCTGGCGGAGAGCAAGCTCGGCGACGGCATCTACGCCAATATGATCATGCTGGGCTTCACCTGGCAGAAGGGCCTGATCCCGGTATCCAGCCGGGCGATGTACCGCGCCATCCGGCTGAACGGCGTGGACGCCGACGCCAACCTGCAGGCCTTCGAGATCGGCCGCATGGCCGCCCACTCGCCGGCGTCGCGAGGCGAGCCGGAGGACGCAGCCCCGACGCCGGAGACCCTGCCGCTGGACGCCCTGATCGCCCACCGGGCGCGCGAGCTCACCGCCTATCAGGACGCCGCCTACGCCACCCGCTACCTGAAGCTGGTGGAACGCACGGCCAAGGCCGAGGCGCCGCTGCACGCCGATACTCTGACGCGCGCCGTGGCGATCAACCTCTACAAGCTGATGGCCTACAAGGACGAGTACGAGGTCGCCCGCCTCTACACCGATGGCCGCTTCGCCGCCTATCGCGCCGACGTGTTCCGGGGCGGCAAGGCCAAGGTCATGCTGTCACCGCCGATCCTGGCGCCCAAGGACAGCGAAGGCCGACCGCGGAAGATCGCCTTCGGCGGCTGGATGCTGAGCGCCGCATTCCCGCTGCTGGCCAAGATGAAGCGGCTGCGCGGTACGGCGTTCGATCCGTTCGGCTCCAGCCACGAGCGTCGCGTCGAGCGCAAGCTGATCGGCGACTACGAAGCGGGCCTCGACCGGCTGCTCACCGGCCTCGACGCAGCCCGTCTGCCGCTGGCGGTGAAGATCGCCGAGATCCCGCAGGCGATCCGTGGCTTCGGCCACATCAAGGACGCCTCGATCGTCGCCGCCAAGGCCGACGAGGCCAAGCTGTGGGCGCAGTGGGACGCGCCGGCCGCGGCCCAAGCCGCCTGAATGGCGCAATTCGACTTCGACGCGGTGGTCGTGGGTGCAGGCGCGGTCGGCCTCGCCTGCGGCTACGCCTTATCGAGACGAGGCCTGACCGTGGCGGTGCTGGAAGCCCAGGACGCCATCGGCGAGGGCATCTCCTCACGCAATTCCGAGGTGATCCACGGGGGGCTCTACTACCCGACCGGATCGCTGAAGGCCCGGCTGTGCGTCGAGGGCCGCCGCGCGCTCTACGCCTTCCTCGAGGCGCATAAGGTCGACTTCGATCGCTGCGGCAAGCTGGTGGTCGCCACCGAACCTGACGAGGTCGACCGGCTCGAGCCGATCATGCAGCAGGCGCTGCGCAACGATGTCGAGGGCATGCGCACCTTGTCGAGCGCCGAGGTCCACGAGATGGAGCCGGAGCTGAAGTGCGAGGCCGCACTTTGGTCGCCGCAGAGCGGCATTTTCGACAGCCACGGCTACATGCTGGCCCTCCAGGGCGAGATCGAAACGGGCGGCGGCGCGGTGGTGCTGGCGACGCCGTTCGAGGGCGCGACACCGCTGGACGGCGGCGGTTTCAAGGTGCGGGCCGGCGGCGCCGAGGCGACCAACCTGACCTGCCGCCTGCTGGTGACCGCGCCGGGCCTCGCCGCACAGGATGTGGCGCGTCACATCGAGGGATTTCCCGCTGACACCATTCCTGAGCTGCACCTGGGCAAGGGGGTCTATTTCCGGCTTACCGGACGCGCGCCGTTCAGCCGGCTGATCTATCCGCCACCGGTGCCGGGCTCGCTGGGCGCGCATTACCGCCGCGACCTCGGCGGGCAGGCGGTGTTCGGCCCCGACCTACACTTCGTCGACCATGCCGACTACAGCGTCGATCCGGCGTTGGCGGGGGAATTCTACGCGGAGGTTCGCAGCTTCTGGCCACAGTTGCCCGACGGGGCGCTGGTTCCCGACTACGCCGGTATCCGCCCCAAGCTGCACGGCCCTAACGAGCCGCAACCGGACTTTCGTATCGACAGCCCGAGCGTCCATGGCTTGCCGGGACTGGCGGCGTTGTTCGGGATCGAGAGCCCGGGGCTCACCAGCTCTCTGGCGATCGGCGAAACCGTCGCCGAGCGGCTTGGGTTGGAGCCTGCTACTTAGCCAGACGGCGGACGTTGGCGCGCACGCGGCGCCGATAGTGCGCCACGGTCCGGGCCGGAGCCAGGTGCGCCGAGCCGGAGAGCGCAGAGGTCAGCAGTTGCGCTTGCACCTGCATCGCCGCTTCCATCTTCTCGCTGATCATGCGTTCGGCCTCGCTGATCGCGCCGGGGCCGAAGGTCGCGAACTTCATCAGCCGCAGATTGACCACGGTCTGGGCCTCGAGGCCCAGGCGCATGGTGTCCAGCGCCAGCGAGAACCAGGTGTTGCGGGATGCCGCCATACTGTCCGAATGTCCGATGTGAGGACGCGAAAGCCAGCCTCGAAGGAATCCGAAGTCGCCGCGACAGTTAACAGTCGCACGCTCAGCGCACGACGCAAGCTTTCCATCGCCGGACCGGATATAGGAACATGCCGGCGGTCGATGGCGCGCCATGCGCTTCAGCCGGCCAAGAAGGACGCCATGTCCACCATAATCAGGCCCACCCCGCGCCCGGTCGTCACCGGGCTCAACGATCCTCGTTCCACCGGCTCTCGTCCGAAACCCCGCCTCGCCGATATCCAGGCGCTGCGCGGCACGCTGACGAGCCGTCCGCGTCGGTGATCAGGCGCGCGACGGGGTGTCGGCCGTGACCGTCTCGACGCTGTCCGACGGCCAGTTGACCGCCCTCAAGAACCTTGAGCGCAAGCAAGCTGGCGAGACGGTCGACTGGATCAATATCGGCGACGCGCGCGCGCTCACCGATCTCGGCTTCGCGGAGCGCACCCGCGAAGGCTGGGTGATCACCCCTGCCGGGTCGGCGCTGCTCGCCGCCGGCAAACCGCCCCGCGCGCCAGACGACCGGCGCTGACCAAGTCCCGATCCTGAAAGGAGGCCGCCATGGCCAAAGGCCAGAAGAAAAGCAATCGCGAGGTCCGCAAGCCCAAGGCCGACAAGCCGAAGGCGGTCGCCGCCGGGCCTTCGTTCCTGACGCCGCCGACCAAGAAGAAGTAACGCCGTCCCGAACGGTTATGCTTGTCGACCGGTTTACCAATCAGTGACTTGAAACGCATAGGTTCCTGACGACGGCGCAGGACCATGCAACTGCACGGTTGGCCGGGGGGCTACGGGTACGGTGAAAGAACTCATCCTGCTGGGGCTGGCGAGCTTCTCAGCGACCTATCTGATCCTTTGGGTGGCTGAGCGCTTCTTCAGCGAGCCGGCCGAGCAGCGCAGAAAGCTGCGCGCTTCGCACAAGCTGATTTCACGCTAGATCGCGTCGGGCTCCTGCGCCGTCAGGCGCCGGGAACCAGCTTCAGGATCCGTCCCTTGTCGGCGTCGGTCGCAACATAGAGCGCCCCGTCCGGACCCTGAACCACATCGCGGATGCGTTCGCCCAGTTCGACCAGCAGTCGTTCCTCGCCGCTCACCCGATCGCCGTCGAGGGTCAGCCGCACCAGGTGTTGGCCAGCCAGGCCGCCGACGAACAGCGACCCCTTCCAGGCCGGGAACAGGTCGCCCTCGTAGAAGGTCATCCCTGACGGTGCGATCACCGGATCCCAGTAGTAGACCGGCTGTTCCATGCCAGCCTTGGCGGTGATCCCCTGGCCGATCGGCTGGCCCGAGTAGTCCTCGCCATACGTGATCGTCGGCCAGCCGTAGTCGCGCCCGGCTCGAACGACATTCACTTCGTCGCCGCCACGCGCGCCGTGCTCCACCTCCCATAGCTCACCGGTGCGCGGATTGATCGCGGCCGCCTGAATGTTGCGATGGCCGAGCGAGAAGATCTCCGGTCGTACGCCCGGCTTGCCGACGAAAGGATTGTCAGGCGGGACGGTCCCGTCGGGCCGGATCCGCGCGACCTTTCCCAGCAGGCCGTCCATCCGTTGGGCCTGCATCCGACCGGCGACGATCGAGCGTTCGCCCAGCGTCACGAACAACATGCCGTCGCGGCCGAACACCAGCCGTCCGCCATAGTGCTTGGTGGAGTCCATCGACGGCTTCTGGCGGAAGATCACCTGCACGCCCTCCAAACGGTAGGCGCCTGAGGAACCGGTAATGAGCTTGCCGCGCGCCACCGCGGTGTTGGTCAGGCCATCGGCGCCGCGCTCGGCGAAGCTCCAATAGACGAGGCTATTGTCGGCGAACGCCGGGTCGACCGTCAGGCCCAGCAGACCACCCTGGTCGCGAGCGTCCACCGCCGGCAGACCGGCGATCGGGGCTGACAGCGCGCCGTCGACACCGACGATCCTCAGTCGCCCCGGCCGTTCGCTGACCAGCAACCTGCCGTCCGGGAGGAAGGCCATGCCCCACGGATGCTCCAGCCCCTCGGCCACCGTCACGGTTCGGAAGGCGACGCCTGAAACCGCCCTTGGCGCCCGCGTTTGTCCTGCAAAGGCTGGAGACTGTCTGGCGGCGTTGGGCGGCCGGGATTCGACCGACGCGGAAGCCTGCGGAGATCGGGGCTGGGCCTCGCCTGACGGCGCGCCGCAGGCGGCAAGGAGGGCGGCGGTGGCGGCCACGGCGACGATACGGGGCATGTCGGTCTCCTGAAGTCGCGGACGCCGCGCTGGAATGCTGACGGCGCTCAGATCGTTCCCGCCGCCTGCTCCAGCGCATCGCGGGGCGCGGTCCCTTCAAGATGAATCAGCGACCATACGGCGAAGAACCGCAGCGGCCAGCCCCGTCCGCCGCTGAACGCCGCGCGCACGGCCTCCGCTCCGAAGGTGTCGCGCACCGCCGCGATAGTCCCGACCCGGCGCGCGATGTCCGCAGCGCGCGGCGCGATCCAGGTCTCGACCGGCACCGTGAAGCCCTTCTTGCGTCCCCATGGATCAGCCGACGGGCAGGCGTGCTGCAGCCAGCGCCGCAGCAGCCATTTG
>NZ_JAUYQL010000044.1 GCF_030697305.1 Phenylobacterium sp. | reverse complement strand
TGCTGATGATCACGTCGAAGGGCATGGCCGGCGTACCCCGCGCATCCCTGGTGGTGATCGCCGCGACCCTGAGCTACTTCAACCTGCCCGAGGCTGGCCTGCTGTTGATCCTGGCGGTGGACCATCTGCTGGACATGGGGCGTTCGGCGACCAACGTGGTCGGCAACTCGGTCGCCGCCGCCGTGGTGGCCAAGTGGGAAGACCAGATCGAGGAGCCGGTCCCTGAGCCTCAGCGGAGCTGACGCGGGCGCCTCTTCACCGTCCGCGCAGACTTCCCATATCTGCGGCAAGGGGGCGATGGTCGCCCTCGTCGACCTGGGAAGCGATGCGCAACCACCTTCGGACCTTCATGCTGCTGGCGGCGCTGACCGCCGTCTTCGTCGGCGTAGGCTACATGATCGGCGGCGTCGCCGGCATGGCCGTCGCCTTCGTCCTGGCGGCAGGAATGAACCTGTTCAGCTACTGGAACGCCGACAAGATCGTGCTGCGGATGTACGGCGCGGAGCCGGTCGAGGCGGATGACGGCCGGCCGCTGATCCGTGGCTTCATCACTGACGTGTATGAGCTGGCCGACGGAGCCGACTTGCCAAGGCCCAAGGTCTACGTGATCGCCAACGACCAGCCGAACGCGTTCGCCACCGGCCGGGATCCGGAACACGCCGCGGTCGCCGCCACGATCGGCCTGCTGCAGATGCTCGACCGGCGCGAGGTGCGCGCCGTCATGGCCCACGAACTGGCTCACGTCCGCAATCGCGACACCCTGACCATGACCGTCACCGCGACGATCGCCGGCGCGATCTCGGCGCTCGCCAACATGGCCTTCTTCTTCGGCGGCGACCGTGATCGGCCGATGGGGATGATCGGCACGGTCGCGTTGGCGATCCTGGCGCCCATCGCCGCGGCGCTGGTGCAGATGGCGATCAGCCGCAGCCGCGAGTACGAGGCCGATCGCGGCGGCGCGGAGATCAGCGGCGACGCCCAAGCGCTCGCCGCCGCCTTGCAGAAGATCGAGGCCTACGCCCGCGGCGTGCCCAACCACACCGCCGAACGCAATCCGGCGACCAGCCATATGTTCATCATCAATCCGCTGTCAGGCCAGGGCGCGGACAACCTGTTCTCCACTCATCCGGCGACGCAGAACCGGGTCGCGGCGCTGATGGAAATCGCGGCCGGCGTCTCACCTGCATCGTCTCGCCGCGCCTCGCGCAGGATGACCGCCGTTCCGATCACCGGCCGGCCCCGCGGACCTTGGGGCTGATCGCGCCGCGCGGACGATTTGCCATGGCTGGGGCTTACGGCCATGCTTGCCGCCTTGCCGATCCGGCAAGTCGGGAGGCGAAAAGATGGTGTCCTTGCCAAAGCGGCTGTTCGCCGAACTGTTCGGCACGTTCTGGCTGGTGTTCGGCGGATGCGGGAGCGCAGTGCTGGCAGCCGGCTTCCCCGACGTCGGCATAGGCTTCGTCGGCGTCAGCCTGGCGTTCGGCCTGACGGTCCTGACCATGGCCTATTCGATCGGGCACATTTCTGGGTGCCACCTCAACCCGGCGGTGACCGTCGGATTGTGGGCCGGCGGGCGTTTCCCGGCCAAGGACATCGCACCCTATGCGGCGGCGCAGGTGGTCGGCGCGATCATTGCCGCGCTCGCTATCTACTTCATCGCCAGCGGCCAGGCGGGCTTCAGCCTCGCGCCCAACGGTTTGGCGGTGAACGGCTACGGCGAACATTCGCCTGGCGGCTACAGCCTCGTGGCGGGCCTGACCATCGAGATCATCCTGACCTTCGGCTTCCTGATCGTGATCCTCGGCGCCACCGATACACGCGCCCCGTCCGGCTTCGCGCCGATCGCCATCGGCTTGGCCCTGACGCTGATCCACCTGATCAGCATCCCGGTGACCAATACTTCGGTGAATCCCGCCCGCAGCACGGGCCCGGCGCTGATCGTCGGCGGGTTGGCGCTGCAGCAGCTCTGGCTGTTCTGGGTCGCGCCGATCGTCGGCGCGGTCCTGGCTGGGTTCACCTATCGCGCGCTCGCCGAGGAACCGCGCGCGCCGGCGGTGACCGGCGAGGCGATCTGAGGCCGGCCGGGGAGTCCTACTCCACCAGCGAGGCGGATTCCGTGCGCTTGCTCATCAGCAGATCGAACTCCGACCACACGCCGGCCTTGCCGTCCCACTGACCGCGGGTTGCGGCCTTGGAATATTCGGTCGAGCGGGCCTCGAAGAAGTTGGCGTGCTCCACACCCGACAGCATCGACTGCAGCCACGGCAGCGGGTTTTCCTTCACGCCGTAGGCCTCGGGCAGCGCCAGTTGGCGCAACCGCCAGTCCGCGACGAAGCGGATGTACTGCTTGATGTCGTGCGGGGTCATGCCCTGGACCTCGCCGGCCTCGAAGGCCAGGTCGATGAACCGATCCTCCAGGCCAACCACGGTCTTGCAGCAATCGACGATGTCGTCGCCGACACTCTTGGTCACCGCGCCGGTCTCGGCGTTGAACGCGTGGTAGAGCTTGATGATGCCTTCGCAGTGCAGGCTTTCGTCGCGCACCGACCAGGAGACGATCTGGCCCATGCCCTTCATCTTGTTATGGCGCGGGAAGTTCATCAGCATCGCGAACGAGGCGAAGAGCTGCAGCCCCTCGGTGAAGCCGCCGAACATGGCCAGCGTGCGGGCGATGTCGGCGTGGGTCTCGACGCCGAAGGTCTGCATGTAGTCGTGCTTGGCGCGCATCTCCTGGAAGTCCAGGAAGGCGGTGAATTCGGAGTCCGGCATGCCGATCGTCTCGAGCAGCAGGGCGTAGGCCGCGATGTGGATCGTCTCCATGTTGGAGAACGAGGCCAGCATCATCTTCACCTCGGTCGGTTTGAAGACGCGGCTGTAGCGCTCCATGTAGTTGTCGTTCACCTCGACGTCGGACTGGGTGAAGAAGCGGAAGATCTGCGACAGCAGCGAACGCTCACGGTCGTTCAGCTTGGTCGCCCAATCCTTGCAGTCCTCGCCCAGAGGCACTTCCTCCGGCATCCAGTGGACCTGTTGCTGCTTCTTCCAGAACTCGTAGGCCCACGGGTACCGGAACGGCTTGTAGGCGTACGACGGGGTGAGCAGGCCAGGCAGGGCGCGGAGATTGGAAGCGGTCACGGGTGATTCCTGGAGCGCGGATGGGAACGCTGAGGCCCCCACGATAGGCGCCGAAAGCTAACAACATCTAGCGGCAAGTTGGCGCACCACCCCAACATCTTGTGAATTGTCGCGGCGCGGCGCGATTCAGCGGCGCGGCTTAATCGACAGCGAGAAGGCGACCATCGAGTCGTCGCGGGTTTCCTGACCGAAGATCATGTGCTGACCCTTCACCTCGCGGTGCACATAGCCCAGCGAGGTCTGCATGGCGCCGCGGCGATAGCCGACGCCCACGTGGGCGTCACCGATCAAGGCGCTTGAGGGATCTGTCGACCAGCCTGCACGGGCCCAGCCGTCGTCGCTGCGCAACATGTTGAGGCCGACGGCCCGCCCGCTTGCGGCGGCGAACAGGTACCAGCGTCCGTGATCGCCAAAGCTTGCGCCATCGCGCACGCCGATGTCGCCCAGCCGTTGGGCGACGTCGTCGTCGAGCCCCTTGCCCAGCCGCACTACGGCGCCGGCCTCGGCCAAGCCGCCCAGGTTGGACACGCCGACGCCGGCATGCGGTGAAACATCGAGGTCGTAGTCGCCGGCGCCGACGCGCCAGGCGCCGGGCCAGTCGCGCACCACAGACACCTCATAGACACGGGCGTCGAATTCGGCGCGATCGAGGTTCAGCGGCAGGCCGCCGGGCGATCGCAGTAAGCCGCCGACGCTGACCCGAACCGAGTCGATCGCCGCACCGGCCTCGCTGAGGTGGAGCGTCGTCGTCTGCGCGCCGCGCCATTCGACCGGCCCATCGGCGACGGTCACTTCGCGGGACATGAGCTGTCCCATGGGATCTTCGAATAGGACGGCGGGTGAATTGACCGTCGTGGTTACGGATGTGGGGGTTTGCGGAGCGGCCATGGCCTGCCCTGCGATCCCTGCTCCCACGGCCAAGGCCGCTACGGCCGCCAGCCCCATCGTCTCTCCCCCTGCCCGGTCAACGCCACAGCTTGGAAGCGATCCTTCCACACACTTCCAACCGCAGGAAGCGCGGATGAGTTCCAAACCGCAGACGTGTGGCCCATCGACCGCCCTCGCCTACTGGCAGGCGAGGCATTCTTCGTAGTCGGTGCGTTCGGTGGAGGTGACAAGCGCCGCAATCATTTCGCCGCCGGCGTGGGCCGCGCGCTGCACGGATTTCGAGCGCAGGTAGTAGAGCGACTTGCAGCCCCGCTCCCATGCCTGCCAGTGCAGCATGTGCAGGTCCCACTTATCGACGTCGCCCGGCAGGAAGATGTTCACCGACTGCGACTGGCAGATGTCCGGCGTCCGGTCGGCGGCGAGTTCGACCACCCAACGCTGATCGATCTCGAAGGCAGTCTTGTAGACGTCCTTCTCGTCGGCCGAGAGGAAGTCGAGGTGCTGGATCGAGCCCTCGTTCTCCAGGATCGAGTCCCAGATCGCGGGCGTGTTGCAGCCCTTCTCGTCCAGCAGGCGCTCGAGATACGGGTTCTTGACCGCGAACGAGCCGGACAGGGTCTTGTGCGTGTAGATGTTGGCCGGGATCGGCTCGATGCCGGCGCTGGTGCCGCCGCAGATGATCGAAATCGACGCGGTCGGGGCGATCGCCAGCTTGTGGGAGAAGCGCTCCATCACCCCACGTTCGGCGGCGTCGGGGCAAGCGCCGCGCTCCGCGGCCAGGGTGCGAGAGGCTGCGTCGCAGTGGCGGCGCAGGTGTTTGAACAGCCGCATGTTCCACGACTTGGCCAGCGCCGATTCGAACGGCACGTTCTGGCTTTGCAGGAACGAGTGGAAGCCCATCAGGCCCAGGCCCACGGACCGCTCGCGCATCGCCGCATAGACCGCCGGGTCCATTTCCGACGGGGCGCGGTCGATGAAATCCTGCAGCACGTTGTCGAGGAAGCGCATGACGTCCTCGATGAAGGTCGGGTGGTCGCGCCATTCCAGGAACTTCTCGGCGTTGACCGACGACAGGCAGCAGACCGCCGTCCGGTCATGACCGAGATGGTCGACGCCGGTGTGCAACATGATCTCGGAGCACAGGTTTGACTGACGCACCTTCAGCCCCAGCTCGCGCTGATGCTGCGGCATGGCGCGGTTCACCGTGTCGGAGAAGATCAGGTAGGGCTCGCCCGTTTGCAGGCGGATCTCGAGGATCTTCTGCCAAAGCGAGCGTGCGTTCACCTGGCGTACGACCTCCCCGTTCTTGGGCGAACGCAGGCCGAACGACGCGTCGTCGCGCACCGCTTCCATGAACTCGTCGGTGATGGAGATGCCGTGATGCAGGTTCAGCGACTTGCGGTTGAAGTCGCCCGAGGGTTTGCGGATCTCTAGGAACTCCTCGATTTCCGGATGGTGGATGTCGAGATACACCGCCGCCGAGCCGCGTCGCAGGCTGCCCTGGCTGATCGCCAGCGTCAGGCTGTCCATCACCCGGATGAACGGGATGATGCCGCTGGTCTGGCCGGCGCCCTTGACCTTCTCGCCGATCGACCGGACGCCGCCCCAGTAGGTGCCGATGCCGCCGCCATTGGAGGCGAGCGCCACGTTCTGGTTCCACACGCCCATGATGCCTTCGAGGCTGTCGGGCACGGCGTTCAGGAAGCAGGAGATCGGCAGCCCGCGCGAGGCGCCGCCGTTCGACAGCACCGGCGTCGAGGGCATGAACCACAGGTTGGAAATGTAGTCGTAGATCCGCTGGGCGTGGTCGGCGTCATCGGCGAACGCGGTGGCGACGCGCGCGAACATGTCCTGGTAGGACTCGCCCGCCAGCAGATAGCGATCCTCGAGCGTCGTCTTGCCGAAATCGGTCAGTTCGGCGTCGCGCGAACGATCGACCTCGACCTTCCGGACGAGCTGGAGCTGAGGTCGTTCGAACCTGCCGTTCGACCTCTGCGTGCTGTCGGAAACCGTACGGACTACCGCTTCACCGCCGCTCATGATCGAAAACCTGTTCTGTGTTGTAACCGCGTCGAGCCCCCGCCCGACGCAACATGTTGTGGGCGAAGCACCTGCGCCACCCACATATGGGGACACTTGGCTAATGACTCGTCAACGGCCGATACGGTCCGTCCCCAGCCTTTTTCCTCAACGAAAGGTTAACGTCGGCTCTCTCCTCATGAGGATCAAGGGGTTGCGGGGAAGCGCGGCGGATCGCCTCACAAGACTTTGAGTCCGCCCAGGCTCACGGATCGAGGTTGAGCAGGCCCGGATCGCCGCCTTGGGCTGCGATGTTCACCGACAGGGCGCGTTCGACCGCATAGCGAAGCAGGCTGTTGGGTCCGCCAGCCTTGGGCCCGGTGCCGGACAGCCCCTCGCCCCCGAACGGTTGGACGCCCACGACCGCGCCGATGATCGATCGGTTCACATAGGCGTTGCCAGCCGGCACGCTTGCCAGCACCTGGGCGGCGAAGCCGTCCAGCCGGCTGTGGACGCCAAGCGTCAGGCCGTAGCCGGCGGCGACCAGCGGCGCGGCTGCGGCGGCGATCTGGGCCGGGTCGTAGCGCACCACATGCAGGATCGGCCCGAACACCTCGCTCTGTAGGAAGACGGCGTCCGGGATCTCCACCAGGGTCGGCCCGAAGAAGGTCCCGGCGTGCGGCGTCGCCAGGCGGCGAATCACCTTTGCCTGGGCTTCCAGGCGCGCCAGGTGCGCATGCAGCGCGGCCAGCGCCTCCTGGTCGATGACTGGCCCGATATCGGTGGCGGGATCCGCCGGATCGCCGACCACGAGCGCGTCCATCGCCTCGGCGATCCCTGAGATCAATCCGTCCGCCGTCTCGTGCGGAACGAACAACAGGCGCAGCGCCGAGCAGCGCTGGCCGGCCGATCCGAAGGCCGAGACCAGGACGTCGTCGATCACCTGCTCGCGCAGGGCCGTGGTGTCGACGAACATCGCGTTGAGCCCGCCGGTCTCGGCGATCAGTGGGACGATAGGGCCGGCCCGCGCCGCCAGCGCACGGTTGATCGCCCAGGCGGTCTGCGTGCCCCCGGTGAAGGCGACGCCCGCGCACAATGGATGCTGGACCAACGCCTGACCCACCACGCCGCCATCACCCGGCAGCAGATGCAGGATGTCGACCGGCAGGCCGGCGGCGTGGAACAGGCGCACCGCCGCCGCGGCGATCACCGGGGTCTGTTCGGCCGGCTTGGCGAGCACCGCGTCGCCGGCGGCCAGCGCCGCGGCGACCTGGCCGGTGAAGATCGCCAGCGGGAAGTTCCACGGACTGATACAGGCGAATACCCCGCGCCCTTTGAGCCTCAGGGTGTTGGTCTCTCCGGTCGGGCCCTTCAGCGTCACAGGCGCGTCGAACTGGCGCTCAGCGAGCATCGCGTAGTAGCGGCAGAAGTCGGCGGCCTCGCGAACCTCCGCGACCCCGTCGGCCAGCGTCTTTCCCGCTTCGCGCACGCACAGCGCCACCAGGTGATCACGATCGTGCTCCAGAGCCGCGGCCATGGCGCGCAGCACTCGCGCCCGCGCAGCGCCGCCTTGGGCGTCCCAGGCAGGCTGAGCTCCTGCGGCCGCGGCGAAGGCGGCCTGGATATCTTCGGCGGAAGCGCTCCATGTGCTTGCGACCACGCGATGAGGATCCGCCGGCGAAGACCGCTGCCCGCCCGCCCCCGTGCGCCGCTCGCGACCGCTGACGATCGGCCCTGCGCTCTCGAGGCTGCGATCGAGTTCGATGATGGCGCGCACCAACCGTTCGCGCTCCGCCGCCTGGGTGAGGTCGACGCCGGTGCTGTTGGCGCGGTCGGGCTGGAACAGGTCGGCCGGAAGCGGAATGCCAGGGTGCGGCGCTCCACCGGACGCCTCCACCAACGCGATCGGATCGGCGGCGACTGCGGCCGCCGGCGCGTTCGGGTCTGACAGGGCGTGGACGAAGGATGTGTTGGCGCCATTTTCCAGCAACCTGCGCACCAGGTACGGCAGCAGCTGTTCGTGTTCGCCCACCGGGGCGTAGACCTGAACCGGCAGTGGGCCGTAGCGCGCCGTGGCCGCCTCATAAAGCGTCTCGCCCATGCCGTGCAGGCGCTGGAAGACCGGCGTTGATCCGGCCTGCTCGGCCATGGCGCGCACGGCCGCGACGGTGTGGGCGTTGTGCGTCGCGAACTGCGGCCGCAGCGACGGTCCCGCCGCCAGCAGCGCGCGGGCGCAGACCAGATTGGACAGATCGGTCGCCGCCTTGGTGGTGAACACCGGATATCCGGGCTGGCCCGCCACCTGCGCCCGCTTGATCTCCGCGTCCCAGTAGGCGCCCTTCACCAGGCGGACATGCAGGCTGCGACCGCTCTCTTGCGCCAGGTCGTTCACGGCGGCGATCACTCGCGGCGCGCGTTTTTGATAGGCCTGTACGGCGAGACCCAAACCTGACCAGCCGGACAGGGCGGGCGAGGCGGCCAGCCGCGACAGCAGCTTCAGCGACAGAACCAGCCGATCGGCTTCCTCCGCGTCGATGGTGAGAACGGTTTGACTGTCGGCCGCCTGGCGCGCCAGCCGCTTCAGCCGCGGATAAAGGCCGTCGAAAACCTGAACCTCGTGCAGGGCGTCATAGCGCGGCGACAGGGCGGAGAGCTTCACCGACAGGCCGTGCCTGCGGTCGGGCCCGAGCCGGCGGTTCTCTTGCGCAACCCGCTCCAGCGCACCGGCGTAGGCGGCTTCGTAGCGCTCGGCGTCGGCTTCGGTGCGCGCGCCCTCCCCGAGCATGTCGAACGAACAGACCAAGCCTTCCGCGGCGGCGCGGCGCAGGGCCTGCTCGATGGATCGTCCGAGGACGAACTGTTCGCCCATGATCCGCAGCGCCGCGGCGACCGCGGCGCGGATCACCGGCTCGCCTACCCGGCCGGCCAGCCGGCGGACGAACGACGGCAGGTCCCGGCGCATCTCCGGATCAGGATCCACCAACCGACCGGTGAGCATCAGGCTCCACGTCGAGGCGTTGACTAGCAGGCTGTCAGAACGACCGATGTGGCTGGACCAGTCAGCGGAGGCGATCCGCTCGGCGATCAGCCGGTCCCGCGTGGTGGTGTCAGGCGTGCGCAGAAGCGCCTCAGCCAGGCACATCAGCGCCAGGCCTTCCTGGGTCGAAAGACTGAATTCCTGCAAGAAGCGCTGAACCACCCCGGCGCGGGAGATCGCGCCTCGGGCATCGCGCACCAGGGCCTCGGCCTCGCGGGCCACCGTTTGGCGCTCGGACGTGCTCAGCGGGACGGCCGCGAGCAGCGCACGCGCCGCCTGTCGCTCGTCCAAGAACTTCTCGAGATCGAGGTCGTCCCAGGCCATTTGCGCTCCGATCCGCAAGCATGCTGGCTCGGAGCAGGCCCAAAAGCAAAGGGGCCCGGTCTTTCGACCGGGCCCCTCGCTATTCGGCTAAGCCGTCTTGTCTAAATCGAGATCAGAAGTTGATGTCGATCGTCGAACGACGGTTCAGCGGTTCCTTGACGCCGTCGCCAGTGGCGACCGCAGGAGCCGATTCACCCTTCCAGTCAACTTGCAGGGCGGTCTGGGCGACGCCCAGGCCAACCAGCGCGTCGGCGACGGCCTTGGCGCGACGTTCCGACAGGCGGACGTTGTACGCCGGCGAGCCGGAGGTGTCCGCGTGGCCCACCACGACGACCTGGGTCGCACGGCCGGCGCTGGCGTAATTGGCGGCTTCCTGAACCACCGTCTGGGCTTCCGGCGTCAGCACGTACTGATCGAACGGGAAGTAGACGATGAATTGCTTGGCCTCATACGCCGGCGGAGGCGGCGGGGGAGGCGGCGGGGGCGGAGGCGGCGGGGGCGGGGGAGGCGGCGGGGGCGGCGGAGCCGACCCGAACGCGTACCGCAGGCCGAGCGTCACCGACTGGTCGCGGTATTCGCCGCTGAACACGCCGGGTTGGATCGGGCCGATGGCGCCGGTGGCGGCGTTGCGGCCGACACCTTGCAGCTGCAGTTCCGTACCGCCGAGCCAACGATAGGTCAGGTCGACGTTCAGGCGATCAGAGGCCTTCCACGCGACGCCGGCGATGGCCTGATAGGCGAGCGCGGTGTCGTCGTCGTCGAACGCTAGGTTCTGGAACGCCGGGTTCGCCGCAGTGATGGCGCCGGTGATGTTCGAGAATTGGCCGACCGCGTCGATTTTGACGTGGTTGACGCCGACGCCGGCGCCGATGAACGGGTTGATCGCGGAGCCGGGCATGAAGTCCCAGATCACGTTGCCCATGCCGGTCCAGGCCGTGATGTCGCCGCTGGGCGAACCGCAGTTAGGAGCAGCGGCGGTGCGCGTCACGTTGGGCGTGCACAGGCCGAGGATGGGGTTGATCGCGCCGCCGCGGATCGACTCGATATCGCCGGGGCGATAGCCGAGTTCCGCTTCCACGCGCAGGTGATCGGTGAACTGATAACCGAGACGGGCGAAGCCGGCCCAGTCTTCTTCCTGGTTGAAATCCCAGGACAGTTGGCGGCCGCCGATCAGGTCCGACGACGTGCCGTCGATCCCCTCGGGCCAGTGGTAGCCGAGATCCACGGCGCCGTACCAGCCGGTGTCTTGCGCGGCTGCGCCGGACGCGGCGAACACCGCGGCTAGCGCGGCTCCCGCCAGGAGTTTGAACTTCATTATAGGAGCCCTCTTTTGCCCTCAGTGGTGCGGCCGAATGACCTAGCCGCTTATATCAAGGACGAGACATTGCGTAAGTGTCACCGAAGCCACACTTGGCATGCAAATTCTCAGCCCTCACGACGTAACGCTGACAGGCTACACTGCGACGCTCGACACAAGGCGTGCCGCACTGCGGTGTAGATCGCGTCTTTGTCCGTAGCAAGTGGCACGTTCGACCCCTTGCTGCGGCAACCCTTATATTTGGTCTGGCGAGTACATAACCGCCTAGCCATTAACGAATGGCTCGCGACGGAGTCCGAACGCGATCGATCACCTGACGCAAGCCTGCAGACTGGTCGATGCGCATTGCAGCGCTCCGCCCATTCGACACCTTGCATCCATGCGCGACCAGCCCGCCCACCGTCGTTTAGCCGACGCTGCAACGCGCCCGCGAAGTTCTGGTTCCTTGGATTCTTCCCGACCCTCAAAACCCACGCCGGACGTCCCTGTGTCAGGGGGCCGCACCGGGTTCGCCGCCTTGGCGATAGCGGCGCAGCCGGCCGCCAAGCGCTTCCGGTCGATTCAGCGACTTGCGCACCTCGTCCCGCCGCTCGTGGATCGAGGCGATGACCAGCCCCATGGGCACGCCGATCTCGACCAGCAGCGCCTCCGAGAGCTGGAGGCTGGCCTCGATAGTCTCGGGCACGGCGTCAGTGGCGCCTAGCTCGTAGAGGCGTTCGGCCTGGCGCGCGTCGCGGGCGCGGGCGATGATCTTGAGGTCGGCGCGTTGTTCGCGCGCCAGGCTGACCACGGTCTCCACAGCTTCCGCGTCATCCATGGTGATCACCAGGGCCGAGGCCTCGCCTAGACCGCAGCGCTTCAGGAACTCGATCCGGGATGCATCGCCGAAGTAGATCGCGTCGCCGCTGCGTCGGCCGATCTCCACCAGCTTGGCGTCGCGCTCGGCGGCGACCCAGGGGATCTCGTGCCGATGCAGCATCTCGCCGACCAGGCGGCCCACCCGTCCGTAGCCGATCACCAGCACCCTGGGGGCGACCGCGGGCGCTGTCGGCTCGACCGGTTCCTGCGGCAGCTCGCTGGGGGTCACCTTGCGGCCGCCCAGCTTCAGACCCCACGCCGCCAGCACGGGAATGCTCATCATCGACAGGGTCGAGGCGACCAACACGGTCTGAGCGACGGCTTCGGGAACGATACCGCCGCCGACAGCAGACGACAGGATAACGAAGGCGAACTCCCCGCCCCCGGCCAGCAGCAACGCCGCCTCGATGGCGCTTTGGCTGGTCAGCCGGAACAATTTCGCCAGCCCGAAGATCACCGTGGTGTTCAGCGCCACCATGCCGATCGCCAGCGCCGGGATCAGCAGCGGGTTGGCCGCCAGCGTCGAGAGGTTCAGGCCGATCCCCACCGACAGGAAGAACAGACCCAGCAGCAGGCCCTTGAACGGCTCGATGGTGACCTCGACCTCATGCCGGAATTCGGTCTCGGCCAGCAGCAGTCCGGCGATGAACGCGCCGATCGCCATCGACAGGCCGGCGAGCGCGCTGACCAGACCCGCGCCGATCACCACCAGCAGGCAGGCGGCCATGAACAGCTCTTCGCTCTTGGCGCGGGCCACCGAGCGCAACATTGGCCGCAGCAACAGCCGCCCGAACGCCAGCAGCACCAGCACGCCGATGGCGGCAGGCGCGAAGGTCAGCAGCAGATTGGGCGACAGCCCTTGGTCCGCGCGGCCACTGGTCATCGCGATGGTGATCAGGATCGGAGCCACGGCCAGATCCTGGAACAGCAGGACGGAGAATGTCGCGCGCCCGGCCTGCGAATGTTGGCGCTTGCGCTCCGCCAGGATCGGCATGACCACCGCGGTCGAGGACAGCGCCAGCGCCGCCCCGATCGCCGCGGCGCTGGCCACCGACTGACCCATGGCCATCGCCGCCGCCGCAATGATGCCGGCGCATAGCGTCACCTGCAGCGCGCCCATGCCGAATACGTAGCGGCGCAGCAGCCGCAGGCGCTGCCATGACAGCTCCAGCCCGATCATGAACAGTAGGAACACGACGCCCAGTTCGGCGAGCTGAGCGATCTCGCCGGGGTTGTCGATGGTGACATAGGCGACCCACGGGGCCGCGTCGGACAGCGACGCCAGGCCGTAGGGGCCGAGCAGCACGCCGGCGCCCAGAAAGCCCAGGATCGGACTGACGCGCCAGCGCCGGAACAGCGGCACGATGATTCCGGCGGTCGCCAGGAACAGAACGACATCCTTGTAGTCGCCTGCCGATACGTGGCCTTCCATACGTTCTCCTGCGCCCGACGATAAGCGTGGCTGCCCGCGACGGGTCGCGAATCCGCGGCGCCCGCGACCTTCGCCGCAAGAGCCCGTCTGGTCATAACAAAAAAGTCACGAGCCCCCAGCGCCGTGACCGGGGCAAGGTCGCAGCCTCAATTTCGCGAGGCTACCCTGTGATCAAGGCTGCATTGCTCGTCGCCGCGTCGGCGGGCGCTCTTCTTTCGGCGTTCGACGCGACGGCGCAAGCCGCGCCCGCCCGCGCCGCGCCCGCTCCCACGACGGCGGCGACCGCCGTCGCCGATCTGTCCAAGGCTCCGCGCATGGGCGCCTGGGGCTTCGACCTCACCGGACGCGACGCAGCCGTCGGCCCGGGCGAGAGCTTCTTCCTCTACGCCAACGGGACCTATCTGAAGCGGACCGAGATCCCGGCCGACCGCTCCCGCTATGGCAATTTCGACGCGCTGAACGAGCTCTCCGTGAACCGCATGCGCGCGGTGGCGGACAAGGCCGCGGGCGACCCGTCCGCCCAAGGCGAACAGGCGCTGGTCGGCGCCCTGTACAAAAGCTTCCTCGACGAGACGAAGGTCGAGGCGCTGGGCGCCAAGCCGCTGGAACAGGATTTGGCCAAGGTGCGCGCCGCCCGCGACAAGACCGAGATCGCCCGGTTGATGGGCGCGGCGGTCAAGGGCTTCGGCGGCTCGTTCTTCACCGCGGCGATCTACGACGACGCCAAGGACCCGATGAACTACACGGTCTATCTGGGCCAGGGCGGCATGGGCTTGCCGGATCGCGACTACTATCTGGAACCCCGGTTCGCACCACAGAAGACGGCCTATGAGGCCTATGTCGCAGCCATGCTCGGCCGTATCGGCTGGAAGGATCCGCAAGGCGCCGCCAAGGCCATCGTCGCGCTGGAAACGGAGATCGCCAAGGTCTCCTGGACGCGCACCGAACGGCGCGACGACGAAAAGACCTACAACCCCTACCTGCTGCCCGACCTCGTCGCCCTCGCCCCGGGCTTCCCGTGGAAGGCGTATCTCGACGCGGCCGATCTCGGCGGTGTCCAGCGGGTGATCGCGTCGGAGAACACGGCGTTCCCGAAGATCGCCGCCATCTACGCGGCGACGCCGCTGGACGTGCTGAAGGCCTGGACGGCGTTCAACGTCGCCGACAACGCCGCGCCCTATCTCTCGAGCGGCTTCGAGCAGGCGCATTACCAGTTCCGCGACAAGACCCTGTCCGGCCAACCGGAGCAGAAGCCCCGCTGGAAGCGCGCCGTGAACGTCGTCGACAGCCAGATCGGCGAAGCGCTCGGCAAGGCCTATGTCGCCGCCTACTTCCCGCCGGAGAGCAAGGCGAAGATGGAGGCCCTGGTCAACGACATCAAAACCGCCATGGGCCAGCGCATCGAGCGCGTCTCGTGGATGAGCCCGCAGACCAAGGCCAAGGCGCTCGCCAAGCTGGCGAAGTTCACCGTCAAGATCGCCTATCCGGACAAGTGGCGCGACTACACTGGCCTCAGTCTGAAAGCCGATGATCTGTACGGCAACGTCGAGCGCGCAACCGCCTTTGACTGGGCCTATCGCGTCGGACGCCTGGGCAAGCCCGTCGACCGCAGCGAGTGGGGCATGACCCCGCCGACCATCAACGCCTATTACAGCTCGACCAAGAACGAGATCGTCTTCCCGGCCGCGATCCTCCAGCCGCCCTTCTTCGATCCCGACGGCGACCCGGCGATCAACTACGGCGGCATCGGCGGGGTGATCGGCCACGAGATCACCCACGGCTTCGACGACCAGGGCCGCAAGTCGGACGGCGACGGCCGGCTGAGCGACTGGTGGACGGCGGAAGACGCGGCCAAGTTCCAGGTGCAGGCCGACAAGCTCGGCAAGCAGTATTCCGCGGTCGAGGTGCTGCCGGGCGCCAAGATCAACGGCGACCTGACCATGGGCGAGAACATCGCCGACCTTGGCGGGCTCCTGCTGGCGCTGGACGCGTATCACATCTCGCTGGGCGGCAAGCCGGCGCCGGTGATCGACGGGTTCACCGGCGACCAGCGGGTGTTCCTCGGCTGGGCCCAGGTCTGGCGCAGCAAGAATCGCGAAGACAGCATGCGCAAGCAATTGGTCAGCGACCCGCATTCGCCGCCGCAGTACCGGGTCGATCTCCCGGTCCGTAACATTGACGTCTTCTATGAGGCGTTCGGCGTGAAGCCAGGCTCGGCGATGTATGTGGCGCCTGAGGATCGCGCCCGAATCTGGTGACCCAATTTTAATTGACGTTTTTGTCAAAACTCGGTGTCAGGCAAAAATTTGGCCCGCTGCGGGGGATAATCGCAGCGGGCCGAATTCCGAGCAATTGCTCATATAGTAGGGCGTTTCCTCCCCGAAACGCCGGAGACGTCAGGACTAGCGCCGTCATGTCTCTCGCAGTTGTGACAAGATGGCAGTTTCGATTCCGAGTCAACACAGCGACCCGTGAATTGCATGCTATTTCGATCGGATTTTCGCGATAGCGCCAGTCTAGACGTCTTTCGGACCTACTTTTTGACGCCCGTGTCATCTTTCAGGCCCGCGATGAGCTGCTCAAATGGAGCGCATCGAAGGTCGAAAACGAAATCGGGCCGAGCTACGGTGACTGGGCCAAGGCCGACGGCGGTCAACGCGCCGGCGACGGCGGGTATGCGGTCGACACCGACCAGCAGCCCATTGGAACGTCGTGTTGCGCCTTGCGCCACCAGCGTATCGATGACGTCACTCGGCGCGTCACCTTGCGGCCAGTCCAAGGTGACCGTTCGCAAGGCCGCCGAACGCGCCTCGACGATGCGCAGCAGCCGCTCGGCGACGTCCAACTGGTGGTCGCTCCAGGCGATCTGCAGATTGGCCGCGAGCTGGAACTGGCTTTTCAGGATCAGGCCGTCCTCGAGCACCTTCAACCCGTTGGCGTTCAGCGTCGCGCCAGTGGTGGTGATGTCGACGATGAGCTCGGCGCCGCCCGACGCAGGTGCGCCTTCAGTCGCGCCACCAGACTCGGTTATCCGGTAGTCGGAAACCCCGTGCCGCGCGAAATAGGCGCGGGTCTGGACCACGTACTTGGTCGCCACCCGCATCCGTCGGCCGGTGCGCGCCAGGAACTCGTGCGCCACTTCCTCCAGATCGGCCATGGTGTCGACGTCGAGCCAGCTCTTGGGGACCGCGACCACCAGGTCCGCGCGGCCGAAGCCCAACGCCCGCAGCATCAGCAGCCGCTGGTCGATGTCCTGGCCACGTTCGCGGAGAAGGTCCTCGCCGGTGATCCCCAGGTGGACTTCGCCAGCGTCGAGCGCGTCGGCGATATCTGAGGCCGACAGCAGGCGGACCTGCACGCCAGGCATGCCCTTCAAGGACGCGATGTAGCCGCGAGAACCACCGACCAGTTGCAGATCCAGCCCGCAGTCGGCGAGCCAGGCCTCGACCTGCTCTTTCGGGCGCCCCTTGGACGCCACGGCGATGATCAGGGGTTCGCTCACGCCTCACCTCCAGCAAAGGCGCGCCAGGGGCGGACCATGCAGCCTATGGCGCGCGTCTGACCGGCGTCGCCCAGCCTGGCCATCAGCCCGTCGTAGCGACCGCCAACCGCCAGCGCCCGGTCGGCCCCCAGCGCCTCGCTGCGGATCTCGAAGGTGAGGCCATCATAGTAGTCGAACGCATGCCCCAGCGCGGTGGCGAAGCGCAGTCGGTCAGTCGGCACCCCCAAGGCCTCAAGCGCCCGAAGTCGGGACTCCCAGGCTTCCATGGCCTGACGGAAACTCGCGCCTGCGGGCTCCGCCGCGGCGCGCGCCAAGGCAAACGCTGAAGCGGGCTCTTCCGACACCGCGAGGAAACGGCGGATCGAATCGGCCTGGGCAGGGGTCAGCGACGGCGCCTCGGCGGCTTGGGCGCGGCGCACCAGCCGCTGGGCGATCTCCGCCGGTCCACGCCCGCCCACCGGCTCGATGCCCGCCAGCGACCAGACCTCTTCCAGCAGTTCGGCGGCCTGGGCCGGCGCGAGCTGCGACAGCATGCCCGTGAGCTGGCCGCCAGGAGCAGGCGCGGCGTCGCTTCCGGCGCGGGCGAGCTCGGCCTGCATCAGCCGCGGCCGGCCAGCGGCGCGCTTCAGCCGCCCGGCCAAGGCCTCAGGCAGGTTCATGCCGTCGATGAAGGCTGCGAACAGGCCGACGTCGCCGAGCCAGAGCGTCAGGTCCGACCGCCCGCCTGCGACCGCACAGCGCCAGGCGAGGGCGACGGTTTCCGCGTCAGAGCCGACGATATCGGCCTGGGTGACCTCGAAACGCTCGAGCCCGATCTGCAGGAACTCTTCAGGCGTGGTCTCACCGATCGCCGCGCGGAAGGCGACGCCCTCGTAGGCGTAGCGACCCGCGGCGGCCCCACGCTCCAGGTGCTGTCGCGCGATAGCCACGGTGAAATCGGGGCGCAGGCAGGATTCCGCGCCGCCCTCCGATTGCACCACGAACAGACGCGCACGCATCTGTTCTCCGGCCAGATCGAGCAGCAGGCCCAGCGGCTGCAGGATCGGCGCGTCGACGGATTCGGCGCCAGCCGCCAGGATCGGCGCGCGGATGGCGGCCAGGGCCTGGCCGGGGACCGTGGGCTCGACTCTCACGACGCGGCCCCAAGGATGCGGCGGATCTCCGCGACCAGTTGGTCGCGCGGCACGTTCAGCTGGCCCGGCCGCTGCTCGCGCCAGGCGGCGTTGTCGGTGACGCCGGCGGACAACTGGCGGCCCAGATCCAGATCCTTGATGGTCACCGTGCCGGCCTGGAACTCGTCCTCGCCGACGATCACCGCGGCGGGCGACAGCCTGCGGTCGGCGTACTTCATCTGCGGGCGCATGCCGGAGGTTCCGAGATAGACCTCGGTCGGTATGCCGGCGGCCCGAAGCTCGCCCGCCATCGCGAAGTAGTCGCCCATCCGGGCCGCGTCGAAGTTGATTATCACCACGGGCCCGCGGGCGTCCGCCGCCCCGTCGCGACCGGCCGCGCGCAGCGCCGCTGACAACCGCGACACCCCGAACGAGAAGCCGGTGGCCGGGGTCTGCTGGCCGGTGAACCGCGCCACTAGATCGTCGTATCGCCCGCCGCCGCCGATCGAGCCGAAGCGCATCGCATCGCCCTTCTCGTCCAGGGTCTGTAGCAGCAGCTCGGCCTCGAACACGGGGCCGGTGTAGTACTCCAGGCCGCGCACCACCGACGGATCGAAGGTCGCGGCCGCCTCGGCCACGCCCAGTCCGGCGAGCGCGCGATCGATGGCGGCCAATTCCTGCAGGCCCGCCTCGCCCTCCTCCGAACCGCCGATGACTTGCGACAGGCGGTCCAGCACCTGCGAGCGGACGCCGCCACCGGCTTCAGTGAAGGCGACCACCGAGTCCACAGCGGCCGGCGCCAGGCCGGCGCCCTTGGTGAACGCGCCCGACTCGTCCAGCCGCCCTTCGCCCAGCAGCAGGCGCACGCCTTCCGCGCCCAGGCGGTCCAGCTTGTCCACCGCGCGCAGCACCGCCAGCTTCTGGCCCTCGTCACGCACGCCGGCGGCGGCCAGCACGCCGTTGAGCAGTTTGCGGTTGTTGATCTTGATCACATAGGCGTCGGCCGGCAGCCCCGCCGCGGCCAGACCCTCCACCGCCATGGCGATGATCTCGGCGTCGGCTTCAGGTCGCGCAGAGCCCACGGTGTCCGCGTCGCACTGGACGAACTCCCGGAATCGGCCCGGGCCAGGCTTCTCGTTGCGCCACACCGGCCCGGCAGCGTAGCGCCGGAACGGCTTGGGCAGCGTCTCCCAGTTCTGGGCCGCGAAACGGGCCAGGGGCGCGGTCAGGTCATAGCGCAGCGCGATCCACTGATCGTCGTCGTCCTGTAGCGAGAACACGCCCTCGTTCGGGCGATCGGCGTCAGGCAGGAACTTGCCCAGCGCGTCGGCGTACTCGAACGCGCCGGTGTCCAGGGGCTCGAAGCCATAGCGTTCATAGACCGAGGTCACCGCGGCCAGCAGGCGGCGCTCGCCCAGCAGGTCGCGGGCGCGCCGGTCGTTGAAGCCGCGCGGGGCGCGGGCCTGCGGCCTTGCGGCCGTCTGTGCGGGGTCGTCGGTCATGGCGCGCGCTTAGTCCATGCGCCAGGGGCCGGCAAGCCGCGGCGTCTCAGGTTTGGAGGGGCGTCGAAATCCATCGGATGGTCCAGTCTGCATGGGCGGGCCGGAGGGATGGAGCCTTGCGCGTTCGCCTAAGCCCCGTCCCAGCGGGCGGGGGGCGAAGCTCGGGGAAGTCGCGTCAGCGCATGCGATCCCGGCCGCCCCCGCCGAAGCGGGTCGGATGGTGATGGCCATGATGCGCGCGCGAAAACATGCGCGCCTCTATAGTCGCGGTTTGTGAAGAAAACGAGTCCCTTGGGGCGGGCCTAGTCCTTCAGGCGACGGATCAGCGCCGCCGTCGACGGATCGTGCGTGCCGCTCGGCCCGCCCTCCAGTTCGGCCAAGACCCGGCCGGCCAGGCTCTTGCCCAGCTCCACACCCCACTGGTCGAAGCTGTTGATCCCCCACAGCACGCCCTCGACGAAGGTCTTGTGCTCATAGAGCGCGATCAACGCCCCCAGGGTCTCGGGCGTCAGCCGCTCCAGCAGGATGAAACTCGACGGACGGTCGCCCGGGAAGGCGCGCTGCGGAGCCAGCGCATCGATCTGCGATTGCGCGGCGCCTTGCGCCTGAAGTTGCTGGCGCACGTCAGCCTCGGTGCGACCGACCATCAACGCCTCGGCCTGGGCGACGGCGTTGGCCAGCAGCTTGGCCTGCCGCCCTTCGCTGTCGTCGCGAGCGCGATGCACGGCGACGATGTCCACCGGGATCACGTCCGTCCCCTGGTGCAGGAGCTGGAAGAAGGCGTGCTGGACGTTGGTCCCGGCGCCGCCGAACACCGCTGCGGCGGTGGCCTGCGCGACGGGCCGTCCGACGGCGTCGACCCGCTTGCCGTTGGACTCCATCTCTAGCTGTTGGAGGAAATCCGGCAGCAGGCGCAGCCGCCGCGCATAGGGGACGACGGCGCGGACGGTGCGCCCCAGGCCGTTGCGGTTGAACACGTGCGCCAGCGCCAGCATCACCGGCAGGTTCTCCTCCAAAGGCGCAGAGGCGAAGTGCGCGTCCATCTGCGCCGCGCCGGCGAGGAAGTGCTGGAAGATCTCGTGCCCAAGCGCGATGGCGCACGATAGGCCCACCGCAGACCACACGGAGAAGCGCCCACCGACCCAGTCCCAGAAGGCGAACACCTGGTCGGCCGGCACGCCGAACGCCTGGGCGACAGCGGGCGCGGCGGACACCGCCACAAGATGGGCGTCGCCCGCGTGGCCCAGGCTCGCGCGCAGCCACGCGCGGGCGATCTCGGCGTTGGCCAGCGTCTCTTGCGTGGTGAAGGTCTTGGAGACCACGACGACCAGCGTGTCCTGCGGGTTCAGCCCGGCCAGGGCGGCGCTCATCTCCGACGGATCGACATTGGCCGCGAACCGCAGGTCGATGTCCGGCTCGATGGGAGCCAGCGCCTCCCACACGAGCCGCGGCCCCAGGTCCGACCCGCCGATGCCGATGTGCACCACAGCGCGGAACGGCGCCCCCCCGGCCCCGGCGCGCGCGCCCGAACGGATCTCATCGACGAACCGCCACATGGTGGCGCGACCGGCGTCGACCAGGGGCGACACCGCCTCCCCCGCAACCTCGAACCGCGCGCCGGCCGGCGCACGCAGCGCCATGTGCTGGGCGGCGCGGCCCTCGGAGGTGTTGACCACGTCGCCGGCGATCAGCCGCGTCCGCGCGCCTTCGACGTCGGCGGCGCGGGCGAGGCCGATCGCGGCCTCGACCCCAGCTTGCGACCAGGGTTGCTTCGACAGGTCGACGTGCAGACCGGCGGCGTCGAAGGTCAGGCGGTCCAGCCGCGCCGGGTCGCCGGCGAACAGGCTTTCGATGCGGGACCGCCCGTCATGGGCGGCGGTGCGGGCGAGCTCGGCCCAGGCGGCCTTGGCGTCGGACATGGGCGAATGCGTTCCCGCTAGGCTGGCGTTTACCATGCGGCGGTAGCAAATGCGGGATTGGAAGTCTCGTTCCTCGGATGGAAGGCGTTCCCTCATGTCCTGCGCAGATCTCGCCGTGACCGCCGTGCTCTGGCTGGCCGCCGCCACGCCCGGCGCCGCGACGCCAGCGCCGCTCAGTCCCGAGCCGAGCGCGCCCGCCGGCGCCGTCGCCTACGAGCCGCTGTTCGCCGACATCGTCGCGCGCGCAACCCGCCTGCGCGGCGAGGCCGGCGCCGCGGAGAAGAACAAGCCCCTGCCCGGCGACTTCGCCCAGCGGATCAAGGAGCTCAGCGACCTGGACATGAAGGGCCACGTGACCCTGCGCGAGCGCGGCACGGACGGCGACCTCAAGTGCATCCTGAAAGGGATCTCCGAGGACCTGCCGCTGAAACTCCAGGCGGTCACCGCGGCCAGCGGTAACGACCGCGTCCAGGCGCTGCAGGACCTCGTCTACCTGCTCAACGACAACGTCGAGGTGATCACCTCGCCGCCGCGCCCGCCGGTCTAGTCAGCCCTTCTTGGCGCGGTCCAGGGCGCGGATCACCCCGCCCTCGGTGAGGATTTGCGGCAGGATGCGCGGCGCGCCGCCCTTGGCGTCGTACATCAGATACAGCGGCACGCCGGCGCGGCCATAGCGGCCAAGTTCCGCGGCGATCTCCGCGTCCTTCCGCGTCCAGTCGGCTTTCAGATAGACCGCGCCGGTGCGCGCAAAGGCCTGGGCGACAGCAGCGCGCGACAGGGCGACGCGCTCATTCACCTGACACGTCACGCACCATGCGGCGGTGAAATTGACGAACACCGGCCGCCCCTCGGCGCGCGCCTGAGCCAGGCGTTGCGGGGAATAGGCTTCATAAGGCGCACCCGACCCGCCGGCGCTCGCCTGAGACGCTGGCGCGACATCGTGCAGCGCTGGCCAGAGCGCCAGGGCGAGGGCCGCCGCGCAGGCCGCCAACGCCAGGCCGGTGAAACCGCTCGCGGCTTTCCCCGCCATCCGACGGCGCTGCGCATGGCCGGCCAGCCAGCCGGCGAACGCCAGGGCGACCGCGGCCGCCAGCAGGCCGGCCAGCGCCGTATCGCCGGCTTGCAGCGCCAGGACCCAGGCGAGCCAGGCGGCCGCTCCGTACATCGGGAACGCCAGCACACGGCGCAGCATCTCCATCCACGCGCCTGGACGCGGCAGCCTCGCCAGCAAAGCCGGCGCGAAGGCGATGGCGACGAACGGCGTGGCGAACCCAAGCCCCAACGCCAGGAAGACGCTGAGCGCCGCCACAGGGCCCTGGGTCAGCGCCCAGCCCAGCGCCGGCGCCATGAACGGCGCGGTGCAGGGCGCGGCGACGACCACGGCCAACGCCCCGGTGAGAAACGCGCCCGCGGTCCCGCTACGCGCGGCGAGCGGCGCGCCGACGCCCTGCAACGACGAACCGACTTCGAATACGCCCGACAGATTAAGCGCCACGGCCAGCATCAACAGCGCCAGCGCCGCGACCACCGGCGGCGACTGCAACTGGAATCCCCAGCCGATCGCCGCCCCCGCCATCTTCAGGGCGATCAACGCGCCGGCCAGCGCCAGGAAGGTCGCCAGCACGCCCAGGCCATAGGCTACGCCCTGTCGCCGCGCCTGCGCCGGCTCGTGCGCATGACCGGCCAACGACGCGGCCTTCATCGCCAGCACCGGAAACACGCAGGGCATCAGGTTCAGCAACAGTCCGCCGAGCAGTGCAAAGGCCGCCGCCAACGGCAATCCGAGGCCAGGCCCCGCCGCAGGGGCCGCGAGCTTCGGCGCGCCCAGGCCCGCCGCATCGGCTGGAGCTGGGCCAGGCGTCGCCGTGATCTCGTATGCGCGGCCGTCCACCGACAGCACGCCGGCCAGGCTTGCAGGCGAGGCGCCGCCCTGGAACGCCGTCCCCGGGGTCAGCGTCAGCGTTAGGCCCTGAGCCCCGAGTTCCGCCGGCTGGGGCTGCGCGTGGTCGATCACCGTCCGCTCGAACGGATAGAAATAGGCGCCTGAGCCAGCCGTACCCGCCAGCGCGGGCCCCGTGACCGCCAACGCCACCTTCTCGCCCTGCGGCGCGAAGACGGCGGCGAGTCCGGCGGGCTTCGGCGCATCGGCGACGGCGCGCGCGATCGCGGCGCCCCAGCGCGGATCGGCGGCGGCCGGCGTCGCGGTCACCGGTAGCTCGAGGGTCAGCGTCGCCTGTTCCGGAATGCAGATCTCCTCGCAGACCAGGAAATTCGCCTCGACCGAGAGTTTCGCAACGTCGCCGGGGCGCGTCTGCGCGGGCGCGGTCAGGACCACCGGCAGCAGCACCTCGCCCGCATAGCCGTAGTTCATCAGCGGTCCGGTGGGCTGGCGGCTCGGTGCGGGCCAGACGATCTCGCCGGCCCTCCACCCCTGAGGCAGCGTCCAGGCCAGCGTGGTGGCCTCGCCGGAATCGCCGGAGTTGCGCCAATAGGTGTGCCAGCGCTTGTCAATTTTCTGGCGCAGCGCGACGCGCACCGTCCCGCCCGGCGAGACGCTGGTCTGGGCGCTGACCAGTTCGGCGACCAGATGACCGGTGTCGACGGGGGCGGCTTGAGCGGGTCCACAGGCCAGAGCGCCGAGAACAATCGCGGTGGCCGCCAGGCTTGCGAACAATCGCGTCATTTGGCCGTCGGCGCTCCTGCAGGTCGGCCCCTATATGGCGGCCAGGACCTCGTGGCGCAAAGCCTGCTCGACTTCACCCGCCGCGCCGCCATGATCCTCGAATCACGTTCGATCATCAGGGAGCGTCCATTGCCTGCGCCTTTCGACGACATTCAGATCGGCCAGGTGGTCCACCTGGGCTCCGCGCCCGTAGAGCCGGCGGCCCTGGCGGCCTTCATCGAGGCGTTCACGCCCGGATGGGGGGTCGAGCACGGCGCGCCCGACGCCATGGTCTATGCGATCTGGAGCCGACTGGACGCCGCCGCGGGCGCCGCCTGGCCGCAGACCAAGCGGCTGGGCGTCGACGCCGTGCGCTGGATGCGCAATCCGCCCGCCGGCGAAACCCTGCGCGGCCGCATGACGGTCATGGCCAAGGATCCGGTGGGCGACGGCAAGGGCATCGTCATCGCCCAGCACGACCTGTTGGACGAAGCCGGCCGCCTGGTCTTCTCGTGTCTGACCCGGAGTGTCTTCTCCCGCTAGCCTCAGGCGTTGGCGGGAGACGGCGATTGGGCCTGCGCCAGGGTGTCCTTGGCCATGGCCAGCGCCACCAGCCGGTCCCAGCCGACCAGCGATTGCAAGTGGGCGTAGATCTGCGGCAGAGCGCCGTTGTCGCGCAGTTCCGCCAGTTGCTGGGGCGAGAGCTTGCCGAGCTTTTCTTCGGACACGCCGAAATAGTCGGCGATCTTCTGCGGCTCGCTCAGCGTCCCGTCCGGGTTCATCCCCTGGAAGTTGGCGACCTTCGGCTCGAACAGGTCGAGCGCGCGCAGCAGCTGGACGAAGTTCGTCGTGCGCTGGCGCTCCATCTCGTAGTTGTTGCAGAACTCGATGCAGGTCTTGGTGTAGTCGGTCGGCTCGCCCTTCTCGTCGAAGAACGCGGCCTCGCCGCCCTCGACGATCAAGCTCGAGGCGCGATCGATGCACAGCACCATCTGGCCGTTCTGGTCGTCGTTGGCGAACACGAACGGGTAGCGGCGGATGTAGGCCGGCACATAGATGCCCGCTTCGAACGAACCGTCCGGCTTGAGGAAGATGTTCTCGTCGGCGCGCAGGCCCATCACCGCGATCGGAAGCTTCTCGTCGCCGACGAAGATGATCGGGCCGGTCACTGCGGCCAGTTGGAATTCACCGACGGTCAGCGGCACCGCGTGAGCCTTGCTGGCGAAGGCGAACGGCCCCTCCACGCCCTTCACGCCGAGCTTGCCGTGCAGGTCGCGGCTCAGCGGTTCTGGCTTTGTGTAGAACAGCACGTTGCCGGAGATCTCGCCGTTGACGGGCGCTGGGGTCACATCCATGGGAAAGCCTTCGAAATAGCCGCCGGAAAGCGGGCGGTCGGGCAAGATTCCGCGCTTCTAACTGATCGACGCGCGAGCGGCAAACGTCGCTGTAAGCGTCGTCTTGCGCCGCCGGGGTTCAGCGGCTCCAATGTCGCCCAACGAGCCCGCCGTCAGATGCGGTCGCCGGGTCAGAGGAAACCTCATGCCGATCTACTACCCCGACATCCTGCAGCAGAAGTCCGCGCCGAAGACCTTCAGCTACGTCGAGAAGGACGTGATGCTGTACGCCGTGGGCGTCGGCATGGGCGCCGATCCGCTGAACGAGCAGGAACTGGACTTCGTCTATGAGAAGCGGCTGAAGGTGCTGCCCAGCGCCGTCACCGTGCTGGCTACCGCCAATGGCGGTTTCTGGCCGCCCGCGAACAGCTCCGCTTCGCCCGGTTCGCGCGAAACCACCCTCGACTACACCGCCGTCCTGCACGGCGAACAGAAGGTCGAACTTCACCGGCCTCTGCCGCCCTCGGGCGCCTTCACCGTGACCGGCGGCGTCACCGGCGCCATCGATAAAGGCAAGGACAAGGGCGCCATTCTGTTCAACGAGTCGGTGTGGACCGACGCTGCGGGCGAGAAGGTTGTGACGCTCACCACGTCCTCGTTCGCCCGCGCTGACGGCGGCTTCGGCGGCCCCTCGGAAGGCGCGCCCAAGCCGCACCCGACGCCGACTCGCGCGCCCGACAAGACGATCGAGATCGCCACGCGGCCGGACCAGTGCGCAATCTACCGGCTGAGCGGTGACACCAACCCGCTGCATATCGACCCAGAGGCGGCTCGCGTGTCGGGCTTCGACCGGCCGATCCTGCATGGGCTGTGCACGTTCGGGATCACCTGTCGCGCCGTTCTGCAGGCGATGCTGGATTACGACACCGATCAGATGGCCAGCCACCAGCTTCGCTGGTCGTCGCCGGTCTATCCTGGCGACGTTTTCACCATCGACCTGTGGCGCGACGGCAAGGAGATCTCGTTCGAGGTGCACGTGAAGGCGCGTGGCGTCACCGTCGTGAAGAACGGTTTGACGGTCGTGCGCTAGCGCGATCAGGCCGGCCGGGGATCGACTAGCGAGCGGTAGAGATCCGGCCGGCGGTCGCGGAAGAATCCCCACGCGGCCCTGTGGGTGGCCAGGTGCTCAAGGTCGAAGCTGGCCGTGATCACCCCCTCGTCCGTCCGTCCGAGCTCGGCGACCAAGTCACCCCGGTGATCGGCGATGAAGCTCGACCCATAGAAGCTCTGGCCGCCGTTGGGATACCCCTCCCACGGCTCGAAGCCGGTGCGGTTGGCGCCGACCACGGGGATCACATTGGAGACCGCGTGCCCCTGCATGGCGCGGCGCCACGGCGCGGCGGTGTCCAGGCTGGGATCGTGAGGCTCCGAGCCGATGGCTGTGGGATAGAGCAGCACCTCAGCGCCCATCAGCGCCATCGCTCGCGCGCACTCCGGGTACCACTGGTCCCAGCAGATGCCGACGCCGAGCCGCCCGAAGCGGGTGTCCCAGACGCGGAAGCCGGTGTCGCCGGGACGGAAATAGTACTTCTCCATATAGCCCGGCCCGTCGGGGATATGGCTCTTGCGATAGACGCCGAGCAGGCTGCCGTCGGCGTCGGCCATCACCAGGCTGTTGAAGTAGTGCGGGCCCTCGCGCTCGAAGATCGAGATCGGCAGCACCACGCCAAGCTCGGCCGCCAGCGGCGCCAAGGCGGTGACGCACGGGTGCTCGCGCCAGGGGTGGGCCTGGGCGAACCAGCGTTCCTCCTGGGCGACGCAGAAGTACGGTCCCTGGAACAGCTCCGGCGGCAGGATCACCTGCGCGCCTTGCGCAGCCGCCTCGCGGATCAGTTCGGCGGTGCGCGCGATGTTGGCCTGCAGGTCCTCGCCGAAGGACGCCTGGATCGCGGCGACGCGGATGGATCTCGCCATCAGGCGGGCTCCTGTTGGGTGATGCAGTGGAACGAGCCGCCGCCGGTGAGGATGGCGCGCGACGGCAGGCCGATGACCGCGCGGTCGGGGAACAGGGCTTCCAGCGCTTGCACCACCAGTTCGCCCGGCCGGGCCTCGTAGATCGGCACGATCACCGCTGCGTTGGCGATGACGAAATTCATGTGCGAGGCCGGCGCCGGCCCGCCTTCCGGACTGTCGATCCAGCCCGGCGATGGGATGCGCATGACCTGGATCGGACGCCCCTGCGCGTCGGTCATGCCGGCCAGACGCGAGGCGGCGTCGTTGTAGGCGTCGGCGTTGGGATCGCCGCGGCCCCAGGCCACGGGCGCTGCGACCACGCCGGGCGCAACGAAGCGCGCAAGATTGTCCACATGGCCGTCGGTGTGGTCGGCGCGCAGGCCCTCGCCCAGCCACAGCACGGTTTTGGCGCCGAGCGCCTGGGCCAGCGCCGTCTCGGCCTGGGCGTCGTCCCAGCCCGGATTGCGATTCGGATTGAGCAGGCACTGACGGGTGGTCAGCACCGTCCCGGCGCCGTCGTGGTCCAGCGCCCCGCCTTCCAGCACAAAATCATGGGCGGCGAGCGGCGCGCCCGACGCCGCCGCGATCTGGGCCGCCACGGTGTCGTCGTCGTCCAGCACGTACTTGCCGCCCCAGCCGTTGAAGCGGAAGGCGCGCGCCTCCAACCCCTTTGGGCCTTGCGCGAAGATCGGCCCGGTATCGCGCAGCCAGATGTCGCCGAAAGCGCCTTCGACGATCTCAATGCCGACGACGTCGCCTAGCAGCGCGCGCGCAGCGACCAGCCCCTCGGGCGATCCGGCGAGCAGACGCACGCGCTCCCGACCGGGCCCTGCCAGGGCGCGGGCGAGCGCCGCCACTTCCTGCTGCGCGGGCTCCAGGTCCTCCTCCCAGAGCTCGCCATGACTGGGAAAACCCAGCCACATCGCCCGGTGCGGGGCCCACTCTGCGGGTACGGTCAGGCTCATGGGATCCTTCGTCGCTGGACGCGCGCAGATGGGCGTGGCGACGCCCCGCGTCAAGCGCGCAGCGCCGGCCTGCGCAGGATCAGAACTTGAACTTGGCCCCCAGCTTGATCTGCCACAGCGACTGGGACGGGAACAGGAACGGCTTCAGCGGAGCCGCGAAGGCCCCGCCCACGCCGGTGCCGCTGTAGGTGTAGAAGGCGCCTGGCGTTCCGCAGTTCACCGTGGGTCCGCCGACCGCGGTGTTGCAGGTGACGTTCACCACCGGCACGGCCTTCAGGAAGTCGTACTGCTCCAGCACGCCCCACTCGTCGTTCAGCAGGTTGCCGAGGTTCTCGACATCCATGAACACCTCGATCTTGGCGCCGCTCGGGAGGAACGCCGGCAGTTCCTGGCTGAACCGCATGTCCACGGTCATCACGTCGGGGTTGGTGAAGGCGTTGCGCGCGGCGATGCCGCCCGCGAAGCCCGCCAGGCCGCTGCTTTGCAGGAACGCGTTGAAGGCGTTCACGTCGAAGCCGGGCGCGTATCGAACGCGCGGATCGTTGGCCGTGGGCACATAGAACAGCGCATTCGAGGTCGCCTGGCGGCCCGAATAGCTGGACGCCGCGTAGCCGAAGTCGTTGTCGAAGTTGCCGGTGCGGCTGTTGGCGAAGGTGTAGCTGAACGGCAGCCCGGTCCGCTTCTGGGCGTACATGCGGATCGAGGTCTTGTTGTCGCCGAAGAACTTCCGCGAATAGGCCAGATCGAAGCTGAAACGGTCGCGCTCCTCATAGTCGGAGGTCGCCGCCGGCGGACGTTCCGGATCCTGGGTCCCGAAGCGCGTGTAGCTCGAAAACGCGATCGAGCTGGTCATCGGGTTGGCGTCTTCGGCATGCGTCTGGGCGTAAATGAACTTCGCGGTCAGGCCGTCGAACAGGCCTTCGTTCCATTGCTTGCCGATACCGATCGCCCAGACCTCCGCGCCACCCTTGTCGAGATTCGAGAGCATGAAGTCGCTCTCGTTGCCGGTGGTCGTGCCAACCGTGCCGCGTGAGTAGACCGGCCGGCCGTCCGGGGCGACGCCGGTCTGTACGGCGCGGAGATCGCGCCAGTAGAGGCTGTTCTCGTTGATCACCTTCAACAGGTCGAGCTGCACCAGCCAGTCGTTGCCGAACCGGCCGAGGTCGAAGTTGTAGGCCAGCGACAGGTTGGCCTTCCAGACGCTGGGAATGGCCAGCGTCGGGTCGATGACGTTGGTGTTGCCGTTGCCGGGCGTGAAGGTGCAGCCGACCGGGACCTTGGTCAGGTCGACATTGGTCAGCACGGGGTTGGTGCAGATGGCGTTGGTCTGATTGACGCC
The DNA here is from genome assembly GCF_030697305.1 of Phenylobacterium sp. Taxonomy (GTDB): domain Bacteria; phylum Pseudomonadota; class Alphaproteobacteria; order Caulobacterales; family Caulobacteraceae; genus Phenylobacterium. The sequence continues at coordinate 4,623 of NZ_JAUYQL010000044.1, read as the reverse complement.
GTTGTTCGAGAAGGCGTTCGACACCCACACGTTCAGGCCCGTGGACGAGAAGCGACCCAGACCGCCGGTGACCTTCCAGTTCGACGCCGGCTCCCAGTTGAAGCTCACCCGCGGCAGCAGGATGTTCATCCCGTCGAGGTTCTGCTGGTTGGAGAACCCGTTGCGCGACAGGAACGCCGCGTTGAACGTCGGCACGTCGTCCATGTTGTACCAGTCGAACCGGATGCCGGCGGTGATGTCGAAGGTGTCGGTCACCTGCAACCGGTCCTCGGCGTAGACGCTGGACAGCCGGTATTCGAACTGGCCGACACCCTTGCGGGCGGTGCCCAGGGTGGCCGGTACCGTGCCGGCCGTCGGATCGACGCCGCCGGTCAGGGTGAAGCCGCTGGCGCGCCTGGCCAGGAAGTCGGCGTAGGTGGCGAAGGCGTAGCTGCCCTGCGAGTTGGCGACGAACACGTTGAACGCTTCGTCGGTTTCGGAGCGCACGCCCACCAGCACCTCGTGCGGGCCGGCGCGGTAGCGGGCCAGTCCCTCGAAGACGTTCAGCTTCACGTTCAGGTAGTTGTCATGGCGGTTGATGTCCGCCCCGAACCGGATCTCCGGTAAGCCTGCCCCCGGCGTTACGACACCCGGCAGGTCGGCGACCCTCACCGTGGTCTCGCCGACGCTCAGACCGCCCAGCGGCAGCTGCTGGGTGTCGGTCTCCTTAAAGCCGTAGCGCAGCTCGGTAGAGAGGTTCTCAGTCCAGTCGGAGTTGAGCTGCACGCGGTAGGCCGTCAGCTCCTCGATCTTGTTGTACTGGTTCGTAGTCAGGGCCAGGCGCGGTTGGGTGACCGAATTGCCGTTGACGGTGACCGAGCTCACCGAGCCATTCAGCGAATTGCCCAGGGTGTTCTGATAGGCCAGCGTCAGGCGATGGCTGTCACTCAGGTTCCAGTCCAGCTTGGCGAACCACTTCTCGTCCTCGACCGGGAAGGCGCCGGCGACGTACCCGCCGGGATCGTAGCCGTAGACCGACTTGGTCGCGGCGCGGAAGGTGTCCACCGCGGACGTGCTGATGCGCGGGATCGATGACGACTTGCCGGCGTCGAACGGGCCTTCGTCGAAGCCCAGTTCGCCGTGGAACTTCTCGTAGCCGGCGAAGAAGAACAGCCGGTCGCGGATGATCGGCCCGCCCAGGGTGACGCCCCAGGTCTTCTCCGAGAACTCGAAGCCGGCGCGCGCGCCGCGCACGGTCTCGCCCTGCCAGTCGCGCCCGGTCTTGTCGCCGTAGATGGAGCCGTGGAATTCGTTGCCGCCCGCCTTGGTCACGCCGTTGATCTGGCCGCCGATGAAGCCGTTGTTGATCGCGCTATAGGGCGCCGCGGAGGCGTTGACCGCCTCGATGACCTCCAGGGACACCGGCGAACGCTGGGTCGGATAGCCGTTGCCGTTGAGCCCGAAGTCGTCGTTCTGGCGCACCCCGTCGATGGTCAACTGGTTGAACCGGGTGTTGGAGCCGGCGAACGACAGCGCGTCCGCATTGGTCGGATCGAGGGTCGCGAAGGGGTCCAGCCGCACCAGGTCCTTCAGGTCGCGGCTGATCGACGGCAGCGCCTCGATGTCGGCGGACGACAGGTTGATGCCCGGCCCGCCGGTGGGCGCCGCGACCGCCGCGGCGGTCACCACAACCTCGTCCACCTCTGAACCCGTACGCGACAGCGCCACGTCGACGTTAGCCGCGTCGCCGACGCCGATCGCACCGACCGACACCGTGCTCGCCTCGAAGCCTGGCGCCGTCGCCCGCACGCGGTAGGGTCCGCCGGCGCGCAGGCCCCGCGCCGAGTACAGCCCTTCGCCGCCGGTCACCTGGGTGATCGCCGAGCCGGTCGGCACGTGGGTCACGGTGACCGTGGCGTTGGCCACCGCCGCGCCGCTTTCATCTGTCACCTGACCCCGCAAGGAGCCGGTGATCTCCTGGGCGAACGCTGCACTGGACATCGCCCAAGCGAGCACCGTCGTCGCGCAGAGCGCGCGGCTCAATCTGGATTTCATTGTGCGTCCCCAAGATGATCCGGCGCACGCGGCGGCTTCCCACCTAGCCACGCGCGCCCATGTCGTACAGTCGCCGCCAATCGCATTCGGTGGCGACATTTTGATGAAGTCGGCTATGCGTGTCGCGCCTCCCGCGAGCACTGTGGCGCCGTAGCCGCACTACGCTCAGGAGGCGAGCATGGCTGCCCGATATAGGAGCGCGAGTTGCCTGACGCCGTGACACAGCCGCGCGCCCGGGATCTCGGATGGCGCACGGTCGCGGCGCTGGTCGTTGGGCTGACGCTGGTCCGCCTGCTGGTGCTGTTCGCCACGCCCCTCGACCTTTATCCGGACGAAGCCCAATACTGGCTTTGGTCGCGGGCGCTGGACTTCGGCTACTATTCCAAACCGCCGATGATCGCCTGGACCATCTGGGCGACCACGGCGATCGGCGGCGACGCCGAGCCCTGGGTCAGGTTCGCTTCGCCGTTCTACCACGCAGGCGCCGCGCTGGCGGTCTATGCGGTCGGGCGCAAACTTTACGGCCCACCGACAGCCCTGGCCGGCGCGGCTTTCTACGCCCTGATGCCGGGCATCCAGCTCTCGGCTGCGATCATCGCCACCGATGCGCCGCTGCTGTTCTTCCTGGGCCTGTTCCTGTGGTCCTATGTCAGCCTTCAGTCCACGGAGCATTCCCGTGGCCGACTGCTGGCTGCGGCGGCCTGTGGCGCGACGCTGGGGCTGGCCTTCCTTAGCAAATATGCCGCGCTCTATGCGGTGATTGGCCTGGCTTTACACCTCAGCGTCTCGCGCCAGGCCCGCGCGGTATGGGGCTGGCCGACGATCGGTGCAGGCCTCGCCGCGTTCGCCCTGATCCTGGCGCCCAACATCGCCTGGAACGCCGCCCATCACTTCGCCACCGTGCAGCACACCGCCGCCAACGCCGCCTGGGGCGGGCGCCAGCTATTCAATGCAGCGGAGCTTCTCGACTTCCTGACCTCCCAGTTCGGGGTGTTCGGGCCGATCCCGTTCGCCGTGCTGATCGGCGGCGCCGTGGTCCTGGCGGCCCGGCGGCGGCTGACGCGGGAAGACGTTCTGCTGCTCTGCTTCGCCCTACCGCCGCTGCTGATCGTCGCCACCCAGGCCTTCATCAGCCGGGCCAACGCCAACTGGTCCGGCGCGGCCTATCTGCCGGGCGCGGTGCTGGCCGCGGCCTGGCTGCTGCGCTGGCGGGCGCGCCGCTGGCTGGCCGCGGCGGTGATCCTGCAGGCCGTGCTGGCGATGCTGTTTTGGGTCTGGTGCGTGGCCCCGCACACCGCCGAGGCCATGGGCATGGCCAACAGCTTCAAGCGGGCCAAGGGCTGGTCGCAGATGACCGATGCGGTGATCGAGCGCGCCCGGTCGGAGCATGGCCTGACCGCGATCGCGGTCAACAATCGCTTCCTCTACAACGCCATGGCCTACTATGCGCGCGACTACCTGCGCCGTCCCGACGCCCCGCCGCTGACCATCTGGCTGCTGGAGGCGACGCCGCAGAACCAGGCCGAGACCACCGCCCCGCTCAACCGGGCCAATGGCGCGCGCGTGCTCGCCGTCAGCCTGGAGCAGACCTATCGGGACAGGATGGTCGGCGACTTCACGCGGGTGTCGGGGCAGGAGTTCGTCGGCGTGCGGCTGGACCGCAAGCGCTCGCGCCGCGCCGAGATCTTCATCGGCGAGGGTTTCGCGCCGCGTCCGCGCGCAGCGCTCAACGGCCCGCCCACACCGCCTTGATCGCCCGGTCGCGACCGCAGCCGACGCGGTAGGCGTTGTAGGCCACAGGGTTCTTGCGCGCATAGTCCTGGTGGTAGGCCTCCGCCGGCCAGAAGGTCGAGGCCGGCAGCACCTGGGTCGCCACCGGCTTGCCCAGCACCTTGCCGATCTGCGTCTTCACCGCCTCGGCGCTGGCCCGCTCGTCGGCGTTGGCGACGAACACGGCCGTGCGATAGGACGCGCCCTGATCGCAGATCTGGCCGTTTGGGTCGGTGGGGTCGATGTGGCGGAAGAAGCCGGCCACCAACTTGGTGTAGCTGGTCTTGGCCGGATCGTAGGTGACCTTGATCGCCTCCAGGTGGCCGGCGTGGTTACCGTAGGTGGGATTGAGGCGCGCGCCGCCGGAGTAGCCGACCACCACATTGGTCACGCCGGGCAGGTGCTCGGTGTCGTGTTCGGCGGACCAGAAACAGCCGCCGGCGAAGATCGCGGTCTTCAGCGGAGCCGCAGCGCCGGCCGCGCCGCCAAGGGTCAGGGCCAGGCCCGCCGTGATCGCCAACAGATTCCGTCGCATCGCCGTCTCCTTCGCCCCTTGCAGGCTCATACGTAGGAGCTCGCGACGCGGATGCAGGCTCGCCTAGCCGCCGATCGCCTCGAACGCGGCTTCGGTCTTGGCGCGGATCTCGTCCAACGACACGCCCGGCGCACGCTCGAGGAGCTTCAGTCCACCATTGATGTCGAAGACGCCAAGGTCGGTGACCACCAGGTCGACCACGCGGGCGCCGGTCAGCGGCAGGGTGCAGGCCTTGAGCAGCTTGGGCGCGCCGGACTTCTCGACGTGATCCATGACCACGACCA